>NZ_BAABSV010000004.1:0-544954 GCF_040369775.1 Brucella sp. NBRC 12953
CTGCGTCCATCAGGTTGCGGATTGCGTCTTCGCCGAGTTCCTTCGAGGAATCTTCGAGAGCTGCAAGAGCCGAACCCTTAACGATTGGCACTTCGTCGCCTGGGAAGTCGTACTTCGACAGAAGTTCGCGAACTTCGAGTTCTACGAGTTCGAGAAGTTCAGCATCGTCAACCTGATCGCACTTGTTCAGGAACACGACGATCGCAGGAACGCCAACCTGACGAGCGAGCAGGATGTGCTCACGGGTCTGTGGCATCGGGCCGTCAGCTGCCGAAACAACCAGGATCGCGCCGTCCATCTGTGCAGCGCCGGTGATCATGTTCTTAACATAGTCAGCGTGGCCTGGGCAGTCGACGTGTGCGTAGTGACGGTTTGCAGTTTCATATTCAACGTGAGCCGTCGAAATGGTGATACCGCGAGCGCGTTCTTCTGGTGCAGCATCGATCTGGTCGTATGCCTTGAATTCACCGAAGAACTTGGTGATCGCTGCCGTCAGCGAGGTCTTGCCATGGTCAACGTGACCAATGGTGCCGATGTTTACGTGGGGCTTATTACGTTCAAACTTGCTCTTTGCCATCGCCGTTGTTCTCTTTGTTCTAGAACCGCTCGAGCGCCCGCATAGAAACCAATCAGATTTCCAGGCCGACATTTATGCCAAAACGGAACGGCGAACCGCCCGTCGATGATTCCTTACACGCCTATCCGCTCTTGAAAATCTGGAGCGGGTAACGGGAATCGAACCCGTGTATTCAGCTTGGAAGGCTGCTGCTCTACCATTGAGCTATACCCGCGCACTCTAAACTCTAATCCGACAGTGGTGGAGGAAGTTGGATTTGAACCAACGTAGGCTTAGCCAACGGATTTACAGTCCGTCCCCTTTAACCGCTCGGGCATTCCTCCTAATATCACTATCAGCAGAGTCGAGTAACTAGGCATTTTTCACAGAGTTTCCGGTTGGCGCTGGGCCCGCCGTCGTTCTGTGAGCGGGCTTATGCCGATATGCGTCGCTCCTGTCAACAGGGTAAAAGTGAAAAGAATGCAGAACATTCCACAGCTTGGACAGATCACCTCGCCCTCAGCCCCCGAGAACCGCGCGAAACCGGGATTTGACGCCTATAAAGAGATATAAATTCTCACATTAAATAAAATCGAGCACGCTATCTTCCATGTTGTGGACAGGGTATAAGCGCCGCATGAATGATAAAAACTCACCCCGTACCCCTAAAGATTCTCATTATGCGCGCCTGCGTCGCGAACATCGTGACCATAAGGCAGCCGCAGAAGGCAAAGCACCGCACAGGCCTCAACGAGCGCCTATTCCGGCCGGTCGAGTTGCGGATGGAACCGTACGCCTTTATGGCCTGCATACGGTTCGCGCAGCTGTAGAGAATTCCGCACGCACGATTTTGCGTATGCGTGCGACTCGCAATGGCTTTGCGCGCCTTGAAATTGGCGAAGCAGAGAGCCTCCCCTTCCCAGTCGAAATCGTCGAACCTAAAGAGATCGACAAAGAGACTGGTTCGGATGCCGTCCATCAGGGCGTCATGATCGAAGCAGAACCGCTTCGTCATAAAAAGTTGTCGGAATTGAAAGATAGCCCGCTTTTGCTGGTGCTGGATCAAGTTACCGATCCACACAATGTGGGTGCTATCATCCGCTCGGCAGTGGCTTTTGGTGCAGGAGCAATCATTACCACGAGCCGTCACAGCCCTCAAGAAAGTGGTGTTCTGGCAAAGGCTGCCTCGGGTGCGCTCGAACTGATTCCTCATATTGAGGTTCGCAACCTTGCAGAAGCGATCGAAGAACTTCATTCGCTCGGTTTCATGACCATCGGCCTTGATTCGGAAGGTCCGCTTGAAATGGAAGCGACACTTGAGGGTGGTCGTGTTGCACTCGTTCTTGGCGCAGAAGGCAAAGGTCTTCGTCAGAAGACCCGCGAAACGGTGACTGCACTGGCACGTCTCGATATGCCGGGCGAAATCAAATCGCTTAACGTCTCCAATGCTGCAGCAATTTCGCTCTATGCTGCGGAACGTTATCTGCGTGCGCGCACCGGTTCTTAAAAGCGATTCAAGTTTTTATCTGGAGCGTTTCATGCGCTCCAGATGATTTGAAGAATAGGACACACGGATTTAGGCCGTGGCGATGTAAGTCCGAATATCCTCTGCTTCGCGTTCCACATCCTCAATGCGACGCTTAACTACGTCACCGATTGAGATGATTCCAGCAAGCTTGCCATTTTCTTCCACCGGCATATGACGGAACCGATTGCGGGTCATGATTTCCATCACCTGATTCACAGTGTGATGTTCCCGACAAACCTGTACCTTTGTAGTCATAAACTCAGACACAAGCCGGTCGGCGATCTTTTCTTGCATAGACGCGATAGCACGCACCACGTCACGTTCAGAAAAAATGCCCTTTATCCGACCTGCTTCATCACAGACGACCAAAGCACCGATTTTGTGTTGAGCTAAGACAGCAACAGCATGAGAAAGCGTTTCCTCAGGGCCTATAACAACAACATCCCTGCCCTTTGTCTCGAGAATCGATCTAACAGTCATGCCAAAGTCCCTCCCAAGGTTCAGCAATCCAATCTGCAGGATCGCTGCATGATTCTAACGCAACTCCTCCAGCTGCGTTCCAATAATGGTGCGCTTTGATTAGCCGCTTTGCAAGCAGACTAAATTGGGAGACCTAAGCTCAGCGCCTAATCACAGCGTCGTAGCTTCGGGGCTTATCAAGCAGTGAAATCCCGAAAAAGCCTGCGATGAAGCCACCAATATGGGCTTCCCATGCAATTCCCGATAAGTCAGCGCCGCCTGTAGAATAAAGACCTGTGAAAATATTGATCAGAAACCAGATACCCACGAAGGTCAGCACAGGCTTAAGTGTGAGCGTGAGACCAATAGGCAGCACCGGCCCTGCAAATTCCGACCTGCGCCCAAAGCCGACACGGCGGAACCCGTAACGCGCTGCAGCCCCCATCATGCCGGAGATTGCGCCGGAAGCACCAACGAGTGGCGTTACGCTTTCGGGATAGATCGCATAATGCGTGAGGCCCGCAATCACCGACGTTAGAATCCAGAAAATAATCATTCGACCAGTACCGATACGGCCCGCGAGCGGAGAACCGAAAGCCGCAAACCAGATCATATTGACCGCAATATGCGCAAAACCGCCATGCATGAAAGAGTAACTGATGAGCGTGAAAAGTGCGGACGGATCGGTAAAGCCACCAGCAAGTGAGAACCGCGCGGGAATCAAAGCAAAGTTCAGCATGAACTCATAGTTCTGCTGCTCACTGATAAAGTAATTTTGATAGATATAGACGCCAGCGCAGATCGCCATTAGCGCAAGAATGACGCTCGGTATGTTGAATATTGGTTCGCTGCCGCCCGAACGTCTCGAATCGTTGGAGTTTCCGCGCATTTCAGGCTGAGGCGTGCTCATCGATTGCCACTTTCCGTCTGCGAAAGACCTGTCGCGCTGATCGCTCTTGGCGGTCGCGCTCATCTGGATATGGATTCTTGATAAGTGACAATTCGTTAAAAATAAAGGCCGCCGGAGTATCCCGTACGGCCTTGTCGCAAATGTCTGACTTTTGCGAGACAGAATCTGGAGATCAGAAAAAAGCCAACCAAGACAATGGCTTCAACTGACAACCCATCAAACTGCTATAAAAGAACTTTTGCAACTATTACTTCTTGTTAACCTTAACAACCACCCCTAGTGGATGAAGAAAGGGTTCAGCTGGCGCCCTCGCCGTTAATACTATTTTAATGCGCTGACCAACGGGCACTGCCCGAAATCAGGATAAAACGGCAAGCAGCGCATAATGAAAAACCGCAGCACGATCGCAATTTTTAGCGAATGGCAGCGACTGGCTTTAAGTCAGGGTAACGCGCTCCATGCGCCGCAGCGCGAACTGATCCAGCCTCGCAAGCTCGTACGGCATTTGTCGGATCTGTTCATTCTTGAAGAAGATGAAACGGGGGACCTGATGTTCCGCCTCGCGGGCACACGCGTTTGTGCCCTGTTCGGTCGCGAACTTAAAGCCACTCGGTTCCTGTCACTCTGGCCTGAACGCAATCGCTCTGCCCTTAACGAACTTGCCAGAAACATTGATTCTCTCTTGGTCCCGGCTTTGAGCCAGAATGACGGCATTAGTCTCTCAGGACGTAGTCTGGCCTTTGAGATGTTGCTGGCACCGCTCGAAAGAGGCGAAGGCGGAAGAATCAATCTCCTTGGCAGCATCGTTGTTCTTAGTGACGTCGCATGGGCCGGTGCCGATCCGCTGGTCTTGGGCCATCTTAACAGTGTTGAACCGCTTGCACCCGATCTAATCATTGAGCAGGAGGTCCGCAAACCTTCCGTGATGACAGTCAATGTAGCAAACAGCACACGCCACTGGGGTACGCCGGTTCCTGCGCACAATATGCCAGCTCTCCGGGTCATCAACGGCGGCAAAGCCTGACTGGAAACATTTAAGGTCAGTAATATAAAGGTAAACGCGCACTAAGGTTACGGATTGGCAAACCGCATTTTTGGGAAATTTGGGCATCAAAAGGCCATAAAACCCTCTAAAATGGTCTTAAACGCGCCATTTCTGAACAAAACATTGCTGAGTTCCGCGCAGTTTTATTCAAATTAGATTCGCATTTTCGCGTCTGAGTTTCCTACCCCTCAAAGTCTTGCACGCATTCTTGTTTCCAACAGGGAGACAAAAAGAATGACGAAGCAAACAATCATCGCAGCAATCCTGCTGTTACTGGGTACGGCTTTTGCGCAAGCAGCGAATCCAGCATCCAAGTCGCACTGGATGCCAACTGGTGAGCGTACATCTCAGCCGATCGGCCATTATGAATTTTGCGAGCGCCATGACACAGAGTGCAAGATCACCAGCGCTAACAGCGCGCCGCTGACGCTCAATCAGAAAGTTTGGCAGGAAATCATCGCGGTTAACGCCAGCGTCAATGAACGAATCGCACCACGCACCGATATGGACGTCTGGGGCCGCGAGGAATATTGGGAATACCCAACCACGGCTGGCGATTGCGATGATTATATGCTGCTCAAGCGCCGCGAGCTTATTGCTCTCGGTATCCCAGTCAATACGCTCCTGATGACAGTCGTTCGTCAGGCAAACGGCGAAGGTCATGCGGTTCTGACGGTACGCACAGATCGCGGCGACTTCATTCTCGACAATCTCGATCAGCGTGTGCGCCTTTGGAACGAAACCGACTACACCTATCTTAAGCGCCAATCGACGACCAACACTGGCACCTGGTTCTCTATCAAGGATGGCCGCGAAACCTTCGTCAGCAGCATCCGCAACTGATTTTCATCAAGTATCACATTAAAAAGGGACGGGTCGTCGTTCCCCATCCCTTTTTATATTTTATCAGATTCTGCTTATGCCGGTTCCAGACCACGCATGAAAGATTGGCCTTTCTCGACGTAATGCTTGGCTGACAACTTCAGCTTTTCGACAGCGGCAACATCAAGCTCGCGAATAACGCGCGCTGGCGAGCCGACAATTAGCGAATTATCCGGAAACTCCTTGCCTTCTGTCACCAGCGCGCCCGCGCCTATGAGGCAATTGTTCCCGATTTTCGCACCGTTGAGCAAAATGGCCCCCATGCCGATCAAACTATTATCGCCAATTGTGCAACCGTGAAGAATCGCGCGATGGCCAATCGTGCAGCCCTCCCCAATGCTGAGCGGAAACCCAATATCCGTATGCATGATGGTGTGTTCTTGCACATTGGTGTTCGCACCAACCGAGATCATCTCATTATCGCCGCGCAGAACCGCTCCAAACCAAAAGCCGACATTCTCGCCAACGAGAATTTTACCAATCAGCGTTGCATCCGGTGCGATCCAGTTACTGGCCCGGTCGGCAAATTCAGGTTTGTGACCATTATACGCATAGATCGGCATGAGCTTTCCTCCATCACAAATTCTTCGAACAACATGCGCTAATTATCATGGGAACGGAATGCGGCTTTCAGGCAATAGAGTGTTGCCGCTAGGAAGATGATACCTGCGAGCACTTTGAAACCAACAATTGTCGAGAAGAATCCCCAGTCATCCGGCCAGTAATAGGTGCTGCGAAGCCTCCCCATCTGCGATGAAACCGCCATTTTTCCTGTGGTTACGTTATTAAAAGCACTACGAAGCAAAAAGAACGACACCAGTCCCCCGAGCACTGTACTGGCCCAAAGCGAACCCGACGAAAATTTTCGCATTTCAGATTGCGGTCGATTTTCAGGATCCGGCTTAATATCGCGCGTTTTACGATTGCGGATATTAAGCCAGATAGGCAGCTGTTTATCTCTGTCGTCTTGCGCCATGATCAATCGCAGATTTCATAGCCGCTGCTTTCAGCTTCCACGGCTGCCTTGATCCAGAAGAAGACATTGCCTTCACCTTGAAGCTTGCCCTGACAAAGAGCGACGACATTTCCCTGTCCCGCAGGAGCCTTAGCGGCACAGGATGCCTTCCAGCTGGCAAAACGTTCAATGGAACCATCAACAATCTCAGGAAAACCAAAATAGATCTTGCTCATTTTCTGGGCCAGTTCGGGACAGGTACCGTCATCGTCAATCGCCTGCGCTTGCGCTTGCGCAGAGGAAGCCACAAGGCCCATACATAGGGCTGCGGCAGTACCCAAAACATGGCGCGCAAATGAATCAATCATGATTTCTCCCACCTTCCTCAATCAGCGCCAACTTTTGTAGAGAACGCTCCTCGGACCATCAAGCCAATAAAAAACGCCCTCTCTGCAAAGCAGAAAGGGCGTTCTGGTTCATCAATCAAGACGGATCTTAAAGATCGACGTCAAGAATAGCCATCGAGAAGTTGTAGGAAAGTTCGCCTTCGTCTTCGTCCTTATAGACGAGACCCAGGAACTCATCATCCAGATATACCTCAGCGGAATCGTCCTTGCGCGGACGCGCCTTCACCTGAAGGCCCGGATTGTTGAAAGTCCGCTTGAAATATGCGTCGAGTTTCTTGAGTTCTTCGGGTTTCAACCGGCTTCTCCTGATATTGAATTGAGGCCGGTTTAATGCACCCGGCATTGTTTGATGTAAAGCACTAACGCATGAGCGGCTCAGCGCATACACCGTTAGTTTGGATGACTGTTTGTCGATATAGTCCGCGCTGATGAAAAGACCAGACGCGGCAGATCGTTACGATTTATGGGAACTATGCCGGGCTAAATACCTTCGCCGTACATGTGCTCACCAAAGGCTGCTTCGCCCAGCGTCTGGTCCATAACGCGCGATGGCTCGGAACAGCCGCTTTCCCCGACAACCTTTGCTGGCACACCAGCAACTGTCGCATTATTCGGCACAGGTTTCAGTACGACAGAACCAGCTGCAATTTTTGAGCAATTTCCAACTTCGATATTGCCGAGAATTTTCGCACCCGCTCCGATCAGCACACCATGGCGAATCTTAGGGTGACGATCACCACTGGCCTTGCCCGTACCGCCCAGCGTTACGCCATGCAGAATCGAAACATTGTCTTCAATGACAGCCGTTTCGCCCACCACAAGCCCGGTCGCATGGTCAAGGAACAACCCACTGCCAAACTTTGCAGCAGGATGAATATCAGTCTGGAAGATCGAAGACGAACGGCTTTGCAGGTAATAAGCAAAATCCTTACGACCTTCTTTATAAAGCCAATGAGCCAGACGATGCGTCTGGATGGCATGAAAACCCTTCAGATAAAGAATTGGGTCCATAAAACGGCTGTAAGCCGGATCGCGGTCATACACGGCCTGTATATCGACGCGCACTATATGCGACCATTCCGGATTGGCTTCAAACATCGCATCAAAAGTCTGACGCAGGATATCCGCGCTCAGATCCGCATGACCAAGACGTTCGGCAATGCGATGCATCACTGCATCTTCGAGCGTCGATTGATTGAGGATCGTCGCATACAGAAACGTTCCAAGCACGGGATCGTTCTTGGCCGCTTCCTCCGCTTCAGCGCGAATGGAATGCCAGATCGGATCAACCTGCCCCAACGAAGGGGACAATTTTGCGTTCGAACGAACGGACATCATGCATACTCCAATTTTGCTCATTGCAGACAATTGAACACTCCCGTTGCCCATAAAGCCTGCATTGCAATGCGAGTTCGGCAGACAACATATCTCAAAATGCCGTGCCTTTACACCGCATAAATCTTATCGCTGTCGTTAGCGTATCGCGCCCGAACTCAGAGAGGGTTTTCTTCGAGAAAGGCCAGAACACCTTTCTTATAAACCTTGTCACCCACCGCCAACATGTGGTCACGGTCAGGAATATCGAGCGCACGGCCATTTGGCAGCATATCTGCCAACTCTTGAGCGCTCCCTGCAATATCGTCTGTCGTACCCACCGCTACAAGGACCGGCTGCATGATGCGCGCAATTGCCTCGGCAGAAACCAGTTCCTTGGATGTAATGACACAAGCCGCGAGCGCAATTCGATCACTCTTGGTCTGGTCGGCAAATTTGCGGAACATCATCCCGCGCGGATGCGTGATGGTCGATGGATCTTCTGCAAGAAGTGCTTCACCAATTGGCTCCCAGTCGCCCGCGCCCGTCACCATGCCGATGCCAAGACCGCCAAACACGGTGCTATGAACACGTTCGGGGTGCTCGATTGCCAGAAACGCAGTGATGCGCGCGCCCATCGAATATCCCATGACATGCGCTTTTTCGATGCCAAGATGATCGAGCAGAGCCGCGGCATCACCCGCCATGGCGCTCGGTGTGTAATCCGCTGCTTCATGGCTCTTTGCAGAAAAGCCGTGGCCACGATCATCGATGGCGATCACGCGATAACCTGCTTCAGTCAAAGTGCGAAACCAACCCGGCGACACCCAATTGACGAGGCTTGACGAGGCAAAGCCGTGAATGAGCAGGATCGGATCGCCCTCTCCGTCCTGACGATACGCAAGACGCAGACCATCATGTTCGAAATATTCGATATCGAGCGCGCTCAATTTTGTATTCCTTTTGAATTTCAGAATGCGGGATTTTTGACAGGCTTAACTGCGACACTCACCACAAATGGCCTTGTGGATCGCACTGTCACCACGCTTGATACCGGTTCGTTTAACAGTCCCGGCCAGAAGTTCAACCACATAAGCCGCAGGCCCTTGCGAAGAAATGATGGCCTCGGAGAACGGTTCTGCATTTTCATGGATCGCCGACACATGGCCGGTATCGTCAAGAAAAACCATATCCAGCGGCGAAGGCGTGTTCTGCATCCACATCATCACGCTCCGCATTTCGCCAAAAACAAAGAGCATCGCGCGGTCTTTCGGAAAATCGGTTCGCCACATCAGACCACGCATACGCGCTTCATCTGTAGCAGCAATCTCCAACCCGAATGAAACCTTGCCCTTTGAGGTAACGAAGGTCAGCGGTTCTTTATCCAAAGGCAATAGCATTGGCTTGGTTTCCTGCGCATGGGCAGAAACAGCAAAAAATAGAAAAGCGAATGCGAAAAGAATCCGGCCCATACCCTGCTCTCGTGCTGCGCGTTCGTGCCAATTGCGCTGTCACGGGCGCTCACGAATGGTGCGATTGAGCCGCGAAGATAACAACGAGGTTGTAGTACGGCAAGACTAAGTCGCCAGCATCACCCGGTTGTTACAGAATATGAAATGGGAGTTCGATCATCTCCAGCAAAAGTGCGAAACGTTTTTGCGCTGGATGATGCATTAAGCGAAGAGATAGAGTGATTCTATGAGCTTTGGTGGGCTGCTCAATGAGAAACCGGAATCGCCGTGCCAATATCTGGATGGATTTCCGCAGCCATGAGGCCCTTGTCTCCGTTGCCGAAACGGATCAGAACGACTTGACCGGGGCGCAGTTCCATCATGCCGAAGCGACGAAGCGTTTCCATATGAATGAAAATATCTTCTGTGCCCTCACCGCGCGTCAGAAAGCCGAAGCCCTTGGTGCGGTTGAACCACTTCACAATCACGCGCTCCAGCCCGCTTGATGGCGTAACCGTTACATGCGTGCGCTGTGGCGCCATCTGAGCCGGATGAACTGCTGTAGACGTATCCATGGAAAGAACGCGGAAGCACTGCATACCACGATCGCCATTGCGCACTTCACAAACGATACGCGCGCCTTCGAGCGCTGTTTGAAAGCCATCGCGGCGAAGCGATGTGACATGAAGGAGAATATCGGAAAGCCCAGGCTGGTCGGGCACGATGAAACCGTACCCCTTTGCAACGTCGAACCACTTGATGTGGCCGGACACTTCAATAAGTTCGCCTAGCTCTTCTGAGGAGGCCTGACTGCGAAACTGGTCATCCGACACAGATTTGTCCGCCATGCGCTCGTCCCTCCTCTGTTGTTCCGTTGCGATTCTGTCCTGATTCTTGCCCAAAGAATAACACTTCCTTAACCGGAGGCGGCAAGCCTAAACTTTTGCTGTCATGAAGATGATCACAGGCTTTGTGCTCTCAGCGTTAATTTGCCAATTTCTAAAATTGAAAATTGCCGTATCAAGCACCTCGTCGAAAACATATGGCAGCATGGCAATTCGACAACTTGTTTACTTGCGTTTTCACGTAAGCCGCCTATCCACGAAATTGCTCTTTCAAGCCGTGCATTGGAAACCGGACGGCAGGATACGAAAAGCTGAACCATTCTTTGGGGAAAGCGTTAAATCCTACAACCGGCAAACATGCGAACCAGGAGAAGACTATGCGTTATCTGCACACGATGGTTAGAATTCGCGACATTGATGAATCGCTCGATTTTTACGTGAACAAGTTTGGCCTTGAAGAAATTCGCCGGACTGAAAATGAGAAAGGTCGCTTTACGCTCATCTTCCTTGCCGCGCCATCAGACAAGGATAAGGCCAAGGCAGAACGCGCTCCAGAGTTGGAACTGACCTATAACTGGGACCCGGAAACCTATACCGGTGGCCGTAACTTCGGCCATCTCGCTTATGCGGTCGATAATATCTATGAGACTTGCCAGAATCTGAAAGACGCTGGCGTCACAATCAACCGTCCACCACGCGACGGCCACATGGCTTTCATCAAGTCACCCGACGGCATTTCCATCGAACTGATCCAGAAGGGTGAGCGCCTCGCTCCGCAGGAGCCATGGGCTTCGGCCGAAAACATCGGCAGCTGGTAATCAAGAAAAAGGCCCGGTCTCTCGACCGGGCCTTTTCATTAAAACTGTTAGGCTTATTCGGTGCCTTGAATGGCTGCGAGCAACCAGTCGCCACCATCAACGCGGGTGAACGTCCAGACTTCGACGCTTTCAACCGGCTCATCAGGGTTGCCTTCAACGACTGCACCTGTATTGCGATCAAGCATAACATCGATAGCCGAGTAGCGGATGGCGACAGTGGCATAGTCAACATTGCCTTCACGCCATGCTTCGGAAACATCGCCCTGAAGCAGCTTCACGTCCTTGACTTCATTACGCATACCGCTTGAAGCGATCTCGCCTAGTTCTTCAGCCAAGTAAGACATGGCTTCCGGTGTTGCGAGCTTGCGCAGTGCTGCATAATCCTCACGACCATAAGCGGTCTGGATTTCAGAAAGCATCTGCTCAAAACGATCAAGCTCTTCCTGCCCCACATCCATTGGCTCTTCTTCAACAACGGGCGCAGCTGGAGCTTCTGCCTGCTTGTTGGCAAACGGATTAACCGAAGGCGTGCGGCTTGCAGTATTTGACTGCGGTGCGGCAGTCTTTGCAGAACCAAAAACCTGTGCAGCATTAAAAGGCTGAGCACCGGCGTTGCCTGCACCCGCTGCTGCCGTCTGACGACGATTTGCAATCATGCGCATGACGAACATCGCGATCAGCGCAATGACAGCGACCTGCAACAGAAGGCCTAACATGCCGGCCATACCGCCAAGGCCATTACCCAGCAACATGCCGATCAGACCACCAACAAGGAGACCACCGAGCATCGAACGGCCGAAATTGCCAAACATGCCGCCGGAACGAGCTGCAGCTGCATTCTGTGGGCCTGCCGCTGCACCCGGACGATTGGTCTGGGTTGCACCTGTATTTGGCGTCATCGAACGTTCCATAGGCGCTGCATTGTTTGGTGCAGTGCGTGTCGGTGCAGGCGCCTGATATGTACGTGCACCACGGCTACCAAAACCGCCCCCGCCAGCACGGCGAGCCTCGGCGAAATCAACAGCGGCAAAAGAGGCTATAAGCCCAAGGACCATTGCAGCGGTCAGTTTGGTCAGGCGGTTTCCGGAACCCGGCATAAGTATCTCCCAATAGAGTAATCACAGAATATTTTAGTCCGTGATTATATGGGAATTCGCTCCCCGTTTTCACAAGAGCGTGAAGACAAAAAAGTTGAGAAAATTCAAATAGGCACAGCTGCATCCAGAATCTGTATCTGAGGAGTGACTGAACCGTTCCAGTGATTGAGCGACAGATTCCCAACAATATGGACACTCTGACCGATATTATTAAACAAAAACCGCCCCAGATCGCCTTCAGCAACGCGGAAGGCGATCGCGTTGACGCGTTTGCCATCTGCGCCACGCAGAGCAACACGCACATGATCGCGTCCCACTAAACGCACATCCGCCAATATATGATGCGGAAGTGCAAGCACCGGCTGTGGATGCGCAGAGCCGAAAGGACCAGCTTTCTGCAACGATTCATAAAGCGAAACAGTCGCGCCCGAAGCAGCAACCGCCCCGTCAATCGAAAGACTCTGATTTTCACGAAGCCTTGCGACCGTATCAGCCGATTCTTCCTCAAGATATGCACGAAGCGCACCAAGCTTGCCGCGCTCAATGGTAATACCAGCTGCCATGGCGTGACCACCGCCCTTTACCAGCAACCCGCGCTCCATCGCACCGCGAACCAGTTTGCCAAGATCAAGTCCGGAAATAGAACGCCCCGACCCCGAGCCAATGCCATTCGCATTAAATGAAATCGCAAAGGCAGGCCGACGCGCCTTTTCTTTGAGCCGCGATGCCAGCAATCCGACGATACCCGGATGCCAGCGATCACTTGCCGTCACAATCACCGATGCACCTGCACCGCCTGAAAGCTCAAGTGAAGCTTCCGCTTCGGCCTCAATCAGCATTTCGGCTTCCATAGCCTGTCGCTCCTGATTGAGTCGGTCGAGTTCTGCCGCAATTGGATCAGCAGCGGTTGAATCGTCCAGTGTAAGCAACCGAGCGCCCAGCCCTGCATCACCAATACGTCCCCCGGCATTGATACGTGGGCCGATCAGATAGCCAAGATGGAAAACATTGAGCGGCTCGCCAATGCGCGAAACCCGGCCAAGTGCTGCCAGTCCCGCATTGCTCTGGCTACGCGCAACCAGCAGTCCCTTCACGACAAAGGCGCGATTGACACCTTTCAGCGGAACCACGTCGCAAACTGTCGCAAGTGCCACCAAATCGAGCAGCGAGAGAAGGTCCGGCCCAGGCCCCTTGCCACGTTCGCGCAAAACTTTTGTCACCTGAACAAGCGTCAGAAAAACAACGCCCGCGGCGCACAGATGCTCCTGCTGTGAAATATCGTCTTCGCGGTTCGGGTTGACAATGGCCACCGCATCATCCGGTAGATCACCGCCTACCTGATGGTGGTCGATAACCACGACATCGGCACCAGCTTCTTTTGCAGCCGTAATCGACGGCGCGCTGTTGGTGCCGCAATCAACCGTCACGATTAACGAGGCACCCTTTGCGACCAGTTCACGCATGGCATCGGGGTTCGGGCCATATCCTTCAAAGATACGATCCGGAATATAGATTGAATGCGTGATACCATAATGTTTCAAAAACCGCGCCATGAGGGCGGATGAACATGCACCGTCAACGTCATAGTCGCCGAAAATAGCAACCGTCTCGCGCCGCATAATAGCGTCGGCGATGCGGTTTGCGGCTTTATCCATATCGGTCAGCATGGCTGGATCTGGCATCAGGTTGCGCAGGCTCGGATCGATAAACTCCGGCGCGCCTTCTACAGAAACCCCGCGCCCTGCAAGCACGCGCGATACCAGATCGGAAATGCCATGATGCTGCGCGATTGCGAGCGCCGTATTGGCCTCACGCGGGCCGAGCCGATCCATCCATTTCTGGCCAGTGACAGATTTACGGATGCCAAGAAAAAAGCGTTCTGTTGTCATGGTTTCTTAAAGACACAAAAGGCGACATTTTTGCAATGCCGCCTTTTAAACAACCCTATGATAGCTCTGTTAGAACTTCGACAAATCCTGATGCCGTGCCTTGATTTCACGAACTGTCTGCGAACTTGAGCGCATGACGATTGTGTGGGTCTGGATATAATCACGGGCGAACTTGACGCCAGAAAGCATATTACCATCCGTCACACCGGTTGCAGCAAAAAGCACGTCGCCCTTCGCCATCTCTTCCAGAGTATAGACCTTTTTCGGGTCGGAAATGCCCATCTTGGCCGCGCGTGCGATTTTCTCATCAGAATTAAGCTGAAGTCGGCCCTGCATCTGGCCGCCAATGCAACGCAATGCAGCAGCTGCCAGCACACCCTCCGGCGCACCACCGATACCGATATAAATATCGATGCCGGTTTCATCCGGATTGGTCGTGTGCATAACACCCGCAACGTCACCATCGCCGATCAAACGAATGGACGCACCAGTCGCACGCACTTCTTCGATCAGACGCGCGTGGCGTGGACGATCCATAATGCAGGCCGTAATTTCATGTGGCTTTACGCCCTTGGCCTTTGCAATGGCCATGATGTTGTCGGTCGGTGTTGCATCGAGATCGACAACGCCCTTCGGATAACCTGGACCAACAGCAATTTTTTCCATGTAAACATCTGGCGCATAGAGCAGATTCCCCTTCTCAGCGATGGCGATAACAGCCAGCGAGTTCGGCAGATTCTTGGCGCAAATCGTCGTACCTTCCAGGGGGTCGAGCGCGATATCGACATCAGGCCCCTGCTTGGTGCCAACTTCTTCCCCGATATAGAGCATCGGCGCTTCATCGCGTTCGCCTTCACCAATTACGACGGTACCAGCAATCGGCAGACGATTAAGCTCCTGACGCATGGCGTCAACTGCGGCCTGATCGGCAGCCATTTCATCGCCACGTCCACGAAGGCGTGCTGCAGCCACTGCCGCGCGTTCTGCCACACGAACGAGTTCGAGTGTGAGAATGCGATCCAGTCCCTGGGCTGATCCATGCGGTTGCTGCTCTGCGGTCTTGGCCATGTGAACAAAGTCCTGAATTCGAATGAGGTTGCTGCGTCGTCAGAACGACAGTGTCGTCACTTATAGCGACAATATGCAAATCTTTTGTCAAAGTCCCCTGCCGCCTGCAAGAGAATGAAGGGTAAAAAGATTTTGCACTCAAGCGCTTAATCGATTTAAGGTCACACACTTAGTTTCATGTCTTGGTCGGGCGTGAACGAACACACCCAACCATTGAGACCAGAAAGCTGAAAGCAACCAAAAGAATTTTCAGCAGATCAACCGACAGCCGCTTCGAAGAAAAACTCCGGATTATCAACTTCGACCAGCTTTTTTCTATCGATTACCCAGAAACGATTTCCAACGTTACGCACGAAACTGCGATCATGCGATACGATGAGGCTCGCTGTTTCATCGCTCAACAGTTCTGCTTCCAGCGCTTCTTGCCCATCGATATCCAGATGATTGGTCGGCTCATCGAGAATGTAGAAGTTCGGCTTGGTCAGACGCAGAACCAGCATGGCAAGCCGCGCCTTTTGTCCGCCCGAAAGCCGCGACAAAGGTTTGGTCTGCATCTCAAGCGTCATACCGGCGCCGGCAAGCAAGGATCGTGCTCGCTGGTCGCCGACATCAAAACGCTTCATGATCGTCTCAAATGGCGTCCATTTACCATTCAGCTCGGATAAAGCCTGATCACTATAGCCCAACACGAGTGACGGCGTTGCTTTGATGCCCGCAAGTGATTGTTCCGGCTGAAGGATTGCTTCACGAACCAGTGTGAGCAATCGCGTCTTACCCGTACCGTTAGCGCCGAGCAGCACAATTCTGTCACCGGGATTTACCCACAACTGCCCGGCTTTATAGAGGGGGCGACCGTCAGGAGCCGCAATCTCGGCCTGATCGATAACGATCAATGCCTTGGCATGGCTGCCCCGACCATCGAGCCTGATCTTGCCCGCAGAGCGTTCGACATGTGCTGCTTTCGCGCTTTCCTCGATTTTCTCGGCTCGCGCACGCAACTGCTTGGTTTTCACCACCAGCAAATCACTTCCCGAGTTAATGCCTATATTGTTGAGCTTTGCCGCCTGTCTGCGCAATTGCTGGACAGTCTTCATGTCCTTTTCAAACTGGCGGGCGTCAGCCGCATCTATCTCGTCAAGCGCCACACGCGCTTGGCTGTAGGGCAACGCAAAGACAAACGACTTATCCGCACGCAGGAAAAGCGTGCGTTTCGTCACCACATCAAGAAAGGCGCGGTCATGACTGCAAACAATGACGGCTACTGAACGCGGGAGCGCATCAAGCCAGTTTTCCAGCAAATGCACCTTCTCAAGGTCGAGATGGTTTGTCGGCTCGTCCAGCAATAGTACGTCAGGCTCGGACACCCATGTGCGTGCCAGAAGCGCAAGCCGCTGCCAGCCACCACTCAACTGCCGAATGGCAAGTTCACGCAATTCAGCCGGAACATTGAGATCGTCAAGCACGATATCAGCACGCCAGCTTTCATAAGCGCGTGCTTCTTCATCCAGTCCGCTGAGCACGACGTCATAGAAAGACAGATCCATCAGATTGTCAGAAACATACTGGTTGACATAACCGATTTTGAGCCCACGCGAGCGCGTGATCGTACCGCTGGTGGGCTCCCCCTCTCCGACAATCAATCGTAAAAGACTGGTCTTTCCACGACCATTGGCGGCAACGATACCAAGCCTCTCGCCATCGCCTACGACGAAATCGAGGTTTGCAAACAAGGTCTGATGGAGGCTAAGCGAAAGATTCTGAACAGATATAAGAGACACGACGATAGGCCCAATTTGGCCAAGCACTGACGAGCAGTTCTCAAACAGCTTCAATCAACATGCTTGCAAATTTGCGGCTACAGCAATTGAAGCTGAGCCTTCAGAAAAGGCAGAAAAAGACCTTTGTTTCAGTCTTAATCGGCCCTGCACAATTTAATGTTGCAGGGCAAAATCAGGGCCATACTGACGATGACGGTCGTGACGCGTCACATCCATATTACAGCCCTCCTTTTCCATATTGTCTCTAAACCGGACTATTCCGATGGGTGCTTCTTAGCAAAGTCGTTGCCGCCCTTCAAGAGTGGCAACACTATTGGATATAATCAGCCTGCGCGTTCGATACGGATCATCTGTGGCTTGTTGACCAGATGATCATCCTTGAGAATTGCTTCAAGAGCTTTCTTCACAGCGGATTCAGTCGTTTCGTGCGTAACGAGGATAACAGTCTTGATGCCATCACTTACATCGCTGTCCATCAAAGGACGTTGAACGATTGACTCAAGCGAAATGTCGTTCTCAGCCATACGCTTGGCAATTCCAGCAAATGCACCGATACGATCATAAACCGTCAGGCGAATGAAATAGCCGCCCGCATGCTTGCGCATCTTCGCACGCTTATATGGCTGCAAGGCTTTCGCAGGTGTTCCGAAAACGGGGCCATGCTGAAAGCCGGGACGACTTTTGGCAATATCTGCCAGATCGCCGATCACGGCCGAAGCCGTGGCATTACCACCGGCACCCGGACCAGAAAGCAGAAGCTCACCCAGGAGGTCAGTTTCGATTGCAACTGCATTGGTCACGCCATGGACCTGTGCAATTACTGACGAAGTTGGAACCATGGTCGGATGCACGCGCTGTTCTATACCGGTATCGGTCTTCTGCGCAACGCCGAGCAGCTTAATACGATAGCCAAGCTCGTCAGCAGCACGAATATCGGCCAGTGAAATATTGCTGATGCCTTCAAGATAAATGTCGTCGGCAGCAATCTGAGTGCCAAATGCAAGACTTGTGAGCAGCGCAAGTTTGTGCGCCGTATCGTTGCCCTCAATGTCAAAGGTCGGATCAGCTTCGGCATAACCGAGACGCTGCGCGTCTGCGAGGCAATCTTCAAACGAAATGCCCTCTTCCCACATCCGGGTGAGGATGTAGTTACAGGTGCCGTTCATGATACCGTAAACGCGCGAAACCGTGTTGCCGGTCAATGATTCACGCATCGCCTTGATGACGGGAATGCCGCCAGCAACGGCTGCTTCAAAATTGAGAAGAACGCCCTTCTCTTCGGCAATCTTGGCAAGCGCCACGCCGTGCTTTGCAAGAAGCGCCTTATTAGCAGTCACAACATGATGACCTGCACGCAATGCAGCTTCAACAGCCGTTTTGGCCGGGCCTTCATCACCACCGATCAGCTCAACGAAAACATCAATATTCGCGCTTTTGGCAAGCTCGATCGGATCGTCAAACCATTCAATGCCACGAAGATCGACACCGCGATCACGAGTTCGATCGCGTGCGCTCACCGCAGTAACAGTAACTTGCTTGCCGCACTGACGAGTGAGCATTTCGGCCTTGTCACGTAGAATACGCAACACCGAAGCACCAACGGTGCCCAGTCCGGCAACGCCGATCCGCAATGCATCACTCATTGTTCTGTCTTTCCGATTCGTTGAATTTCTATGTGGTGGGAAACAAGGGCCGACCAGAAGACGGCCCCTGCTTTGTCCGGTTAAAATCGCTTAACGGCGACCTTCAAGCGGAATGATGTTCTGCACATTCTCGTCCTTGGCGGACAGGAAGCGCTTGATGTTACGAGCAGCCTGACGGATGCGGTGTTCGTTCTCGACCAATGCGATACGAACATATTCATCACCGTGTTCGCCAAAGCCTACGCCCGGCGCAACAGCCACGTCGGCCATTTCAACCAGAAGCTTGGAGAATTCGAGCGAGCCCAGCGCACGGAAACGCTCTGGAATCGGAACCCATGCGAACATGGTTGCCGCTGGTGGCGGCACATCCCAGCCTGCACGGCCAAAGCTGTCGACCAGCACATCGCGACGCTGCTTATAGACATTCCGAACATAAGCAATGTCAGTACCGTCGCCGTTAAGTGCTGCGGTTGCTGCAACCTGAATAGGCGTGAATGCACCATAATCCAGATAGGATTTAACGCGCGTCAGTGCCGCAATCAGGCGTTCATTGCCAACTGCAAAGCCCATGCGCCAGCCCGGCATCGAAAACGTCTTCGACATCGAAGTGAACTCGACAGCAACATCCATCGCACCCGGCACTTCAAGAACCGATGGTGGCGGGTTGTTGTCGTCAAAATAGATTTCCGAATAAGCCAGATCCGACAGAATGATCAGATCGTTCTTACGCGCGAAATCGACCACATCCTTGTAGAAATCAAGGGTAGCAATATAAGCGGTCGGGTTCGACGGGAAGTTAAGAATAAGCGCGAGCGGCTTTGGAATAGAATGCTTGACCGCACGATCCAGCGCACGAATGAAATCCTCATCCGGCTTTGCAGGAATCGAACGGATCACACCGCCCGACATGATGAAGCCGAACGAATGAATCGGATAGGTTGGATCCGGGCAAAGCACGACATCGCCGGGCGCCGTGATCGCCTGCGCCATATTGGCGAAGCCTTCCTTGGAACCAAGCGTCGCAACGACCTGTGTATCCGGGTTGAGCTTCACACCAAAACGACGCGCATAATATTGTGCCTGCGCACGGCGAAGACCGGGGATGCCCTTCGACGACGAATATCGATGCGCGCGCGGGTCCTGAACAGCTTCGCAAAGCTTGTCGACGATGTTCTTTGGCGTCGGCAGATCAGGATTACCCATTCCGAGATCAATGATGTCGGCTCCAGCCGCTCGCGCCGATGCCTTCAGGCGATTTACCTGTTCAAAGACATAAGGTGGCAAGCGACGGACTTTATGAAATTCTTCCGACATGATCCTGTTCCAGAAGGGAGTTGAATGAAACGGCGCGTATGCGCCGGGTTAGGAGCTATACACCTGTTATCGAATCGGGTCGAGACTTGTTACAGTTCTGCGACGAAGCTTTTATAGAAAGAAAAGCCCGTTATTCCCCGGCTTCGATCTGCTTGAGGGTGGCGTCTGTTTCTTCCTGCGCCTGTTTGCGCAAAGCAGCGGCCTGAGCTGGTGTGAGAGCTGCATTGGAAGAACGTGTGGCCGCAAGACGCGTGCGGTCAGAATCAAGGCCGGACATCATCTGCGCCTTCTCTTCGGGCGTAATCTGTGTAGTCGCAGCTTTTGGCATTCGGCCAAAGGTCGGATAGGTATCGGTGCGCTTGGCACCTTCCTGAGGCGTACCCTGAAACTCAGGCCCACCGGCACAACCCGCGAGAAGCGCCACGGCTGTTGCTGCCAGCATGAGATTGGCAAACTTCCGTGTGCTTTTGGTCATATGTCCGGTTCCGATCCTGGTGCTCTGAAGACGCTAGTACATTACTTAGCGCGTCACAGATAGTATAGTGCGGAATGGATAGCACTAACTCGATGCATCATGTCAACAAGTGAGTTGCGATTGGCTTCATTCCGCAGCGACGCATGTATGAATGATAAATAAGTATAACCAAAAATTACAAGCAGTAATATTGTGTTATATCGCTGTAATTGAACAACCTAATAAGCGCTTTTGAAACACATAGCACTTTCAATAGTTGCGTTTGGCAGTTAAAAATCCTAAAAATTAGTTACTACTTATCACTGAGTGATTTGTATATTCACGCTTAAATGCGCCTACATATGTGGTGTAATCGCTATAAAGTGCTGAAACTCTTGGTTTATCTACCCCGGTACAAATGACCGGTTTCCGTGAGTAAAATCGCCTTCTTTAAAATTGGCGAGACTCACATGGGGGATTTGATCTCCCGAAACCAGGCGAGCACGGGCTTCCGGTTCGTCAGACTGATAAATCCCGACAAGCTGATGAAGCAGCCGGGACGTCGAGCTGGAGCAGACATTGAAATTTGCAGAACCTTCACACCGGAAGACCGGCAGATTGCTGACAAGCAGCGTAGCTTTGCTCGCACTTGTACTCGCATCCTGCACATCGACTGGCAACGGCACTTCGCCTTTACAAATGACGAACAACGCCGATGGTTCCATGATTGCTGACACTCTTCAAAGTGCTGCCGATCAGACAGTTACCGCCGAAGCAGCAGCAGACGCAGGTAAGGCTGAAACGAAAAAGGCTGATGCAACGACTGAAACGGCGAAAGCCGCTGTCGCCGAAGCAAAGTCAACTGATACAGAACAAAAGCCAGCAACAGCAGCGGCAAACGACGCGCAACCGACCCAAGACGGCTCTATTCAGGTTGCAGCTCTCGCACCACAGACGAAATCCACTTCCCTCTTTGGCATGTTTGGCAAAAAGCCAGCTGAGCCGCCTGTAAATTCAACAGCGGCGCCTGAAACAACTGAGACTGCAAAACCTGAAGAGACAAAAGAGCAGGCTGCCGCACAGGTAGCTAAGCCTACTGCGGAAGAAGCCAAACAAGCCGAAGCGCCAAAACCTGCAGAATCAGAGAAACCTACTCAAGTGACATCGCTTTTTGGCTCTGCAAAAAATGCCAATGCATATGCAGCGCCCCAGCGCCCCGCCTCAACAGCAAGCCAAGGCAGCATCGCTCGTCTCTTCACCGATGAATCAGCAAACAGCTCTGGTACGTCGCAGAACAAGAAGCTCGCAGTTATAAGGCCAGCCGGAAAATCGAAGCACGAATATAATTACACCCTCCCTGGCGTGCGTCCGAACGGCGGCTTCGAGATCAAGCATCGCAAGAGCATCTATGACGACAGCGATATCGATGCGAACGAATATGACGATTACGCATCCGTTCAGTTAGCATCGGCACCGGGGCTTGCGCGGCTCGCACCAAATGGCCTGAAGGTTCAGCGCGAAACAGTCGATGTTGCCTGCCTTAAGCCTCAGCTTGTCACTATGCTGAAGACCATGGAACGGCACTTCCGCAAACCTGTCATGGTCACTTCCGGCTATCGTAGCCCTTCCTACAACCGCAAGGTCAATGGTGCCCGCAAATCGCTTCATATGATTTGTGCAGCAGCCGACATTCAGATCGATGGTGTTTCAAAGCATGAGATCGCCCGCTATGCGCGCAACATGACAGGCCGCGGCGGTGTCGGCACCTATTGCCATACAACCTCAGTCCACGTCGATGTAGGTCCCGAACGCGACTGGAACTGGAGCTGTAAAAAGTAATCACAGCAAATCAAGCCGGACCAAAAGTCCGGCTTTTTTGTTATTTTTCATATAGTTGCCAGATTCCCCACTCCGCTTTTCCAGAAGAAAACGACAATCAGACGAGTTTTTTTTAGAAAAGTTATATTAAGGGCTTGCGAGTCAGGATCTTCCTGAATATAAGCCCACTCACACCAGCAACAGGCGCCCATCGTCTAGCGGTTAGGACAGCGCCCTTTCACGGCGCAGACAGGGGTTCGATTCCCCTTGGGCGTACCACTTGCTGGTTTTTTCTTTTCCAGAACACTATAATCCGCAGCTTGTACGTTGAAGGCCACAATGGCCGCCAACGCTTTTCGTTGTTCATGTTCTTTTTGCACAAGCCGCCCTATCTCGTTGTTTTCAAAGAATCATACGGAAAGTTCGTCCTCGAAAATTTTCTTTGATTTTTTCTAAAAAAGGACTTGCGCGTCTGAAATTTCCTGCCTATAAGCCGACCCACACCAGCAACAGGCGCCCATCGTCTAGCGGTTAGGACAGCGCCCTTTCACGGCGCAGACAGGGGTTCGATTCCCCTTGGGCGTACCACTTGCTGGTTTTGTTTTTCTCCCGAAAAGTTGATATCTAGGTAAGTGACATAGCTTCGACAGCAATGTTACGCACTGTCCGTAAAACTTGAAAATGGACAGCAAGATTATGGCTAAAACCAAAGCAATCGTACCGACCGCCCATGCCAGTCGCTATTTACAGCAGCTGTGCAAACATTGGTCTCATAAATTCACTGTTGAATTCACACCCGAGCATGGTCGAATCGATCTCGGCGAGAATCGCTTGGTACTGATGGACGCTAATCCGGAAAATCTCGTCACAACGGTCGAGGCACCTGAAGAAAACCTCTCTCAAATGGAAGACGTCGTCGCAAGCCACATCGTGCGCTTTGCGTTCCGCGAAGAACTGGTCTTCAACTGGGTGAAGGAATAGGCGCTTTGGCGCCCGTTCAGCCCTCCGATAAATTGCCCGCAAATTGCCCCGAATAGCCATCTTCACATCACATTGCGGGCTAAATCTCACACAAAATTCTCACCAACACAGAGATGATTTGGTGGTGGTGAAGATGACCAGTGAAACAAGAACAACACTGACACTGCTCAGTGCAGGCCTTATTGCAGCAATGCTGGTACTCGGCGCAGATATGAGCTGGGCGGACGTCGCCAAGGTACTGTTCTGATCCTCCTCCGCACATACTTGCAACAAAGCAATCATGAGCCTACACGGGCTCATGCTTTTCCAAACTCCCCTTGTCACCGGTCGCTTAGAGCGGCGCTATAAAAGGTTTCTCGCCGACGTCACGCTCGACGATGGGCGCTTCATCACCGCATCGGTTCCCAACACTGGCTCCATGCTCGGATTGACCGCTCCCGGCTCCCGCGTCTGGTTGAGCGTCTCAGACGCCCCTCACCGCAAATATCCACATACGTTGCAGATCGTTGAAGCAGACAACACACTGGTCGGCGTCAATACGGGACTTCCAAACAAGATTGCGGAAGAAGCCATTCTTTCCGGCATGATTCCCGATCTTAAAAACTACGGGCTTCTCAAACGCGAACAGAAATATGGCAAGAACTCGCGGATCGACATTCTACTTGATGAAGGTGAGCAACCCCGCGCCTATGTCGAAGTGAAAAATGTCCACTTCATCCGCACATCTTCCCTTGCCGAATTTCCCGATACTGTCACCGCGCGCGGTGCAAAACATCTTGATGAACTTGTTGATGTCGTATCCGCTGGATATCGGGGCGTGATGGTGTTTATTATCCAGCGAAGCGATTGCAACAGATTCAGCATCTCAGGCGATCTTGATCCGGCTTATGCCCGCGCATTTGAACGCGCACGAGCGGCCGGGGTTGAGGCTTGGGCCATTCGATGCCAAATAACAGAAAATGGCATCACTGCTGAAACTTTGGTGCCCATAGAATACTGAGCGCATCCCGAAATGTTTAAAACGGTTTTCGGGCAGCGCATGCGTAAGAGTAAATGATTAGAGCGCCGGTCTGATGAAAACGGATTTAAAAGCGCTTGAGAAAGACGGATCGAAATGGTGACTTATATCGAAGCGACGAGCGCGCCGATGAAATATACTGGGCAGATCAGGCTCTATGGCCCTGATGCCTTTGAAGGTATGCGCAAGGTCTGTAACCTCACCGCTCGTTGCCTTGATGCATTGAATGACATTGTAAAGCCGGGCGTCACGACCAATGAAATCGACCGCTTTGTGTTCGAGTTCGGCATGGATAACGGCGCCTTCCCTGCGACACTTAATTATCGCGGTTATACAAAATCGACCTGTACCTCAATCAATCACGTTGTTTGCCACGGTATTCCGGACGATAAGCCTCTACGTGAAGGCGACATCGTCAATATCGACGTCACCTATCTGCTCGATGGCTGGCACGGCGATTCCAGCCGCATGTATGCGGTAGGTGAAATCAAGCGTGCGGCGGAGCGTCTGCTGGAAGTTACCTATGAGAGCCTGCTGCGCGGCATTGCTGCGGTAAAACCCGGTGCAAAAACCGGTGCAATTGGCGAAGCTATACAAACCTATGCTGAAGGAGAGCGCTGCTCTGTAGTGCGCGATTTTTGCGGCCACGGCGTTGGTCAGCTTTTCCATGATGCACCGAACATTCTGCATTATGGCACTGTAAACGAAGGCGTCGAAATCAAGGAAGGCATGATCTTCACGATCGAGCCAATGATCAATCTGGGCAAGCCGGGCGTGAAAGTGCTGTCGGATGGTTGGACGGCAGTTACACGCGACCGTTCGCTGACGGCACAATACGAACACACTGTCGGCGTTACTAAAGATGGCTGTGAAATATTCACACTGTCACCAAAGAATGTTTTTGGCCCGCCATCCATGCGGTAAGCGTAATTCAATATTGTCTGTCTGTTTCTGCGGGGGTTTAAACAGAATGGCACCGAAAGATAAAAAAACGGGGAGTTTAGACCTCCCCGGATTCAATGAAGGCATTCAGATCGGTCTGCGGCTCGAAAAGCCGCACCATTTGGGCCACCGTGACAGGCTTCGCCAGCGCTTCAAGGCGGCATCAGATGCGCTCGCGGACTATGAATTGCTCGAACTTCTTCTGTTCCGCGTTATTCCGCGGGCCGACACCAAACCGATCGCAAAGTCTTTGCTTACCCGTTTTGGCTCTCTCGCCGAAGTTCTTGGTGCACCCGAAAAACTTATTGCCGAAACGCCGGGCGTTGGCCCTTCCATAGCGCTTGAACTCAAAATAGTTGAGGCAATAGCCAAACGTTCCGCACGTAGCATGGTGATGGAGCGCGAAGTGCTAGGCTCATGGAGCCAAGTAATCGCATACTGCACGACCGCAATGGCCTATGAAACGCGAGAGCAGTTCCGCGTGCTTTTCCTCGACAAGAAAAATCGCCTCATCGCAGACGAAGTGCAGCAACAGGGAACGGTCGATCACACGCCAGTCTATCCGCGCGAGGTCGTACGACGAGCACTGGAGCTTTCTGCAACCGCGATAATCGTCGTTCACAATCATCCGTCTGGCGATCCGACACCATCTCGGGCTGACATCGACATGACGAAACTTCTGATCGATGCGGCCAAAGCTTTGAGTATCTCGGTCCACGACCACATCATTATCGGCAAGCACGGCCATATTAGTATGCGAGGCCTGAAACTGATTTAGAGCGCATCCCTAAAAATGCGAAGCGGCTTTCGGAAAAAGATGCGCGTAGAAACAAATGAACAGTACATTTCCAATAACTCAATCAAAACTGGAAATGCTCTATTCTCGGACCTGTGAATGGTTACCATTCATTAAGCATAGGAACGGAAACGCGGGCTTACCTCTACAAATTAGCTCGAATTTTCTTAAATTTAGACACAATCACAAGCGACGAAGCGAATAGTTCAAGGGGCTTCAAATCCGCCCCTGTCATAAGAGTTAAAGTATATTTCTCGTCAGCGTTTTCGACGGGAAAACTGGAGTAAAAAATGTTGAAGCGTTTTTACATCGCCGCGGCGTTCGGTGCCGCAATCGTTGCCTTTGCTGGCCCGTCCTTTGCTGCCGACATGATGGGCGGCGCGGATTACACATACAACGAGCCGATTGCATCCGGTCCTCATGACTGGTCGGGCAACTACGTCGGCGCACAGATCGGCGCTTCGTCGTCCCGCGTTCCTGGCCCATTCACGAACCGTACTGGCTTCCTTGGTGGCGCGGTTGTCGGCAAAAATATGCAGAGCGGTAACGTTGTTTTCGGTGGTGAGCTCGAGGGTAACTTCGCAGAAGCTGAACATCGTATCGGCAATGGCGGCAGCCTCCAACAGTCTTGGAATGCAAATGCCAAGGGCAAAGTCGGCTATGCTTTCGACAAAACATTGGTTTACGGCACTGCTGGCTATGGCGTAACGAAATTCAAGGCCAAGGATGCAACCACGTCCGCTCCAGGCTGGGAAGGCGGAGCACTGATCGGCGCAGGCGTTGAACAGGCACTTTCCGGTCCAATTTCCATCAAGGCTGAATATGACTTCCAGCGCTTCAACGATGTGAAGTCGAAGGTAAATGGCGTTAGCCAGACGAACAACTTGAAGAATCATTCGATCAAGGCCGGTGTAAACTACCGCTTCTGATTCTTGACGAAGGACACTTCAGTCCAATTTCGCATAAGCTCATTCTGCTTTTGCACAAAAGGCTGCGCTTACCGGCGCAGCCTTTTCTTTTGCACAATTTCTCAGGCTGGAAAGGTTGCAGCGGTTATCGTGCAACCCCTCATGCCACTTGACTTCGCTAGCTCCCAACTTCTTATATATCAACGGTTCGAGTGGGGCGCTCATCACCAGTAATTCTCAAGTGAATTCCGGTAGCGTTGAATCCCTATTGGGAACCGGCTTTCAATTGGGTGGCGAGACATATCTTCGCCGTTCAGCTAGGAATGGAAAATGCAGCGCGTTTTTGACGGACATAATGATGTCCTTCTGCGTCTTTGGGAAAACCAGCGCAATGGTGGCGACCCAATCAAGGAATTCATCGACGGCACGTCGATTGGCCACATAGATCGCCCCCGCTCACTGAAGGGCGGTCTGGCTGGCGGTATCTGCGCCATCTACATCCCATCTGGCCACCATATCAAACTGGGTAAGCCAGATCAGAACGGACATTACGAAACGCCGCTTTCGCCTCCACTGGAACGCGCCCCATCGCTTGACATCGCTCTTGAATTTGCTTCGCTGGCACTCCGCCTCGAAGAAGCTGGTGGCTGGAAACTTTGCCGCAACGGCAAAGAATTAGACGAGGCACTGACGAGCGACACATTCGCGGCAGTTCTTCATATGGAAGGCTGCGAAGCCATTGACGCCGATCTGGCAGCACTAGACGTCTTTTACGCCGCAGGACTGCGCTCGCTCGGCCCGGTCTGGAGCCGAAACAATATTTTCGCGCATGGCGTACCCTTTGCATTCCCTATGAGCCCTGACACAGGTCCAGGCCTGACAGAAGCCGGTGAACGTCTGGTCAAGGAATGCAATCGGAAAGGCATCCTCATCGACCTCGCGCACATCACCGAAAAAGGATTTTGGGATGTGGCAAAGCTGAGCGATCAGCCGCTTATTGCCAGCCATTCCAATGCACATACTCTCACCCCTGTCGCACGCAATCTGACAGATCGTCAGCTTGATGCGATCCGTGACAGTAAAGGCCTTGCCGGTCTCAACTACGCAACCACCATGCTGCGCAGCGATGGCATCGAGAATGCAAATACACCGCTTTCAGATATGGTACGCCACGTAGATTACATGGTTAAGCGCATGGGCATCGATTGCGTAGCGCTCGGTTCTGACTACGACGGCGCAACCATTCCAAACGAAATCGGTGATGCAGCAGGTACGCAAAATCTCGTCACGGCGCTGCGGGAAGCAGGTTATAGTGAAGATGAACTCGCAAAGCTTTGCCGCGACAACTGGATAAGAGTGCTTAAACAGGCTTGGCACGAAGCAGCCTGATCGCTCGATAACAAAATCCCAAAACAAAATGACAGAAAGGGAACTAAAATGATGCATTTCGGACGTTTTCGTATTCTTGCAGCCGGTGCAGCTCTTGCTGCAGTTATGGCTGCAAATCCGGCATTGTCGGCAACGCCGGCCGATACACTTGTTCAGGCTTGGGCTATCGATGACACCATCACGCTCGATCCGGCTGAATCCTTCGAGCTTTCGCCTGCAGAATTCATCGGCAACGCCTATGACATGCTGGTTCGTCTCGACATCAACGACACATCGAAAGTTGTGCCGGGCGTGGCAGAAAGCTGGACCATCTCGGATGACGGCCTCACCTACACGTTCAAGATGAAGCCGGGCATCAAGTTCGCTTCCGGCAACCCGCTGACCGCAAAGGACGTGGCTTATTCGTTCGAACGCGCTGTTCGTCTCGACAAGAGCCCGGCGTTCATTCTGACCCAGTTCGGTCTCAATGGTGAAAACGTCACGGAAAATGCCAAGGCGGTTGACGACGCCACCTTCGTTCTGAAGGTCGACAAGGCTTATGCTCCAAGCTTCGTACTGAACTGCCTCACCGCTACCATAGGCGCGGTTGTAGATCAGAAGCTGCTTGAAGAGCATTCTGTAAAGGTCACTCCGACTGACGATTATAAGTACGAAACCGACTATGCCGCAGCATGGCTCAAGACCGGCTATGCAGGTTCGGGTCCATTCAAGATCCGTGACTGGCGCGCCAATGAAGTTGTCGTTCTGGAACGCAACGACAATTACTATGGCGAAAAGCCGAAGCTCGCCCGCGTCTTCTATCGTCACGTCAAGGAAAGCGCCACGCAGCGTCTGATGCTTGAATCGGGTGACGTCGATGTCGCGCGCAATCTTGAGCCGGGCGATCTGGAAGCAGTTCAGAAAAACAAGGATCTGGCCGTCGCCAGTGCTCCAAAGGGTACCGTTTATTATATCTCGCTCAACCAGAAAAATCCGAACCTGGCTAAGCCAGAAGTTCGCGAAGCCTTCAAATATCTGGTTGATTACGATGCAATCGGCGCTACTCTCATCAAGGGCATCGGCGAAGTTCGCCAGACCTATCAGGCAAAGGGTGTTCTCGGCGCTCTTGACGCTGCCCCCTACAAGCTCGACGTTGAAAAGGCGAAGGAACTGCTCGAAAAAGCTGGTCTCAAGGACGGTCTTTCGATCACCTTCGACGTTCGCAACACACAGCCTGTGACCGGCATTGCCGAATCCTTCCAGCAGTCCGCCGCCAAGGCTGGCGTCAAGATCGAGATCATTCCGGGCGACGGTAAGCAGACGCTTACCAAGTATCGCGCGCGTAACCACGATCTTTACATCGGCCAGTGGGGCATGGACTATTGGGATCCAAACTCCAATGCTGAAGCCTTCACGTCCAACCCGGACAATGGCGACGATGCTTCCAACAAGACGCTCGCATGGCGTAATGCATGGGACATTCCTGCACTGACCGAGGAAACCAAGGCTGCACTTCTGGAACGCGACAACGACAAGCGCGCCGCAATCTATCAGAAGCTTCAGCAGGAAGCTCTTGATCAGAGCCCATTCGTGATGCTGTTCCAGCAGACCGAAGTTGCCGGCGTTCGTGGCGGTGTGAAGGGCTACAAGCTCGGCCCGACATTCGACTCGAACTTCCTCGCACCGATCAGCAAAGACTGATCTGAAGAACGGTCAGACAATTGAGCACGACAACAACTGTAACGAAAAAGAGGGGCGCCCGACGGCGCTCCTCTTCCATCGCTAAAGCGATTGCCAGCTTTCTGGTCATCGTTATAACCACTTATCTCGGCCTTTTGGCCGTCACGTTTTTCATCGGCCGCGTTGTGCCGATTGATCCGGTTCTCGCCATTGTCGGCGACCGCGCACCCGCACATGTGGTCGAGCGCGTGCGTCAGGAGATGGGCTTCAACCTCCCCTATTACCAGCAGTTCTACCTTTATGTGAAAGGTGTCCTGCAAGGCGATTTCGGCACATCGGTACTGACCACAAATCCGGTCATGACTGATATTCGCCGCGTATTCCCCGCAACGATGGAACTCGCAACCATTGGAACGATCATCGGCGCCCTGCTCGGAATTCCGCTCGGTGTTCTAGCAGCCGTCAAGCGCGGCAGCATCATTGACCAGATCGTACGCGTGATCGGCCTTGTCGGCTATTCTGTGCCAATCTTCTGGCTCGGTATGCTCGCACTTCTGATCTTCTATGCGCGTCTCGGATGGACGTCTGGCCCCGGACGCATCGATATCACGTTCGAATACACCTTCACACCGATCACTGGCTTTTACCTTGTCGACGCCATCATCCAGCGCGATTGGGAAGCACTTCGCAACATCGTTTCGCATCTCATTCTGCCGTCGGCTCTGCTAGGCTATTTCAGCTTGGCCTATATCAGCCGCATGACGCGTTCTTTCATGCTCAACGAGCTTGAACAGGAATATATCGTTGCAGCGCGCGCGAAAGGTATTTCGGAAACCCGCATCATATGGGGCCATGCTCTTCGCAATGCCGCTGTGCCACTCGTGACGGTGATTGCGCTTTCCTATGCAGGTTTGCTTGAAGGTTCAGTTTTGACCGAAACGATCTTCTCGTGGCCAGGTCTTGGTCTTTACATCACCAACTCGCTTCAAAATGCTGACATGAATGCCGTCCTCGGTGGTACAATTATCATTGGGTCGGTCTTTATCGCGCTCAACCTCGTATCCGATCTGCTGTATCGGCTTCTCGATCCAAGGACGCGCGCACGATGAGCCAAATGACAGAAACATCCAATCTTTCGTGGCGCGACTGGCTGCTCTCCGAGCGCCCGCAATCGCGTATGCAGGCACGCCTCGGCCGTTCTTACATGGTCTGGCGCCGCTTTACGGCCAATAAGCTGGCCGTTCTCGGCCTGCTCATCATCATTGCATTGCTGCTCGTTGCAGCCTTTGCCAATGTATTGGCCCCGCATTCGCCTTATACTGGCGACTTGGCCAATGCCCGTCTGCTACCTCCGGGCACACCAGGCTATCTGCTCGGCACCGATGATCAGGGGCGCGATATTCTCTCGCGTCTGATCTATGGCTCACGCCTGACACTTTACGTCGTCTTGCTGGTTGCCGTCATTGCTGCACCTATCGGCCTTCTCGTTGGTACAGTTGCAGGTTACGCCGGTGGCTGGGTCGATGCTGTTCTCATGCGCATCACCGATATTTTCCTTGCTTTCCCGAAGCTCATTCTGGCACTCGCCTTTGTCGCAGCTTTGGGACCGGGCATTGAAAACGCCATCATCGCAATCGCTATCACCTCATGGCCGCCCTACGCGCGTATTGCACGCGCTGAAACCCTGACCATTCGCAACTCGGATTATATTTCCGCCGTGCGTCTGATGGGCGCGTCACCTTTCCGCATCATTCTGCGCCATGTGATGCCGCTCTGCACATCTTCGCTGATTGTACGAGTAACGCTTGATATGGCTGGCATCATTCTGACGGCAGCGGGCCTTGGCTTCCTTGGCCTAGGTGCACAGCCACCATTGCCTGAATGGGGCGCAATGATTGCGTCTGGCCGTCGCTTCATTCTCGACCAGTGGTGGGTGGCAGCAATGCCGGGTATTGCGATTCTCGTCGTCAGCCTTGGCTTCAACTTCCTTGGCGATGGCCTGCGTGATGCACTCGATCCGCGGGGTAACAACCAATGAAGCCACTTCTGACAGTTGAAGACCTCCGCGTCACCTTCCCTACCCGCACAGGCGCGATTGAAGCAGTACGTGGCGTAAGCTTTACGCTTGGTCGCGAGCGTCTCGGGATCGTTGGTGAATCCGGGTCCGGCAAATCGCAGACCGGACGCGCGATCATGGGGCTTACCCCACCACACGCGAAGATCACCGCCAAGAAGCTTGAATTTGACGGCATCGATCTTCTCAATGCGTCACCTCGTGAACGTCGCGCCTTGCGCGGCGGCCGGGTTGCCATGGTGTTGCAGGACCCGAAATATTCGCTCAATCCTGTCATGACTATCGGCAAGCAAATCGCGGAAACGTTGAAAGCACATGGCAAGTTTTCGAGTTCGGAAATCCGCACTCGTTCAATTGCCATGCTGGAAGCCGTACAAATCAGAGATGCTGAACGCGTGATGAAACTCTATCCGCACGAGGTTTCGGGCGGCATGGGACAGCGCGTCATGATCGCTATGATGCTGGTCGCGGAACCGGAAATGCTGATCGCAGATGAGCCAACCTCTGCACTTGATGTGACAGTTCAGCTCGAAGTGCTTGGCATTCTCGACAAGCTCGTGGCAGAGCGCGGCATGGGCCTCATCTTCGTGAGCCACGATTTGCGTCTCGTATCGTCCTTCTGCGACCGCGTCATTGTCATGTATGCTGGTAAGATCGTTGAGGAACTTGCAGCAAGTGATCTTGCAAACGCGAAACACCCTTATACGCAAGGATTGCTGAACTGCATGCCCAAACTCGGAGCTGATCGCCATCCGCTACCCACCTTGCAGCGTGAGGAGGCATGGCGTCTATGAGCACCGCACCAGCTCTCAGCGTCGACAAGATCGACGTATTTTTCGACGAATTCCACGCGCTCAAATCGGTCAGCATCGATGTCGCACGCGGGGAATCTTATGGACTGGTGGGCGAGTCCGGCTCCGGTAAATCCACGCTTCTGCGTGCAGTAGCCGGGCTTGCACCTGTCGACGACGGTGAAATCCGTATTGACGGAAAGCCACTTAAGACACCGCGCGACAAAGCGTTCTACCGCAATGTTCAGATGGTGTTTCAGGACCCTTACGGCTCTCTGCATCCACGTCAGACGGTCGATCGCCTGCTGCTTGAACCGCTTGCAGTGCATGGCATAGGTGATACAGAAAAGCGCATCGTTCGCGCGCTTGATGAGGTGGGCCTGGGTTCAGGCTTCCGTTTCCGCTATCCGCACCAGCTATCGGGCGGTCAGCGTCAGCGTATCGCCATTGCACGCGCACTCATCATCGAGCCAAGTATTTTGCTTCTCGACGAACCTACATCTGCGCTCGATGCCTCCGTACAGGCTGAGGTGCTCAACCTGCTCGAACAAGTGCGGCGCGACCGTAAGCTGACATTCGTTATGGTCAGCCATGATCTCGCAGTCGTTACGCATATGTGTGATCGGTTGGCCGTTATGCGCAACGGTGAAGTTGTCGAGCAGCTTGAAGCCGGTGATCTTGTCAGCGGCAATATCAATGCTGACTATACAAAGAACCTGATGACGGCCAGTGAAGGCTTCAGGCGCTAAAAACAAGGGGACCAAAAGGTCCCCTTTTTCAATAGCCATTCTGAAAAGCGTGAAACGCGCGTCGGATAAAACCGGCTTACAGCTGTTCCAGTTAAGAATGAATCGTTGGGAACGCTGTAAATCAATGCACGGTTGGTACTTTAGTCGTCTGCACCGCGGCGTGCACTGTCGCCATCCAAACCACGGCGCCAATAGGCAACGATTAGCTGCTTATCCTTTGGAATATTCCGTTCTTTACGCATATAGGTGCGGATGGACCTGAATGCGTTGAATTCACATCCCGCCCACACATAGATGCTCTCTTCGCCCTCTGGGAGTTCAACGGCGCGTACAGCATCCTGCAGAAGCGTCGTGGTTCCAGCTTCAGCGCCTTTGCGGTGTAGCCACTGCAGATCAACGTCAGCACGCGATTGAATGGCCTGTTCTTCCGCATCACTGTCGATTTCAATGCGTACGACAGCTTTGGCACCTTCTGGAAGACGCTCCAGAATCCGCCCGATTGCCGGCAGAGCCGTTTCATCACCCGCCAGCAAATACCAGTTCGCATCGGCAGCAGCATCACCACCGCCAGGCCCTGTCATGCCAACAATATCGCCCGGCTTGGCGCTTATAGCCCAACCGGAACCCGGCGCGTCGCAATCGTCACCATGAACAACCATGTCGATATCAACCCAGCCAGCTTGAGCATCAATCTGGCGGATCGTGTAAACACGGGTCGCGAGCTTGGCTTCGCCTTCCGGCCAGACGGGGCGACCGTCTTCACCCGACACAGGCCATTGCGGAGTAGCGAGATCTTTTGGTGGGAACAACAGACGGATATGCAGACCCGTATGGGCAAAGCGCGCAAGTTCGTTCCCCTTCAGGCGGACACGGCGCATGTGCGGCGTAACATTGCTGACGGCAACTACCTGCATTTCGCGGAAGTAAGGCAGAGGCAGACCGGCCGCGCCGTCACCTTCCCAGATGATCCGAGGCTTCGGGCTGCCCTTTTCAAGAAATTCCATCACATGTTCAACGATGGAGTATTTCATATAGGCTAGGCCAGTTTCGTCGCGGCTTTTCACATCGACCGATACTGCGTCCTTGTCCCACTGAACATCAGCCTGTCCGAAGCTTAACACAAGTCGCGCACTGTTTTCCTGCCGCTCTACATCAGCATGTTCGACAAAATGATCGAGAACTTGATCAAGAATACGAGATGGATTGTTGACGGTGAAACGTGTGCTGGCGTTCAGGCTCAATTCGGACATGCCTGTTCTCCTCATCATGGAATGTGAGCCAGCCATACCCGAATTTAACATGAGGGTTCAAGTCATCATTTAACTTTGATGCCGCAATAAATTGTGACGGGCAGTGCCTGACGCCATGCATCAAAGGAACCAAGCGCCCCTGCTTGCGCAACCTGCAACCGGGTCAGTTCACCGCCATATCGCTGCTGCCAGTTGAAAAGCTGCATTTCGCTTTGCAATGTGACAGCATTGGCAACCAAGCGCCCGCCGGGCTTTAGGGCTTTCCAGCAAGCTTCGATCACGCCCGCATCTGTAACACCACCACCAATGAAAATCGCATCCGGTGCTTCGAGACCATCAAGTGCATCCGGCGCTTCACCTTTCATAAGCTGCAGACCGGGCACGCCCAGAGCATGCGCGTTGCGCTCAATGATCGCTTGCCGCGTTTCATCGGCTTCGATTGCGATAGCCCGACAAGAAGGGTGAACCCGCATCCATTCAATGCCAATCGAGCCACAACCAGCACCTACATCCCATAAAAGCTCATGCGGCAGCGGCTGCAACCTTGACAGTGTCACTGCACGTATATCGCGCTTTGTCAGCTGCCCGTCATTTTCAAAAGCATGGTCTGGCAATCCACTGACTGGCGAAAAGACAGTCGCATCTGGCGCCGCGATGCATTCAATGGCCAAAACATTGAGATCGGCACAGTTTTCATGTGACCAGCTATCAGCACTGCCACTGATAGATTTTTCCTTTGGACCGCCAAGATGCTCAAGCACTGTCAGGCGGCTTTGGCCAAAGCCCTTGGCCTTGAGGAGAGCAGCAGCTTTCGCAGGCGTCGTACCGTCATTACTCAATATGAGGATCCTCTCGCCCGGCAGGATATGTGGTGCCAGCAATTCAAACGGACGACCATGCACGCTGACTATGCGCACCTCTTGCAAAGGCCACGCCATACGGCTTGCGGCAACCGACAATGACGATGGAAACGGGATGATCTGCATATCCTGTGTTGAGAAATGACGGCTCAGCGATGCACCCATGCCAAAGAACATCGGATCACCGCTAGCCAGCACCACAACTTGCCTGCCGCGTTGGGCTTCAATCATTGGAAATGCATTATCGAACGGTGACGGCCATGAAATCTGCTCGGCTTCAACGTCAGGATTGAGCAAGGCCAGATGCCGCTTGCCGCCGAAAATCACATCGGCACGGTCGAGTACGTCGCGAGCGTTCTTTCCAAGACCCGCCAGCCCGTCCTCACCAATACCGATAACCGTCAGCCAGCAGCTCATAAGCATTGCTCCTTTTCTTTGTTCGTATGGCGGTGCAGTAGCAAGTGCAAGCGCGAAGGCGTATAAGACCAATATGTTGAGCCAGCAAAACAGCCAAACCATTGCTATCAGACCCGACCGGCGTAGTGTCTGTCCGGGGCTTTCGCGCATGGTGATGAGCAAGGATGGCGCAATCGCCCGCATCAAGCTCCGGCTCGGAAGGCTTAGCTCGGCACAGGCTCAAGCCATCGCAGATATCGCCGAGCGATTTAAAACGGGCGCGATTGAATTGTCGATTCGCTCCAATATCCAGCTTCGCGGCATTCATCCCGACGTCTGGCCGGATGTCATTAGCGCGCTTCATGAGGCAGGGCTTGGTGCAGAAAACGTGGCGGCTGATGATGTTCGCAATGTCATGGTAAGCCCCACTGCTGGTATTGACCCCAACCAAATCAGTGATGTGACCGGGTTAGCGGCTAAGCTGCTTTCCGTTTTGCAGGACAACGAAACTTATCACGCGCTGTCGCCCAAATTCTCGCTCCAGATCGATGGTGGCGAAGATTGTGCTATGGTTTCTCATCCCGGCGACATCTGGCTTTCAGCAATTGAAGGTGGCAAGGCCTATGCTTTTGGACTGGCTTCCTCGCCTGACAAACAGGCGCTTGGCACAATTTCAAACGAACACGCCCTGCCTTTTATAGAGGCTCTGCTACAGCATTTCCTTGGCGCGAGCCAAAAAGGCATTGCCCGCATGAAGCACCTCTTCGAGGTGATGCCGGTCGCAGAGTTTCTGCAAACACTTCCATTCGCATTTGATGCATCAGCAAGCTGGCAGCGCAAAGCACCCATCGCTCACGCGCATCTTGGCTTACATCGCCAGCTCGACGGCAACTTCTATGTCGGTGCCATGCCGCTGCTTGGTCGCCTGACACCGCAGCAACTGCGTGGACTTACAAAGCTTGCAAACGAAGAACTGCATCTCACCCCATGGCAAGGCATTCTCATCCCACATATTGCGGAAGCTGAAGGCAAGAGCATCATCAACCAGCTAGATGCCCTTGGCTTCTGCACCGATCCTACCTCGCCTGCCGCCCGTCTTCGGGCCTGTTCCGGTTCCAAAGGCTGTGCCTCTGCTCTCGCAGATACACAGGCAGACAGTGAAAAGCTTGCGCGTAAGCTACGCAGCGACACTACACAGATTCACATCACGGGCTGCACCAAATCCTGCGCAGCTCTTTCTCCCTTGCCGCACACGCTTCTCGCCCGCTCCCCAATGCATTACGACCTATTTTTGCAAGACAAAGCTGGACCAGCACGCTTCGGACGGCTATTTGCGTCAAACATCACCATTGATGAGGCAGCAAAGCTGCTGAACAAATAGCAAAAGCGGACGCCATGACAGATTACATCCGCGACGGGCAGGCCATTTATGACCGCTCCTTCGCCATCATCCGCGCCGAAGCCGATCTGAGCCGCATACCTGCGGATCTCGAAAAGCTCGCCGTGCGCGTGGCTCACGCATCTGGCATGGTCGATATCGTTGAAGACATCGTCTTCTCAGATGGCGCAGGACAGGCCGGACGTGATGCTTTGCTCAAAGGAGCACCAATCCTCTGCGATGCGCGCATGGTTGCAGAAGGCATTACCCGTTCGCGACTGCCAGCCAATAATAATGTTATCTGCACACTGAACGATCCATCGGTTCCGGATTTGGCGAAAAAGATCGGCAATACACGCTCTGCCGCAGCCCTCGACCTTTGGCTTCCACACCTTGAAGGCAGCATCGTTGCTATCGGCAACGCGCCAACCGCCCTCTTCCGCCTGTTTGAAATGCTTGACAATGGCGCGCCCAAACCTGCCCTTATCATTGGTATGCCGGTCGGCTTCGTCGGTGCTGCCGAATCCAAGGACGAGCTGGCTGAGAACAGCCGTGGCGTCCCTTTTGTGATCGTGCGCGGACGTCGTGGCGGTAGCGCTATGACTGCTGCTGCCGTCAATGCACTTGCTTCGGAGCGCGAATAATGGCCCTCAAAGGCAAGCTCTATGGTCTGGGTGTCGGCCCCGGCGACCCCGAACTCATCACACTCAAAGCGCTGCGATTGCTCAAATCCGCTCCTGTGGTCGCCTACCACGCAGCCAGGGGCAAAAAGGGCAACGCACTGACGATCGTCGAAACCTATCTGTCTTCAGAACAGACTTTGGTTCCGCTCATCTATCCGGTAACAACGGAAAAACTGCCCGATCACATGGATTATGAGCAAATCGTCAGCGATTTCTATGCCGAGATCACAACAACGATTGCCAGCTATCTCGATGCGGGCCGCGACGTGGCCGTGATCGCGGAAGGTGATCCGTTCTTCTATGGCTCGTTCATGTATATCCATGACCGACTGGCCGAAAAATATGAAACGGAAGTCGTGCCTGGCGTTTGCTCTGTTCTGGGCGCTGCTGCCGTGCTCGGCGCCCCCTTGGTCTACCGCAACCAGACCCTGTCGATCCTTTCGGGCGTCATGAGCGCAGAAGAACTCAAAGCACGTCTCGTTGATACTGAGGCCGCAGCCATCATGAAACTCGGGAAAAATCTCGACAAGGTGCGCGATGTGCTGAACGAGCTTGGGCTGATGGATCGTGCGCTCTATATCGAGCGTGCAACCATGCAAAACCAGCGTATTGCGCCATTGACCGAGGTAAGTGGTAGCGATTGCCCTTATTTCTCGATCATTCTCGTTCCGGGCAGAAAATGGAACGGCGCATGAAGCCTGCAATTCTGATCTTGAGTGAAGCTGCAATTTCCACGGCGCGGAAAGTGCAATCAGCACTTGGAAATGCGGAAGTGCTGGGACTGGAATACCGAGTTCAAAGCGCCGACAAAAGCTTTGCTCATTTTGGCGAAATAATCCGCGCACTTTATGAAGAAGGCCGACCTGTGATCGCCTTGTGCGCTTCAGGCATCATCATCCGCGCCCTTGCACCCCTTCTGCAAAACAAGCGCATCGAACCACCAGTTCTGGCCGTTGCTGAAGATGGCAGTGCGGTCGTGCCATTGCTTGGCGGTCTATCGGGTGTCAACGATCTGGCGCGAACAATCGCTCATGCATTGGAAGTCGCGCCCGCGATCACCACGACTGGTGAGTTGCGCTTTGGCATCAACCTTCTTCATCCTCCGGCGGAACTGACACTCGCCAATCAGGACAACGCCAAGACGTTCATGTCCGACCTCCTTGCAGGTCAAACACTACAAATCAAAGGCAATTCTCGCTGGCTCACCGCATCAAAGCTGCCATTTGCCGACGATGGACAGCTCACAATCAGCATCACGCCCGAAAGTCGCACGCCACGGGCAAATGAGCTGATCTATCATCCGCGAACAATTGCCATCGCTATCGAAAAGCCGACCGAAGAACTGGCAAGCCTCATCGGGAAAGCCTTTGACGATGCCGGCCTGTCTATAGACTCACTTGCTTTGCTTTTGGCTCACGAGAAAGATTGTGCATCACCGCATATCCATCGGGCAGCAAAAGTATTGGAAGCACCATTGCGCTTTGTTGCAGGTGATGCCGATCTTACAGCCGCCTCGGTCGAAAACCCTGTTCAACACATAGCGACTGAAAACCTGACGCTGGCTGTTGCGGCAGCACCTGCCGATGTTCTTTTTATTGGTTGCAAGCGCGGTAAGCTCACGGTTATTGGGCTTGGCCCCGGTACCCGTGATCTAATGACCCCAGCAGTGCAGCGTGATCTCGAACAGGCCGAAGACGTACTCGGCTATGAAACCTATGTTCGCATGGCAGGACCCTTCCGCGACGATCAGATAATTCACATGACCGACAATCGCGAAGAAATGCAGCGCGCACGCCATGCGTTTGAACTTGCAGCTTCAGGCCGTGACGTCGTGATGGTGTCTTCCGGCGATCCGGGCGTATTTGCAATGGCTGCAGCGGTTGTTGAGGCACTGCATGAATCATCTGATGTTGCTTGGCACGGCGTTGAACTGGTTATCCAGCCCGGCATTTCGGCGGCGATGGCAGCAGCGTCCCGCATCGGTGCGCCGCTTGGGCACGATTTCTGCATCATCTCGCTTTCGGACAATCTCAAGCCCTGGGATGTGATTGAGAAGCGTCTCGCACTGGCAGCTCAAGCCGATCTCGCCATGGCTTTCTATAATCCGATTTCCAAAGCCCGCCCGCATCAGCTTGGTCGAGCGCTGGAAATCCTCCGGCAGTATCGCGATGCTGAAACGCCAGTCGTGCTTGGTCGCGATATTGGCAGGCCTGCGGAAACAACTCGCGTTGTTTCGCTCGGGCAACTCACACCTGACGATGTCGACATGCGCACTGTGGTGATTGTCGGCTCATCGCACACTGCCCGCTTTCCACGCGCGGAAGGTGGAGAGTGGGTTTACACGCCGCGCTGGTATAGCGAAAAGCCGGACAAATGAAAAACAAAAAGGCAGGGAAATCCCTGCCTTTTTAGTAAGTTATGAAGTTTTATTGAATCACTTCTTCTTCGACTTTTTCGGCGCTGGTGCAGCCGACGCAGTCTGAGCAGCAGCAGCTTCAGCTGCTACCTGATCCGCGCTCTTTGGCGACGTATCGACAACCGAACGAACCGAGCCATTTGCAGAAACCTGACAAACTGCAGTGCGCAGGTCGACCTTCAGGTCAACATCCGTACCACCACCGGCGCCCGGACGCGAATTAACTGCGCTGATCACGCGTTCAGGCAAGAAATACTTATTGGCAGCAGCAGTGATGCAAGGCTGTGCCAAAGATGAATCGACCGTCGACGTTGGAATGAAACGTGGCAGCGAAACAGTCGAAGCTGTTACTGGCGCTTCAGACTTGCCTGGAACCGTCGCATTCTGCGTAGTTGTTGTACAAGCGGCAGCCAAAGGAGCCAGCATGGCAATAACAAACAAACGGGCTCCGTTGCGGGTGCGTCCGTACATGATCAACCTCTTACGATCTGCTGATTAGGTAAAATTTTAACTGAGATAACTATTCGCTTTTGACAGATTGTCGAGTGGCAGGAAGGCCACAATGCCGGTTTTTCGTTGAGCATCCCCAACGACGTCATCATTGTTTCGTGAATATCCAGTTCAACATCTCGCGCCAGTCGCTCATTCTGATCGGCGTTCCATGATTGCCGCTTTCAAAACGACGGAACTGAACGGGATAACCGGGCGAGCGCTTGCGGATTTCTCGATAGAAGCCTTCCTGCTTATCGATTGCGAAAACCGGATCGCGACTGCCATGGCCGAAAAACACCGGCACACGCTTTTTGAAAGCCGGCGATTTGAAAAAGCCCTCATCCCACAGTGAACCTAAAAGTATCAGGCCGGAGAGCTGATTGCCCGCATTATCATTCGATGCGATACGCCAGCAAAGCGCCCCACCCTGCGACCCACAAGCCAGTATAAGTGGTGCAGATGGTGAAGTCGCTTTCGCCGCTTCGATGAGCCCTGCAACTTGCGCTTCGCCCGTTGCCGCAAAATCCTTGAAGTCCGGCGTCAGATAAAGTCCGCCATTGGTCGCCGCAAGGTTCTTCAAGCGGTTGAAATTGCCGCCAAATGTAAAATCATTCATGCCTTGCAGACGATTACCGCCGCGCCCGTGCAGATAAATGACGATAAACGACGCACCGCTCTGCTTTCCAGCAGCCATGGCCTTTACCGGCCCTGCCGCCGTCTGGAAGACGACATCTTTCTGATATGCACGCGCTTTTAGCGAAACATAAGCGTCTTTAACGCGCTTTTCAGGCACGGAATCGCGACCATTGATATCGCGCATTTCGTTGTAATCGATGACTTTATAGTCGCCATTATCGGCGCTGCTTAGCACGCCCGGATAGGCGAAATAGTCATCCTTGAACGGGGGGAGCGATCCTTGGGCAAAAGCGGATGTTGCAGTCAACAGCAACAAACCCACCAATAATCCAGCCCGCTTGTTCATTCTCTCTCCCTCAAACAATTTCAGAGTTCCAGCGTATGATAGCGACGATTGAGATAAATCAGCGCTTCTTCGTCTGCATTCGAACGCAAGCCAACGACCTCGCCAAACAGTACATGATGCGTGGAATGCTCCTGCACACTTGTCACACGACAATCAAAAGCTGCCAGCGCGCCTTTGAGTACAGGTGCACCCGTATCGATTATGTCCCATTGTGCCAGCTCGAAACGCTCGTCTTGCGTAAGCCCTATGCGCCCTGAAAACGCATCGGCAAGCTGCTGATGTGAGCCTGCCAGCGTATTAACCGCAAACACGCCGTTCTTGATGAAAAGCAGGTTCTCTTCGTGCATTTTCTGCAGGCATATCAGCAGAGTTGGCGGGTTATCCGAAACTGAACAGGCCGCAGTTAAAGTAAGTCCGCGCCTTCCGGCAGCACCTGCAGTGGTAACAACCTGCACCGCACCTGCATAATGACTCATCGCATCGCGGTAAGTCTTCGGCTCGAGCGATACAGTATTTGAGGTAGTGTTTTTATCCGTTTGCACGTCAGCAAGCATCCGTATTGTCTGCCAGGCTTCCTGAAATCAATATCTGATTGCCTGTATACATATACGGGCATTGCACAAAGGCGAGGAAACCGCTACCCACTTTTCGTTCAATTAGCCATGAAATGTTTGAAGAAGATAAATCGCGTGATCAAGCCAGAGCAATTGCCGGAAAGACATGAAGCGGTTTTCCGCCCGGAATTGCGCGTTCTCAACGGGACGAAACTCTTCGCCATAGCGCTATCGGCTTTCACAATGCTTTGCCTTCCAGCATCAGCGCAGGAAAATGCGACTGAAATTCGCATTGGAATGGCAGTGCCTTTGAGTGGCGGCTTTGCCCCGCTTGGAAACCAGCTGATCGAAGGCGCCCGCGTGGCAGCCAGTGCGAAAAACGCGCAGCTCGTCGTTGCAGATGATCGCTGTGATGCAGAAGGTGGCAAAGCCGCTGCAGAAACCTTTATCAAAGAAAACGTACAGATCGTAACCGGCTTTCTCTGTTCGGAAGCGTTGGAAGCAGCACTTCCCGTTTTGAGCCAGCGCAACATCCCTGTCATTGCCTCTGGCGTCAGCGAACAAACCCTTACAGAAAAGCGTGCAGCAACGCCTTTTCCGGTTTACCGCATTACGACGGGGCTGGACAAGGAAACGCGTGCTACGGGTAGCTTTCTGGCAAGCCTATGGCGCTCCCAGCCCTTCGCGGTCATAGACGATGGTACGATTGAAGGTCGCGAACGTGCTGGACAGGTTTTGGCTCACCTGAAGGACCAGCAGCTTCAGCCAGTTTTCACGGATACATATCGCCCCGGCCTCGAAAACCAAAACGCGCTTGTTGCGCGCCTGCGTCGTGCAGGAGCAACGCATGTTTATGTCGGTGGGGAACGCGACGACATTGCAGCTATTGGCACAAGTGCCGTGGCACTTAAATATCCGCTGGTGATCGCGGGCGGCAGCGTCCTCAATGCAGCGCCGGGCGCTCAACCACTGAGCACTGAAACCCTGATGATTGCACCTTTGAAGCCGCAGGATCTTTCGACAGCAAAAACGGCGGTCGATGCCATCAGTCAGGCAGGCAAACTGCCGGAAGCTTATTCCGTCACCGGTTTTGCTAGCATTGAACTCGCGACTTCCGCGATCAGCAAAGCTGGGGAACAAAAGCAGCCGCTTATTGATATCTTGCGCGACAGCTCATTTGAAACCGCGCTTGGCACAATCAAATTCGATGGTAACGGTATGCGCAGCGACAATCCAAATCGTCTGCAGCGCTATGATGGAACGCATTTTATAACAGCCGACTGATAAGCCCGATCAGGCTAGCAGCGATAATAACCCCGGTCATAACGCTCATACTCGACCAGAAAAGCGAAAGCGCAGCATCGATATCGTCTGCATCAGCTTCCCGCTTACCTTCACCATAAAACAGCGGTGCTTCGACCTTTTCCGATCCATATTGGCGCGGTCCGGCAAGTGCCAGCTCAAGCGCACCTGCAAAGGCCGATTCCGGCCATCCAGCATTGGGCGAACGGTGCAGCCGCGCATCGCGCCACATGACGGATAGTGTTCTTTTCCCGGCTTTTTTATCAACCGTAAACGCAGCAGCTATTGCAGTCAGCAAACCAGTCAATCGTGCTGGAATATAGTTTGCAACATCATCAAGACGGGCAGCGAAGCGCCCGAAATGACGATAGCGGTCATTGAGATGCCCGATCATCGAGTCTGCCGTGTTGATGAGTTTATACGCAAACAGCCCCGGCAATCCGCCGACGAGAAACCAGAAAGCAGGAGCAACAATGCCATCCGACGCATTCTCGGAAAGGCTTTCGATCGCTGCGCGACTGATACCGCCTTCATCGAGCTGATCCGGGTTACGTCCGACAATCATCGAAACCGCTTTGCGACCACCTTCAATACCGTCTTCACGCAACCCAGAGGCCACCGCCCGCACATGATCGGCAAGACTTTTCTGAGCCAGAAACACTGCGACGATGGTGATTTCAACCAGCGCGCCCGCTGTCCCCAGATAAGGCAGCAAATAGTCTAGCACCAACCCCACCACAACACATGAAATTACCAGTCCGATTATCAGCCACATGCCATTGCTGCGCAGTGCATTGACGGAAAGACTGTGATCGTTGAGACGTTTTTCACCCCAGCTGATTGCCTTGCCAAACAGAACCACCGGATGCGGAACTTTCTGCCAGAGCTGTGGCGGATCACCCACCACCCGGTCCAGAACAAGCGCTAAAGCAAGAATAATCAGCTTTATTTCCATGGACTTGATGCGCTTTCCTGAATCACTTTTTCAAGCGGAGAATATCCCGCAATGCATGTTCAAATCGCATAAGGCCCGCCTGATCAGGCGCGAGTCCGATGCGCAGCCAGCTTGGTGCATAGGCAAACTTTCGGACAAGAATATGCCGCTCACAAAGTGCATCGTAAATTGCACGAGCATTTTCATGTTCAACGAGCGAAAACAGAGCTGTGCCACCTACTTCCAAGAGCTGACAATGTGCGAGCGTCGCGGCAAGTTCTGCCCGTCTTGTATCAATGCGTCCGTGAAAGGCCTCAAGTTCAACACCACTTTCGAAAGCATGGAGTGCAATCGCAAGCGTTGGTCCCGCCACAGCCCATGGACCGAGCCTGTCTGCAACGCGCTTCACAAGCTCATCATTCGCAAGCAGGAACCCAAGCCGGACACCTGCAAGGCCAAAGAACTTACCGAAGGATTTCAACACGACCAGCGGCGCGTTCGCAGCATGTCTTGCAATGCTCACCTCCGGATGCGGATCGGCAAAAGCCTCATCCACAACCAGAAAACCACCCCGCTCGCCCAACTTTCGCGCAAGCCCCAGCAAATCAGGCCGCGCAATAGTCCGGCCATCCGGGTTGTTCGGATTGACGATTGTGACCACCAGCGCATCCTCTGGGATGTCGTCGAGCGTCGCACATTCGATCACATTCCAGTTTGCCGCTTCAAAAGCTGCCGCATGTTCCTGATAGGTCGGGCCTAAAATGGCGACCGTCGCAGGTTCAAGCAATGTCGGAATCAGCTGAATAAGCGCCTGCGTTCCCGGACTGGCAACGATTGGCGCGTTCTGACCTGCTTCGTAATAGGAACGCGCCGCAGTCAGGACCCGCAATAATAGTCCCTCATCGGGCAAGCGGTTCCACAAGGGTGCAGTCAATTCTGGCAGCGGAAAATGTTCGGGATTGATACCCGTTGAAAGATCAAGCCAGTTTTCGGCCTTGCCGCCAAAACGGGCAATGGCCTTATCCAGCGCTCCGCCATGCTCAATAGTCATGTTCAGGCATTCTCTCCGGAAAAATCAATCACATGCATGAAGGAGCCAGCAACTGAACCAACGCGAAGTCCCGCCTCTCCCAACTCTTCACCCAACGCATCGCGGACGCGGAACAGCCGTTCGGCCTTACCTTCAAGCACAATACTGGCATAGTGAAACTCATGAGCCGAAAGCGGCAATGGCCATGGCGAACCCGACAAAGGTTCCAGTTTGCGATAACCAAGGTGCATTTTGCGTTTGGCAAAGCTTGTTTCAAGCGGAAGCAGCCCAAGCATAGCGTGCTTAACCGATGACGAATCTTCCAGCGTCTCACCCAGAACCATATAGCCGCCACACTCGCCGTAAATGCGCGCACCACGATCCGCAGCGCGCCTCATGCCCTGCAGGAAACACTTCGCTTGGCTTAATTTTCCGGCATGAAGCTCAGGATAGCCTCCCGGCAGATAAATGGCGTCAGCGCTTTCATCGGGCGTTTCATTAGCGAGCGGTGAAAAGAATGAAAGCTCCGCACCACGCCTGCGCCAGCCTGCAAGCAGATGCGCATAGGCAAAGGCAAAGGCGTCGTCTCGCGCGACTGCAATGCGGTTTCCAAGCGGCGTGAGGCGAGGAACATTCGCCATAGCCTCATGATGCTTTGGCCGCGACCAGATATGCTCTAATGCGCTTAAATCAATATGCGCATCAACCACATCCGCAGCGTGCTCTAGGAAACGCTCCAGATCGGCATGTTCACCGGCCTGAACGAGACCCAAATGCCTTGAAGGCAGAACCAGCGCTTCATCTCGCGGAATTAGGCCCAGAACGGCAATACCGAGCGGTTTGATCGCTTCGCGCAGCATGGTCTCATGTCTGCCGCTGCCAACCCGGTTGAGGAGGACCCCGGCAATCAGCACATCTTTGCGAAACTGGCTGAAACCCGAAATGAGTGCAGCAATGGAATGGGATTGGCGGGCGCAATCGACCACCAGAACCACTGGCAGATCAAGAGTTCGCGCCAAATCTGCTGACGAACCCTTTCCATCGAGCGCTCCGTCGAAAAGCCCCATCATGCCTTCGACAACCAGCAGCTTGTTGCCCTCAGTCATGCGGGATGAAATGGCACTGATAAGCTCTGGCCGCATGGCCCATGGATCAAGATTGAAGCAATCCACACCGCTCGCAGACTTATGGTAGGCAGGATCAATGTAATCAGGGCCAGCTTTCGCGGGTGCAAGCGCCTCGCCGCGCCGCTTTAGAGCGCGCAGCAGCCCAAGCGTCAAAGTGGTTTTGCCTGAACCGGAAGCCGGCGCTGCAATCATGAAACCCTTCATGCGCTCTTCTCTCTGCTAAGATGAAGCGGATCGCTTGTCAGTTTTCGACCCTGAGATGCACCGGCCCAGTCAAGCCCCGCACGCAGCTTCACAACCTCTCCCACAACCACGATTGCCGGCGGCTTGAGACCCGATGCTTCAACATCTGCAACCGCGCGTGACAATGTTGTCTCCAGAACCACCTGTTCAGGCAAGCTGGCATTGCAGACAAATGCGACCGGTTCATCTGGCGAACGTCCTGCTGTCATCAGACGCTCTGTAATGAGGTCGATATGCTTCATCGCCATATACATCACAATAACCGGAGAAGACTGGGCAATGCCCTCCCAATTAATACGATCTGGCATCAGCCCTGTTGCATCGTGGCCCGTGAGGAATGTAACTGATTGGTTGATATCGCGATGCGTGGCCGCAATTCCTGCATAGGCAAGACCGCCGATACCCGCTGTAATGCCTGGCACAATGCGAAACGGCACGCCATGTTCAACAAGCGTCAGCGCTTCCTCGGCTCCGCGCCCAAAGACGAATGGATCACCACCTTTCAGGCGCAGAACCTTCTTGCCTTCCTGAGCTAGCTCAACCAGTCGCAGCGAAATATCGCGCTGCTTTGGTGAAGGCTTGCCGCCTCGTTTGCCTGCGTATTCAACAATTGCGTCATCGCGCTTGAGTGAAAGACAGGCTTCATCAACCAGCGCATCATAGACAATAACATCCGCGTCTCGCAGCGCGTTCACCGCGTGCAATGTGAGAAGGCCCGGATCACCCGGACCGGCACCAACAAGCCAGACATGCCCGGGCTGTATCGCGGGCAAGCTGACTTTGCTCTTCGCAACAATACATTCCGGCGCATGTTCAGGCTTATTCATCGTCATCAACCATAATTCTATCTAGTGGATTTTTCGAATTTAACGTTTGTTACGACGCCTATTTCAGCAGAAATACAAACGTAAAATTCAATCCACTAGCGGCACAGCTATCAGATACATTATAAGGCGTCCATGAACGATGAAACCGCCCCTACTAATAAACTACCAGAAAAAGCCGAACTGCGTCGCGGCTGGACGACGGGCGCCTGTGCCACAGCTGCCACCAAGGCAGCGCTGACTGCGCTTATTACCGGTGAATTCCCCGATCCGGTCGGCATCATCCTCCCCAAAGGTGAAGTTCCCTATTTCCAGCTTGAATATGAAGGGCTGGGTGAAGGCTATGCCATGGCGGGTATCATCAAGGATGCGGGTGACGATCCGGATGTCACGCACGGCGCAACAATCATCTCGACCGTTTTCCCTGCCCCTCCCGGCACAGGCATTGTGTTTCAGGCAGGCGAAGGCGTAGGCACCGTAACGCGACCCGGCTTGCAAATTCAGCCGGGCGAAGCGGCAATCAATCCAACTCCGCGCCGCATGATGACAGAGATCTGCGAACAGATATGTGCGGAATATGGTCTGCCTGCTGATCTGGTGATTACGATTTCCGTTCCGGGCGGCGAAGAAATTGCGCAGAAAACGTGGAACCCGCGCCTTGGTATCGTTGGCGGTATTTCCATCTTGGGTACGACAGGCGTTGTGCATCCATTTTCGTGTTCAGCATGGATCCATTCTATCCATCGCGGCATAGATGTAGCGCGTGCTGAAAAGCAAAAACATGTACTCGCTGCGACCGGCTCAACCTCTGAAGACGCAGCACAAGCACTTTATGATCTGCCGGATTTTGCAATTCTCGACATGGGTGATTTTGCCGGTGGCGTACTCAAATATCTGCGAGCGCATCCCATCGATAAACTTACCCTTGCAGGCGGATTCGCCAAGCTGACAAAACTTGCTCAGGGTGAACTTGATCTTCATTCCGCGCGCTCACAGGTCGATAAAAGCTTCCTCTGGACTATTGCTGAAAAGGCTGGCGCGCCAAGCGACATGAAGGACCGGATTCTTTTTGCGAACACTGCACTGGAAGTGCTTGAAATGACTCAAAGCGTTGACATCGACATGGCTACACCGATCGCTGAAAAAGCTAAGCAGGTGGCGCTCGAAACCCTGCGCGGCGCACCTGTTGAAGTCGAAATCATTGTGACGGATCGCAAAGGCAATATCCTTGCCTGCCTCTAAAATACTCATTCTTGGCGGCACGGCTGAAGCATCAAAGCTTGCTTCCTCACTGGAGGCCCTACCCGTCGAAGCTATCACCTCGCTTGCAGGCCGAACGGCCAACCCTGCTCCAATCAGCGGCAAGCTGCGCATTGGCGGATTTGGCGGCGCAGAAGGTCTGACAGCTTATCTGACAACCGAGAAAATCAATCTTCTGATCGATGCGACACATCCCTATGCAACGCGCATTTCACACAATGCTGTCGTGGCATCCGATATGGCAAATATTCCGCTACTCCGGCTTGAACGTCCAGCATGGGAAAAACAAAGCGGCGATAACTGGATTGAGGTCGAGAACGAAGCGCAGGCTGCGACCTTGATCCCCGCTGGTGAGCGTGTTCTGCTCGCACTGGGCCGCCAACATATCAAACCCTTTGCAGATCGTAGCGATGTTCACTTCATCATGCGGATGATCGACCCGCCAGAAGTAAGCCTCCCGCACGATTGTGAAATCGTTCTGGCACAACCCGGAAACTATGAATCTGAGAAGCAATTCCTGAGCGGGCGAAAGATCGGCCTGATTGTCAGCCGCAATTCTGGCGGCAGTATATCCTATGCGAAAATCCAGGCAGCGCGCGATCTCGCCTTACCTGTACTGATGATCGCACGCCCACCCGTTGAAGCCAAAACTGTTGTCGCCACCGCGGATAAAGCAATTGGATTCGCGCGTTCAGCTTTAAGATTTTGAGCGCGCAACATGGCTATGCGCTTCATGATAAAGCGCTGAATCACGGAAACTCTTCGGATCAAGACCACGCCCAACGAACACCATCGCCGTTCTTTTGACGCCAGAAAGCTCCACTTTCGCCACAATGTCAGACAGTTTTCCGCGCAGAATTTGCTCATCTGACCACCCAATTCGGTATGCAACGACCACTGGACAGTCAGAACCGTATAGTGGCGTCAGCTCCTTTTCTATCTTCGCAAGGTTCCGGATCGACAGGTGAATGACCAAAGTCGCACCAGATTTGCCCAGTGTGGCGAGATCCTCACCTTCCGGCATCGCAGATGATTTTACCGAAGTCCGCGTCAGAATAATGCTCTGGTTAACTTCCGGAATTGTCAGTTCCTGTTTCATTGCAGCTGCAGCTGCTACAAAAGCCGGGACACCCGGCGTCACGTCATAAGGGATGCCGAGCGCATCAAGCCTGCGCATCTGTTCAGCCATCGCACCATAAATCGACGGATCGCCTGAATGCACGCGTGCAACATCATGCCCTTTGGCATGAGCCGCCTCAATCGCCGCAATGATTTCATCAAGTGTCAGCGGGGAACTATCAATCAGCAGCGCACTATCGGGTGCAGATGCAACAACTTCTTTTGGCACCAGCGATCCTGCATAAATGCAGACCTGACAGCTTTCGATCAGTCGCAAACCACGCACGGTGATGAGGTCGGCGGCACCGGGACCGGCTCCAATGAAATGAACTGTCACGTTTTCTTCCTCTGTTCAGGCGTTTCGAATGCCTTTCAGGTGGCAGAAGAGTCAATCTCTTTCAGGCAAAAGTCCTTGAATATCATTGAAGATCGACTGCCACTCTTCCGGTGTCAGCTCGAAGAAGTTGAAGCTTCTGAGCAGAAATGCACCCTCATTGGCAATGAAAGCAAGTCGCGCGCGCCTGCCTGCAGGTGTCGAAACATCAAGTCCATCCCACTGCTTGCGATACCAGGTCCGCGTTTCATCGAGATAATGGGAGTTGGGAATAAGGCTCGCCATCATGGCGGCAAATCGTGAATCGTCCTCAGCATCGCTTTCGCGCGTCACCGCTATATGGGCAGCAATGTGCGAAATCGCATCTTGTCTGTGCTGTTTGCGCGCTGTCACCAAATCGTCGAACCGGTCGCCCCACCGCTCGATCATAGCTTTCATCAGCCCGTCTTTATTACCAAAGCAATATTGCACGCCGCCCTTGGTAACGCCGGAGGCCTGTGCCACCGCATCCATGGTCAGCGCAACGATACCACCTTCGGCAACCAGCTTCTCGGCCATATCCAGGACGTGGTCACGGTCGATTGAGCGCGGACGGCCGGTTTTCTGCAATTTCTTACTTTCCATACGGACGGATTTATATTATGTCAGCCACCCTGACAAGTTTGAATACGCTCGTATTGAAAAGGTATAGTCCGATGTTGCCGCAAAATCGCTGGCTCGTTCTCGCAATTGTTTCCAGCGCGTTGTTCCTGATCGTTGTGGATATGACAGTGCTTTACACAGCGCTGCCACGCCTCACCCATGATCTGGCGGCAAGTGCTTCCGAAAAGCTCTGGATCATGAATATCTACCCGCTGGTGGTGGCAGGCCTGCTGCCGGGCCTCGGCACGCTGGGTGACAAGCTCGGCCACAAGCGCATGTTCATGAATGGCCTGGTGGTGTTTGGCCTTGCTTCGCTTTGCGCAGCCTATTCGCCAAACCCGGAAGTGCTGATCGCAGCCCGCGCATTTCTCGCTTGTGGCGCGGCGATGATGATGCCTGCTACGCTTTCCATCATTCGACTGACCTTCACCGATGAAAAAGAACGCTCGCTTGCCATTGGCATCTGGGCGGCGATTGCTTCGGGTGGCGCTGCCATCGGCCCTGTCGCGGGCGGTGTACTGCTCGAATATTTCTGGTGGGGCTCGGTGTTCCTCATCAACGTGCCTGTTGTTCTGGTGGCCATGGCACTTTCAGCCTTCAACCTTGAAAACCGCCCCCTTGGCTCCAAGCGCAAATGGGATCTCGTCGGCTCGATCCAGATTATGATCGGCCTGATCGCGTTGACCTATGCCGTGAAGGAACTTGCCAAGCGCGATGCATCGATGACTGTCTTTGCGAGCGCTTTGATTCTCGGCCTCATCGCAACGACCATTTTCGTGCGTCGTCAGTTTTCAAGCAAGGAGCCGCTCATCGACTTCTCGCTGTTTAATAACAGACTATTCTCAACGGGTGTCTTTGCAGCTCTCGTTGCGTCCGGTTCGATGACTGGCATGGAACTGGTGTTCAGCCAGCGTATGCAGCTGATCGAAGGCATGACGCCTTTGCAGGCTGGTCTGATGATCTTGCCTATTCCGCTTGCGGCCTTTGTAGCTGGACCGCTGGCTGGCATGATGTTACCGCGCCTGGGCGCAGGCAAAGTGCTCTGGGCGTCGCTCGGCATCACCGCTCTCGGTGTGGTGATCTATATCCTGACCTATAAGCTCTCGACGCATTTCTATCTGGCAGGGCTTGCTGTCCTCGGTTTTGGTGTTGGCTGTGCAATGACCGGCGCATCCTCGTCAATCATGGGCAATGCACCGGCCGAAAAGGCTGGCATGGCGGCATCTGTCGAGGAAGTTTCGTTTGAACTTGGCAATGCGCTGGGTGTGACGATCTTCGGAAGTATCCTGTCGGCATTCTATACCGCCAGCCTTATCCTGCCTGCAGGCTCAAGCATTCCATCTGTTGTCCGCGACAGCCTGGATGAAGCGCTTCTCGCTGCACAATCGATGCCGGAAGCGGATGCTTATGCTCTGACTACCCTCGCATCGCAAGCATTCGAAAATGCCTATGTGGCTGTCATCGTTGCAACCGCTGCCCTGCTGCTCGTTGCGACTGTTGCAACCTACATCGTGCAACGTCGCAAAGTGAAGATCGCGTAATTCATACGCTCCGTGTCACCGCAATCGCTGCGGTGGCACATTCACTGGTCGTTTTTCCGATCAGCAATTCTGCATCATCTCCGGCCGCAGCAAGCGCTGCAGATTCTGCAACGCCATGGCATCCGACCATAGCGAAAACCACGTCCGACGGATGCTTCAAGTTTGGCGTTTCTTCTTCAAGCCGCACGGCATCAAAGAAGAGCAGCTCGCTACCATAATGTTGAGCAAACTTGGCCCAGACCGGATCACCTTGCTTGGTGGAAATTGTTGCTATGACAGAAGGTCGCTTCAAACCGGCTTTAAGCAAAACCTTGTCTGCCAATGAAACGAGTTCCTCGAGACTTACGCCTGACGAACTTCCCATCCCAAGCGCAGCCCATTTTTCCTTAGACTGCACGAGGTGCCGACTGCGGGGCCAGCTGCTGAGCCTGCCGCAAATCATCCGCTGTAACGCCAAGGATGTCGGCAATGCGCTTGATCATCGCTGTTTCGGACTGATCAACATGATTATCTGCACGCGCAATGCGCATCAGATCGCGCAGTAGTGATGCACGGCGTTCAGGGGCCATTTCAGCCAGCATAGAAGCCGCCTGCTTGGTGGTGGTCTCATAGCCGAAGTCTTTAAGATACTCGGTAACTTCCGGCAGCTCTTCCGCCGAAATACCAAAATTCTCGGAAACGATATCTCTGAAAGCTGCAATTTCTGCCGGATGACGATCGCCGTCGGCAAAAACCACATGAAGCAGAAGAAGCAGTTCCGAAGCGAGTGCCGGATCTTCGGCGACACGCTGCACAGCACTCTTTTTGCTGAGAAACGCAGTAATGCGTTCGAAAATGCTTTCGCTCATGGATGACCGTCTCCTGTTACCAACCTGACCTGCATCAATAATGATGCCTGAACAAAAAAACAACGCAAGCGCCAGCAAGTTCCCGCCGTCGTCTTTGCCCGAAAAAGCAGGAGATACGCGTCTGGCGCAATCAGGTTGTCTGCTCTATGTTGCATCAACTTTTGCCGGACCCCCTCCATGCTTGAATTTTTCGATACATTGACGCTCCTCCTGACCATGGCCGCTTTCATTGCGGGCATTATCGATTCTATCGCAGGCGGAGGCGGTATGATTACGATCCCGGCATTGCTTCTGGCAGGTGTGCCACCTGTCGAAGCGCTTGGCACAAACAAGTTGCAAGGCCTGTTCGGCTCTTCCTCTGCAACCATTGCCTACGCGCGCAAAGGCCATGTGAACATCAAGGAACAATGGCCCGAAGCCATTGCATCGCTGGTCGGTTCAGTTTTTGGTGCGCTTTTGGCAACTGTCCTGCCAGTCGATATCATGCGGGCAGCGCTGCCAATTCTGCTGATCGCGATTGCCATTTACTTTGCGGTGAAACCAAGCCTTGGTGATGTGGATCGCGCACGCCGGATAGGACCTTTCCTGTTTGGCGTCACGCTGGTTCCATTTATTGGCTTTTACGACGGGCTGTTCGGCCCGGGAACCGGCTCATTCTTCATGCTGGCATTCGTCGCACTGGCAGGCTACGGCGTACTGAAAGCAACCGCTCATACCAAGCTGCTCAATTGCGCATCCAATATCGGCGGCTTTGCCACTTTTGCGCTCGTTGGCACGATCAACTGGAAACTAGGCATCTGTATGGGGATTGCACAGTTCATCGGCGCTCAGATCGGTGCAAGCCTTGCCATGAAGATTGGCTCACGCATCATCAAGCCCCTGCTGATTGTAGTGAGCCTCGCGCTTGCCGTGCGGCTACTGATGGAGCCGAGCAATCCTATTCGCCAGATGATAGGTTTCTAGTTATTTGTTTCAACGCGCATCTATATCCGAAAACCGCTTCGCACTTTTCGGGATGCGCTCTAAATCCTCAGCGCTACCAGCACAACACCACAGCCGATCAGCGCAATTCCAAGCCAGTTGATTGTAGACATACGTTCGCCAAGGAAGGCTGCGCCGAAAAGCGCGACTAAAACGACCGACAGTTTATCGATAGGGGCGACGCGTGACGCGTCACCAATTTGCAGCGCTCGAAAATAGGCAAGCCATGACGCACCGGTCGCAAGACCGGATAGCACGAGAAACACCCAGGACTTTGCGGAAATTTCGCCGGGCTTCTGCCATTGGCCTGTCACGGTCAGAAAAAGACACAGTGCGCCGATAATCACCAGCGTACGAACCAGCGTGGCAAAATCTGAATTGATGCCCTGAATGCCGACCTTCGCGAATATCGCCGTCAAGGCAGCGAATACTGCCGACATCAATGCCCAGAATTGCCAGCTTGCTACCATGATCAGAACTCGATCCCCTTTTGCGCCTTCACGCCCGAACGAAACGGATGTTTGATCATTTCCATCTCGGTGACAAGATCAGCAAACTCAATCAGTTCGTCTTTGGCATTACGCCCGGTGATGATGACATGTTTCATCTCGGGCTTGGCCTTCAACACTTCAATCACTTCATCGACCGGCAGATAGTCATAGCGAAGCACGATATTGAGCTCATCGCAAAGCACCATGTCATAGCTTTCATCGAGGATCAGGGCCTTAGCCTGTTCCCATGCGTCGCGCGCCATGGCGATATCGCGAGCACGATCCTGCGTTTCCCATGTAAAGCCCTCGCCAAGTGCCGAGATTGTCACCTGCTCTGGAAACTTCTCCAGAACCCAGCGCTCGCCAGTATCCCATGAACCTTTGACAAACTGCACGACACCAATTTTCATGCCATGACCAAGTGCACGGAAAACCATACCGAAGCCTGCGCTCGACTTACCCTTGCCCTTGCCCGTATGGACAATCACAAGACCTTTTTCGTCGGTCTTGGTGGCCTGAATCTTGTCGCGCGCCGCTTTCTTCTTGCGCATCTTATCCGCATGACGGGCATTCAATTCCTCTTCCGTCATCGAAAGAAGTTTCGCAGATTTCTCAGCCATTTAATGCCCTTTCCGGAATCAGTTTTTTAAGTTTAACAAGGTCCACGGAAGATGACAGATCTTCCAGATCGGACTTTGCTTACAAACAAAGAGTGGCACGTCACATCGTCGTTTTCGTGCGATACTCCATAAGGTTTTCCAACTCAAACCGCGCAGAATTGGAACGCGGCGCCCAGAAGCCACGTTCAATTGCATCGTTGAGCTTTGAAGCGGTTTCACTCAGTGCAGCCGGGTTTTTCTCAAGCATAAAATCATGCACCGCTCTATCAGCAATATAAGCCTGATAGACAGCCTCGAAGTGGTGATTGACAACTTTGCCAGTCGTGGCCGCAAAAGCGAAAAGATAGTCAACAGTGGCTGCAATTTCGGCAGCGCCCTTATAGCCGTGGCGCATTACGCCCGCGATCCACTTGGGGTTTGCCGCACGTCCACGCACGACGCGCGCCAGCTCTTCTTCGAGCGTGCGAATAACCGGCTTTTCGGGTTTTGAATGATCATTGTGATAGACGGTCGGCATCGCACCGGTCAGTTTCTCAACAGTCGCCGCCATTCCACCTTCGAACTGGTAATAGTCATCGCTGTCGAGCAAATCGTGCTCGCGGTTATCCTGATTTTGCACCACGGCCTGAACAGAGCGAAGCCGCTCTTCAAGAAGCCCGCGTTCCGCTTGCCCCTCTTCGCCCGCGCCATAGGCATAACCACCCCAGACAAGCCAGGCTTCCGCCAGATCATTGCGACCAGCCCAGCCATTTTCGTCAATCAGTGCCTGCAATCCAGCACCATAGGCACCGGGTTTTGATCCAAACACACGATAGCCTGCGCGACGCTCGGCGGTCTTTTCATCGGCACCTGTTGCGATAAGCCTTGCTTGTTCAGCTTTGATGCGGTTAGCAATCGGATTGTCATCCGCCTCTTCATCTAGTGCGCCCACAGTACGAACGGCCTTGTCAAACAGCGCAATCTGTTCGGGGAAAGCATCGCGGAAAAAGCCGGAAATACGCAATGTCACATCAACGCGCGGGCGCCCAAGCTTGGCAATCGGCACGATCTCATAGCCAGTGACACGCCGAGAAGCCATATCCCAGACAGGTTTTACGCCGATCAGCGCCAAGGCCTGCGCAATATCATCGCCGCCTGTGCGCATGTTGGACGTGCCCCAAGCAGTCAAGCCAAACGAGGTCGGCCACTCGCCGTGATCCTGCGTATAACGGGTAATGAGCAATTCAGCTGATTTGCGACCAAGCTCCCATGCGGCAGGTGTCGGTACGGCACGACTATCGGTCGAGAAGAAATTACGCCCGGTCGGTAATACATCAGGACGACCTCGCGTTGGCGCTCCCGATGGTCCTGGCGGCACAAAACGCCCTGAAATGGCAGCCAGAAAACCTTCAATCTCTGAAGGTCCGCAGGATGTCACCATGGGGCGCAAATGATCATTGATCGATTGCAACACAGCAGTGGTATGCGTCCACTCTACTGGGCAATCAACCTCGCCCTCAACAAACTGCGCAGCAAGCAATTCGATACGCTCAACCGTATCACCTTTAATACGCCAGCTTGCAGGACTTGCCGCCACCAGCAGTGCAGGCTTCGGCCCGATCCATGGATCAGCCATTGCACAATCGAGTGGATCAAATTCTTCCCCAAGACCTGCGTCTTTTGCGATAGCACGTTGCAGGCTCTGTTCGCCCGGCAAACCACCCAGCGCAACAGGAATACCACGCGGTACACGTGCCAGCGCTACCAGCAAATCTGTGAGCAAACGCCCTTCAGGGGCCAGACCAAAAATATGCAGCCCATCGCGAATCTGCATTTCCTTGAGATCGCAGAGATAGGCGTCAAGCTTTTGCAGCGCCATATCTTCATCGTCATGGTCGTGAATGCCTGCGTCGCGGTCAAGACCAATATCGCGCACAAGATCGAGAATCTGCGCCTTCAACCGCAGCAGGCGACGCGGATCAACGCCAGACGCCTCGTAGTATTCATCAACCAGCGCTTCCAGATCTTTGAGCGGGCCATAGCTTTCGGCACGTGTGAGCGGCGGTGTCAGGTGATCGATGATCACGGCACCCGCACGGCGCTTGGCCTGCGTGCCTTCACCCGGATCATTGACAATAAACGGATAGACATGCGGTGTAGGACCGAAGACCGCTTCGGGATAGCAATTTTCCGATAGTGCTAAGGCTTTACCGGGCAGCCATTCCAGATTGCCATGCTTGCCCATATGCACAATGGCATCGATCTTCGCCACGTCACGCAGATAGGCGTAGAACGCGATATAGCCATGCGGTGGCACCAGATCGGGCGAATGGTAGGTCTCTTTCGGATCAATATTATAGCCACGTGCTGGCTGAATACCGGCAATGGTTTCGCCAAGTTTCATCAGCGGCAGAGCGAAAGCATTAAGCTCATTTGCGAAATATGGATCACCTTCCGGCGCTCCCCAGCGCATTGTCACTTCATTCTGAATCACATTCGGAAGCTTTGCAAAGAAAGCCTTGTATTGATTCAGAGAAATGACTTCGCGGATTACGCGCCCATCACGCGCGGCATTGGTTGGACCGGCCATTAAAAGCTGCATGAAAGCATCACTATTGGCAGGCACCTCGCCCACCTGATAGCCCTCGCCTTTCATAGCCCGCAGCACTTCCACCGTTCCAGCTGGCGTATCAAGCCCAACGCCATTGCCAAGCCTGCCATCGCGGTTTGGATAATTGGCGAGGATCAACGCAACGCGGCGTTCTTCCGGATTCTTGCGCTTAAGGCGCACCCAGTTTGCCGCCAGTTCCGCCACAAAAGCCACACGACCTTCATCCGGTTCATGGGTGACGATATTGGCTTCAACGGCGCTATCGAATTGCTTTGCCGATTTGAACGAAACCGCACGCGACAGCACACGACCATCCACCTCCGGCAGCGCCACATTCATCGCGAGATCGCGCGCCAGTAGCCCCTGCTGCGAGGCCTTCCATGTCGCTTTTGGCGTACCGGAAAAGATCACCTGCAAAACCATATTACCGCGCTTATCAAGCACGGTCGGTTTACGTTCCGCACCCGGTGATGAAATCGCAAAGCCGGTTGCATTGAGCACAATATCCGGCTGGCAATCTTCAAACAGGCCATCGACAACCGCCGCCGAAAGTCGGTCCTTGAGGCTGGAAACAAAAATCGGAACAGGGTTCAGCCCCTTGGCCTGCAATGCACTGATCATTGCTTCAACCGGCTGTGTCTGTCCGCTCTGCACCAGCGCACGATAAAAAATGATTGCCGCAGCAGGCGCATCAGCGGCCTTCCATTGCTGGCGGATGAGATCGAGCGAAGGCGCGGCCATATTGGGCCACCACAGCCCAGCTTTCAGAAGCGGTGCGGCCTCTTCCGGCTTTTCGCTCTCATCAATCAGTGCGCAACAATAATCGAGAAAGCGCGACGTATTGGCCGCCCCGCCTTCGATCAGATATTGCCAAAGGGCATCCCGCTCCTGCGCTGGTACGGTTGAAAACCTTGTCAGTCCGTAATCGGGCTTATCATCCCCCGGCAGCACTGCGATCTTGATGCCGTGTGAAACTGCACAGGCATGAAGCGCCTCAAGCCCATAAGGCCAATAGGTCTCGCCACCAATAATCCGCACGACAATAAGCTTCGCATGTTTTGCCGTACGCTCAATATAAGCGTCGACCGACATGGGATGTGTGAGGCTTAGAAAATTAGCGAGCCGGAGACTTGGCCCGCTTTGCCCAAGCTTATGTGCTTGAGCAAGACTGGCCAGTTCCGTATCGGCAGCGGAAAGGAACAATATGTCACCCGGCGTCTGGCCGAGGTCGACGGCCTCATTGCCGTCGCTTATCGTTCCTTTCTGGGCAAGTAACAGATGCATTACGAAACGGCGTCTTTCACAGCTTTGGTGATTGCCTGCTCGTCAATCTCATGCAGACCAATGACGACAAGACGCGTATTGCGCACTTCATCCTTGCCCCATGGGCGGTCGAAATAATGCTCAATACGTGGACCAACGGCCTGCACAACGAGACGCATCGGCTTGCCCGGCACATCGACAAAGCCCTTGAGACGCAGAACATCGTGTTCCGCGATCACAGCTTTGAGCTTCTCTGCAAATACCTTGGGATCGGCTACCGAACCTGCTTCCACCACAAAGCTTTCAAACTCATCGTGATCATGCTCGTGACCATCAGCATGATGAATTTCATGATGCGATTTGCGATTGGCAATATCGTCTTCCGTACCCACGCCAAGACCGAGCAGCACGTCTGCACCAAGCTTGCCGAAGCTTGCTGGCACCATGTTGACGCGACGCGTTGAGCGTTCAGCCACATCGGCCTTCACGCTATCAAGTTTCGATGGATCAACGAGATCGGCTTTGTTCAAAACAATAAGGTCAGCTGCATGAATCTGATCCTCAAAAAGTTCCTCTAAGGGGCTTTCATGATCAAGAGATTCGTCCGCTGCGCGTTGTGCATCAACCTTGTCATGATCATCTGCAAAACGACCTTCGGCAACGGCGGCAGCATCGATAACAGTCACTACACCGTCAACCGTTACCTGTGTCTTGATTTCAGGCCAGTTGAACGCGGCGACCAGCGGCTGTGGCAGCGCCAGTCCTGAAGTCTCGATCACGATATGATCAGGACGATCCGCACGATCCAGAAGCTTAGTCATGGTCGGAATGAAGTCATCGGCAACAGTGCAGCAGATGCAACCATTGTTGAGTTCGATCACGTCTTCCTCACGGCAGCTTTCAATACCACAGCCTTTCAGAATTCCGCCATCGACGCCCAGATCACCAAACTCATTGATGATAAGCGCGATGCGCTTTCCATTGGCATTTTCCAGCAGATTGCGGATCAGCGTCGTCTTGCCGGAACCTAAGAAGCCGGTGATTACGGTCGCTGGAATCTTTTGTCCCTGCATCGAATTATCCCTTCATTTTGAGCGGCAGACCTGCCGCCATGAAATAAACTTCATCCGCCACTGATGCCACGGCCTGATGCAAAAAACCGGCATGATCGCGAAACTCCCGCGCCATCTGATTTTCCGGCACAATGCCTAGGCCAACTTCGTTGGAAACGAAAACAACCGGACCTGAAAGCGGACTCAACGCCGCTATCAGTGTCTCGGTTTCAGCAGCGATATTCTGCTCTGCCATCATCAGATTGGTGATCCAGAGCGTCAGGCAATCGACCAGCACGAAGCGGTCATGCCCCGCATGTTTTTCAAGCGCCCCAACAAGGTCGAGTGGTTCTTCCACCGTCTGCCATTCACGTCCGCGACGGTCGCGATGAATGGAAATACGGCTTTCCATTTCCTTGTCGAATGCACGTCCTGTCGCGAGATAGACTGGCTGAAGTCCTGAGTCCTCAACCAGTTTCTCCGCAAACGACGACTTACCAGAACGGGCTCCGCCAAGAACGAATGTAATTTTTGCATTTTCATTTCTGGGCGGAGCCATAGGTATCAGCCTTCAATATCCGACTTTGCATAAGCCTGAATGAACCAGCCCAGCGCAAGACCAATGACGGCCCACATGAACAGGTTTGTTGCAAGCGATGCGACTGCATATTGCGAAGCAAGCAGCGATGGGATTGGCGATGCAATATCTTCAGGATGCGGTGCACCATAAAGATGTGGTGCGATAATCAACACAAGCCCGAGAATTTTGGAAATGATCTCACCACGCAAAACCAGCAGATAAATGCCGACGCCGCTTAACACCACTGTCAGAATCCACCAGAGCTGGCGCTGCGCCAGATCGGCTGCGGGCATCGCAGGCAGTTCCGGCGAAAGCCCCAAAGCTGGCAGGAAAGCGACTGCAAAGAAACCGGCCACACCCCAGAAAATACCGTTCTGCGGCGTAATACGACGACCAAGCAACAGAGCAACACCGCCCAAAAGCAGGGCAAAACCTGCGCCAGCTACGAGATTGGCGAGCAATGTATTGCCAAGACGACCAAACGGCAGTTCTGCCCCGGCCTCACCTTCACCTTCGCTGGTTGCAGCTGCTGCATGATCGTGCGGTGCAGCCGCTTCGGCTGCATCACCATGACTATGACCGCCACCAGCGTCTTCATAAGTTTCCGCCTGAATGATCAGCGGAACGGTTTTCAAGTACATGGCAGGCGTCACGAGAAGCCCTGCCAAAATGCCAGCAGCAAGCGTGGCCAGAAGATATCGGATAAGCATTTTAGTCCCTCAACAACGGCAATTCGCGCCGATAGCCGTCCACCATCGGGCGTTGCTCAATTCCAATTCAAAAAGCTAAACGGCTTAGTGGCAGGGAAAACCGTATGAATGACGCGTGTCGTGCGCTGAATCGTGCAGCGTATCGGAGTGAGCAAGACCCACGCCATAAATCAGAAAAGCACCAAGAAGCAGCGACACGACAGCCGTGCCAAGACGCGTTGCAAGCGGCATAGCTAAAGTGTTGGGAACAGAATTTTGGGTACGCGCAGCCATGACAACCTCCGTGCAGGCAGCAGGGAAAACCTCCCATGGGGTGCGGACAAAATGTCCTTCACGCAACAGGCAGGTCTCCTGGCTCACGGGTCGTAGGGTTTGAAGCTGCCTTCCCAGAAACGCTGTGTTTCCAGTGGCCGCCGGTTAACCGGCTTGCCTCATCCCTCTCCGCTCTACAGTCGCGGGGTCGGCTGCGATAAAGACGCCCGGATTGGGTCCGTCCGTCGCATTCCCTTTTGGTATCGTCGGGATTCGTCCCGGCAAAACCTGTTGTGTAAACCGACACTAGGCTTTCACAAATGCGGCGTCAATCGAGTGCAAACAACGCATCAATATCCAGACAGTTTTCAAGGCCGTCAGCCAGCTCATCAAGTGCCGTTTCAATGCCAGCACGATAATTCTCGACTGAACTGCTCACGCCGAGCGTTGCAAGAAATTGCCGACGGAACTCATCCGCACCAAAAAAACCGTGCAGGTAAGTCCCCATTACCCGACCGTTCGCCGAGACTGCCCCGTCATCGTGATCGCCGATCCGCGCGAATGGGCGGATAGCATCGGGACCATTTGTCCGCCCTATATGAATCTCGTAGCCATCAAGTGCTGCATCATAAAGTTGCGAGTGAGCCTCAACATTGCGCAAGACTTTTTCTGGTTCCATCATAGTGTTGACGTCCAGCAACCCCAACCCGTCGATGTCGCGCACCTGACCCTCGATACCCTCCGGGTCACTGATCCGGTTGCCGAGCATCTGAAACCCACCACAAATACCAAGCACATGCCCGCCGCGCCGCACATGGAGCTGCAAATCACGCTCCCATCCGTTTTCGCGAAATGCAATCAGATCGGCAATCGTTGATTTCGTGCCCGGTAAAACCACAAGCCCTGCGTCATGCGGCAAAGGCTGTCCCGGCGGAACCATGACAACCTCAACCTGGTTTTCTGCCTTCAGCGGATCAAAATCGTCGAAATTCGCAATACGCGGCAACAGGGGGACTGCTACTTTCAACGCCTTGGCATCGCCGCGCGTGGCTCGTTCCAGAACGACCGAATCTTCAGCAGGCAGTCGTGACACGGCTTTCAACCATGGAACAACCCCAAAAGAACGCCAGCCCGTAAAGCGGGTAATCGCTTCCAGACCGTCATCAAACAGCGAAATATCGCCGCGAAACTTGTTAATCATGAAGCCGCGCACCATGGCGCGATCTTCATCCGGCAGAATTGTATGCGTACCGACCAGCGAGGCAATCACCCCGCCGCGATCAATATCACCCACCAAGACGACTGGCACATTTGCACGCGTGGCAAAGCCCATATTGGCGATATCACCGGCGCGCAGATTGATTTCGGCAGGCGACCCCGCACCTTCGATCAACACCAGATCGGCGCCTTCACTGACAATATCAAAGGATTCCATCACCGCAGCCATCAGTTGCGGCTTTAACTGCTGATAATAGCGCCCACGCGCCTCGCCACGCACTTTACCCTGCACAACCACCTGACTGCCCATATCAGTCTGTGGCTTCAGCAGAACCGGGTTCATATGAACCGATGACGGCTCGCCGCAAGCCAGAGCCTGAAGCCATTGCGCGCGCCCAATCTCGCCGCCATCATCGCTGACGGCTGCATTATTCGACATGTTTTGCGGTTTGAACGGCCGGACTTTCAGCCCGCGATTGCGTGCAACGCGACAAAGACCGGCAACAAGCACGCTTTTGCCGACATCCGAACCCGTTCCCTGAAACATGATTGCGCGTGTCATGCGAGCTTGCCTATCCCAACTTCATGCGACTGGCAATCGCCAGCGGTTGCGGCAACCTTATATGCAAAAATGCGCATCAGTTTATTACAAAAGTGAGCAACATTATTCCAATGGAGCGTTGGCAGCCACGCGCCATTGTGATCTAGTCGCCTCAGGAGGGTGCGGTGCTCATAGGGAGGAAACCATGGATACTGCCGACCAGAACCAGTTTGAACTCAATGAAGATCAACTCGCCATTCAAGATATGGCGCGCGGCTTCGCATCGGATTTTGTTGCGCCTCATGCACTGCGATGGGATCGCGACAAACATTTCCCGATTGACGTTATAAAGGAAACCGGACCGCTTGGCATGGGTGGCATTTATGTTCGCGAAGACGTAGGTGGATCGGCACTTAAACGCTCTGATGCGGTCCTTATTTTCGAGGCGCTTGCCGAGGCTTGCCCAGCTTTTTCAGCGTTTATTTCCATCCATAATATGGCAGCATGGATGATCGATACGTTTGGCAATGAAAGCCAGCGTCAGACATTTTTGCCTAAACTTACGTCGATGGAATGGCTTGCGAGCTATTGCCTGACTGAACCCGGTTCAGGCTCCGATGCAGCCGCACTTCGCACCCGCGCAGAGCGGGATGGCGATCACTATGTACTTAACGGCACCAAGCAGTTTATTTCCGGTGCGGGAGCTACCGATCTTTATGTAACTATGGTGCGTACCGGCGAGGACGGTCCGAAAGGAATTTCTACCATCGTTGTGCCGAAAGATGCGCCCGGCCTGTCGTTTGGCGCCAATGAGCACAAGATGGGTTGGAATATGCAGCCCACCCGCACAGTGATTTTCGACAATTGCCGCGTGCCTGTCGCCAACCGTCTGGGTGACGAAGGTACGGGCTTCCGAATCGCCATGGCCGGCCTTGATGGTGGACGACTAAACATCGCCGCCTGCTCGCTCGGTGGTGCACAATCTGCGCTCAATAAAGCATTGGAATATACCGGGCAGCGCAAGGCTTTCGGCCAGACAATTGACCGGTTTCAGGCGTTGCAGTTCCGCCTTGCTGATATGGAGACCGAGCTCTCAGCAGCAAGACAGCTTCTTTACACTGCTGCGAGCAAGCTTGACCGCAAAATGCATGATGCTGGCAAATGGTCAGCGATGGCCAAACGCTTTGTGACCGACACAGGCTTTAACGTCACCAATGACGCGCTGCAGCTTCTGGGTGGCTATGGCTATCTTCATGATTACGGCATCGAGAAACTTGTCCGTGATCTGCGCGTTCATCAGATTCTCGAAGGCACCAACGAGATCATGCGCGTGATCATTGCTCGCCAGCTGATCGGACGCTGATACAAATATTGAATGGGAGGAAATCATGGCCACTATCGCGTTTATCGGCCTCGGTAATATGGGCGGCCCAATGGCCACCAATCTGGTGAAAGCCGGACACAAGGTCATAGGCTTTGATCTGCTGCCTGCTCATCTTGAAGAAGCTAAAGCCAACGGCCTTCAGATCGCGGCAAATGCTGCAGAAGCGGTCAGCGATGTAGACGCGGTTATAACCATGTTGCCTGCTGGTAAACATGTTCTTTCTGTTTATGAAGACATTGCCCCTAAGGCTCGTAAAGACTCACTCTTCATCGATAGCTCGACGATTGACGTTGATTCGGCGCGCAAAGCTCACGAAATCGCAGCCCGCCATGGCCACCTCTCCATTGATGCACCGGTTTCGGGCGGCACAGGTGGCGCCGCAGCAGGTACCCTCACCTTTATGGCGGGCGGCAGCGATAATGCCTTTACAAAGGCTGAGCCGCTTCTTCAGCCGATGGCTGGTAAGATCGTGCATTGCGGCGGCGATGGCGCAGGTCAGGCTGCAAAAATTTGCAACAACATGATTCTCGGCATTTCGATGATCGGCGTCAGCGAGGCCTTTGTGTTAGCTGAAAAATTAGGCCTCTCGCATCAGGCACTGTTTGATGTGGCATCCACCTCATCGGGGCAATGCTGGTCGCTGACGACCTATTGCCCGGTGCCCGGACCAGTACCAACATCGCCTGCCAACCGGGATTATAAGCCCGGATTTGCAGCAGCTCTGATGCTCAAAGACCTCAAGCTTTCGCAGGAGGCGGCAAAAAGCTCGGGTGCTGCAACGCCGTTGGGCGCTCATGCAGAAGCACTTTACAGCCGCTTCGATAATGAAGGGCATGGCGGAGACGACTTTTCGGGCATAATAAATTTCTTGCGCTCAACCAAAGCAGGCAATTGAGAAATTCTTCGCCAAAGCAGCGAAAAACTTGCTTTGTTTAGATTTGCTTAAGTATCTGATAACTGTCCGGTAACGATGTTGCGCTAAAAAGGAGCCAGAGACGGTGCAAACCTTCTCGACGCTCCGGATCTGGTACTGCGTACCGGAGCTTCAGTCTCTCCCGCCTGTGTATTGTTTGGCGGGAACGCCATGCGTTTTTGGCAAAACCGTGCACCTTCAGAGGCAGCGCGGTTTTTGCCATTGTTCATTTCATAAATTATGCGTGATTTTTATATTAGATCTGGTCCCAAAGATTGAATTCTGGCCATAATCCTGTGAAAGCTAACCGCTGCTTGGTACGCAGATAAAGCGTAATTTTTTCTGGGATCTATAGATTTTGAGTGCAACACGACCAATAACGGCACTTCCAGCCGAAAAAAACACGTTCGGTTTACCGGCGGCGGTGCTTTTTGTCCTTTGTTATTTCGCCTTCCAGGCAATATTGGTCACGTTTGTATCAAACGGTGCAGGTCTCGACGATGCGGAACAGCTCGCCAATATCGGCTATCTTGATTGGGGTTACGGCGGCTCTCAGCCACCGCTTTACACCTGGATAACAAATATTACGGCGTCGGTGCTAGGCACTTCTATGCTGACGTTGCAGATCGTCAAGTTCGGTGTACTCGCAAGCCTTTTTCTAAGTGTATTCGCCGCAATGCGGCTGCTCGGGTTTTCACGTATCGTTGCCTCGACGTCAATGCTTGGACTTTTTCTCATTCCGCAGATTGGATGGGAATCGCAGCGCGCACTCACACACTCTGTTGCAGGCACAGCGGGCTGTGGTTGGGCCTTTTTGGCTCTTGCCTGGCACATGCGCGCCCGTCATGTGGGTTCGGCGGCCGTACTTGGCATTACTATGGCTGCAGCGATTCTGGGCAAATTCAATGCCTCGCTTTTCATAATAATGCTGATTGTCACCGCTCTTTCAGTCCCCGAATATAGAAAAATTCTCCTTTCAAAGCTCTCTATCGTCACAATCATTGCCTTTGGCGCAGCTTTCGCCCCCACGGGCATGTGGATGCTCGCGCACAAATCGAGCGTCATTGCTCGCTCTGGCAAACTCCAGATAGGCGCTTCGGGAAATCTCTTTATTGACCGCCTCAACGGTGTCGGCAGCTTTATTGAAGCAGCCTTTCTATTTTCGATTGTAGCACTCGCGGTTGCGGGCATTATTGCGCTTATCCACTCGAAAGCGCGGACATTGCCAAATAAACCATTCACTTCAGGCGAGATTTTTATGCGTCGCCTGCTTATCATCGGAATGGGAATTGTTTTTGCCGGTGTCGTGCTGGCCGGTGTCAGCAATATCAAAGACCGCTGGTTGCAGCCGGTTCTTTTCCTTCTACCTGCAGCCACCGCTGCCTGGTTTGCACATTATCGAGCCGGAACACGAGCGCTGATAGATTTCGCGACTGTAAGTATCGTTGCGGCTCTAATTGTGCCACCTGTCCTTGCCTATTATCTCACATATGGCTCAAGCACGCCGCCCTATGGCCAGCTGGAATATCAGCGTCTTTACGATGAAGTGAGGCAGCAGGGCGAATTTAAAACGATCTTGACGGACAACGCACAGATCCCCGGAAACTTCCGTCTCTTCGACCCGTCTCTCCAGATTATTCATCCTGAAACACCGTTTGGTGCGGCCAATGCAGTGAGGCCTACGCTGGTTATGTGGTTCGGAGATGCAGTTCCAAATGAGCGTGTATCGGCGCTTATAAACGAGGCACAGATTCATATTCCTGAAACGGGCATCACAACGACCAAGATCGCCTACAGAACCCGTCCAGACATGAACATCACTGTGAGTTACTTCCTGCAGAAATAAAAAAGGTCCGGGTTAATTACCCGGACCTTTTCATTTTATTCTACTGTTTCCTGCACCGCATGTGCGGTGCCTTTGACGTCGCGCCCGACGCCGCGGACTGTATTTGCGCAAGACGCCAGCGTGAAAGCACACAGAACGATGGCAACGGGGACAATGCGGGATAGCTTCATAACAGTCTCTCCATTGAGATGCTCAATTCAACCAAATATGCCTCCCAAACTACCTGACGCGCGCTGCCCGGTATTCTGGCGGTGAAGCCGTTACTCGGCTGTCACATATAAAATCTAGCGCAGCTTTTTTCGCTGGCAAGAGAGGTATTTAGTAAACTGCTAAAGTTTCATTGCACGGCTCAACCTGCGCGAAATGTATCGAAGCGACCGCTGCGGCGATAGCTTTCAAAAACATTGCGTAAATGTTCAGCGACCACCTGAATGTGCTGGCGCGCGTCCGGTTTAATGATCATTCCGAGCTGATAACGTCCAAGCTGCGGCAGATTATGTTCAGGTCCGAGCGCTACAATTCCCTCTCCCAGCAATGTTTTACCGAAAGGTGCAATAGCGAGATCAGCCTGTATGGCAGCGCGCTGCCCTGTAGAATGAGAACTCATATAGGCGATACGATAAGACCGGCCTGACTTCTCCAACGCTTCCAGCGCATTTCCACGCCATGCACAGCCCTCTTCCCATATGGAGAGCGGAAGTGGATCACGACGATAGGCCGTACCACATTTTGCGCCTGCCCAGACAAGCTCCTCATCAAGCAACACTTCAACGTCACCTCTGCCCGGCACTGTGTGCGAGAGATTGACCAGCGTGACATCAAGACGGCGTTCATCCAGCCGCTTGCGCAGATTGGTGCTTTGATCAATGACGACATCGACAGTGACGCCCGGATGGGTCTCAGCAAATCGCTTCAAAACCAGAGGCAGAACGCATTCGCCAATATCGTCAGGCGACCCTAAGCGAACAACGCCTGTAACCGTCGGAGCAACAAATTTGGCCACGGCCTCGCGATTGAGCGCAAGCAGTCGCCGCGCGTAGCCAAGCAATATCTCACCATCACTCGTCAGCGTAACCGAACGCGCATCGCGCTCAAAAACGGCAACCCCGAGCTGCTCTTCAAGTTTCTTGATCTGCATCGAAACAGCCGAGGGCGTCCGAAAAACCACATTTGCCGCTGCCGAAAAACTGCCTGTATCGGCAATGGACGCGAATGTGCGCAACACATCAATATCGAGCATTGGCAGAGGATGTTGAACCGGCGCTGTCATGTTGAACTCCGCGATTTCCGTTAGTTCAATTTTTCTGATCTTATACCTTTCTATATTTCGTTTGATTGAACGTCAAGATGGTCGCAAGCTCTCATCATCGAGATCAGAACATCTCCACCCAACCACTTGGTCTCACTTTTTGTCAGGAGAACGAAAATGAGCATTCAATGTGAAGCACTGCAAAACGAATCTGGTTCGCGCCCATCTGTCATCCCAAGCTGGCTGCAAGCGAACATTGCATCGGTCGTCGCTTTCTATGCCGAATGGGCTTATCAGCGGCGCGTAAAGAAAAGCCGCAGGGTGCTGGAGTCGTTACCGGAACACATTCTACACGATATCGGCTGGCCTTGCGTGGATGATCGCCTTCCCACTTCCACACGCATCAGCCGAAAGAAGTAAATAACATCGTCAGTTGAGGGCAGGATATTCCTTGCCCTCAATTAAACGACATATAGATGCCAATTTACGGCAGGCATTTAGCCGCACTATGCAATCTGAAAGTTCTATGTCTCAATATGTCTGTCCTGTTTGCGTCATAGCCTACCCCCTATAAATCCGGGCTGGAGCAACAGGATGGCCGGTCAGAAAGCGACCGGATGACAGGGTCTGACAAAGCCCCGGTGTCATGACGGAGGCACAAAGCCGGAAACTGCGTCGGGAACCGCGGTTCGGGCTTTCGAGAATGGGAACGATCAGGCTATGAATCAAGCTTCATCGGTTAAGCGGTCTATTGTTTTTTTTCTGGTCCCTGACTTCTCGATGATCGCATTTGCGACAGCAATTGAACCGCTGCGCATTGCCAATCGAATGCTGGGCTATGAAGCCTATCGCTGGCGGTTGACATCCACCGACGGCAAACCGGTAACAGCGTCGAACGGCGTGGAATGCGCTGTCAATGCTTCGCTGGAGGACGAGCGACGCTTCCTTCAGCGCGAACAGCGCCCTTCCATGGTGTTTGTTTGCTCGGGCGTTTATGTCGAAGAATTTCGCAACAAGTCAGTCTTTGCCTGGCTACGCGAAGAATATAACCGCGGCGTCGCGGTTGGCGGCCTTTGCACGGGCGCGCATATTCTGGCGGCTGCCGGCCTTCTCTCTGGTAAACGTTGCGCCATTCACTGGGAAAACCTGCCCGGCTTCTCCGAAGCTTTTCCAAAAGCGGAAGTCTATGCCGATCTCTTCGAAGTCGATGGCAATATCTATACCTGTGCAGGCGGAACCGCCTCACTCGATATGATGCTAAAGCTCATCGGTGATGACTTCGACGATAATCTGGTCAACCGCATTTGCGAACAGGCTCTCACGGACCGCGTGCGCAATCCGCATGATCGCCAGCGTCTGCCGCTTCGCGCTCGTCTTGGTATCCAGAACTCGAAGATTCTGACGATCATCGAAATGATGGAAGCCAATCTTTCAGAACCCGAAGCGCTTATCGATGTGGCGCATAATATCGGGCTTTCGCGTCGCCAGGTCGAACGTCTGTTCCGTCAGGAAATGGGTCGCTCACCAGCGCGTTATTATCTCGAAATTCGTCTCGACCGGGCCCGGCATCTGCTGCTGCAATCATCCATGCCGGTTGTTGAAGTTGCCGTTGCCTGTGGCTTTGTTTCCGCGTCGCATTTTTCCAAGTGCTACCGCGAACTTTACGGGCGTTCGCCGCAGCAGGAACGGGCTGACCGCAAAATGCTGATAGCAGCCTGATCGGAGAAACAAGCATAAAAGCCGCATTATTCACAATGCGGCTTTTCTTTTTAAATCATAGTGATAGCCCTGCCCTGTGAATCAAATTCTCAACACATTAAGGTTCCGGATTTCCTGTCCGTCAAAACGATCAAACAGCCATTGAGCTTCGGTCGCCTCACGCCGTGATTATGTCGTAGAATGACAATTGTAAGCTCCTGCCAATCACTATGTTTCTATCAAATGAAAAATGGGATCGCATAAAATGGCAGAGTTTCCTAAGAAAGCGAAAGTAGTCATTGTCGGGCTGGGCGGCATCGTTGGCGCATCCGTCGTCCATCACCTGATCGAGCGTGGCTGGGACGATATTGTTGGCATTGATAAGTCAGGCATCCCCACCGATATCGGCTCCACCGCACACGCATCTGATTTCTGCTATGCAACCAGCCATGATTTTCTGTCGTGCTGGACAACGCTCTACTCCATCGATTTCTATGAGAAGATGGGCCATTACGCTCGCGTCGGCGGTATCGAAGTTGCTCGCGTCGGCGACGATTCCCGCATGGAAGAACTGAAACGCAAAGTCGCATCCGGCAAAGCCTTCGGCACACGCGCCCGCCTGATGGAGCCTGCGGAAGTCAAAGAAAAATTCCCGCTAATCGAAGAAAGCCTCGTTCAGGGCGGCTTGTGGGACCCGGATGCAGGTCTCGTTATTCCGCGTTCGCAGACGGTTGCGGGCAAGCTGATTGACCAAGCCGAAGCAGCTGGCAAGCTTCAGAGCTTCGCCAATACCCCCGCACAGTCGCTTGTTGTTGAAAATGGGCGCATCAAGGGCGTTGTCACCCATCGCGGTACGATCGAAGCGGATTATGTTGTGATCTGTGCCGGTCTCTGGGGCCGTCTGATTGCCGAGATGGTTGGCGAAGACCTGCCAGTCATGCCGATTGACCATCCGCTCACTTTCTTCGGTCCCTATAATGAATTTGCAGGAACCGGTAAGGAAATCGGCTGGCCGCTCATGCGCGATCAGGGCAACTCAGCCTATATGCGCGACACCGGCGACCCGAAGACGGCCGAAGGCGGTCAGATCGAATGGGGCTATTACGAAGAAACCAATCCGCGCCTCTGCCATCCGCGTGATTTGCTCGAAAAGCATGAAGCACGCCTGTCGCCATCACAGCGCGATCTCGACATGGAACAGGTACTCGAACCGCTTGAACGCGCCATCGAACTGACCCCGATCCTCGGCGAACTGGGCTACAATGAAAGCCATTCCTTCAATGGTTTCCTTCAGGTCACGACTGATGGCGGTCCTTCAATGGGTGAAAGCCAGAAGGTGCGCGGCCTCTGGTATGCAGTTGCGATTTGGGTCAAAGACGGCCCCGGCATGGGCAAGCTCATTGCTGACTGGATGACAGATGGCCGTACAGCAATCGATCACCACGCTATCGACTATTCACGCTTCTATCCGCATCAGATGACCGAGCAGTTCATATGGGATCGCTGCACCGAAACGGCGATGAAGGTCTATAATCCAGCAGTGCATCCGCGCGAACCATTTTCCAAAGGCCGCAATATTCGTCGCTCACCTTTCTATGAGCGTGAAAAGGAACTTGGCGGCCACTTCATGGAGCTGGGCGGCTGGGAGCGCGCGCACGGCTATGCGGCCAATGAGCATCTGCTTGAAAAATATGGCGACCGCATTCCGGTCCGTGAGAACGAGTGGGATAATCGCCATTTCTGGCGCGTTTCCAACGCTGAGCATCTCGCACTGAGTGAAGATTGCGGCATTATCAATCTGTCGCATTTTGCCATGTACGACATCGAAGGCCCGGATCATGTCGAGCTGATGGAATGGTTATGCGCTGCCAAGATCGGCGGCGATGCCAATATCGGCAAAGGCATCTATACGCATTTTCTCGATGATGAAGGCATGGTGCGCGCCGATTTCACGGCCATCCGCATGGCAGACCGCATCCGCATGATCAACGGCGCGGATGCCGGTCCGCGCGATTTCCATTATATGCGCCGTGTGGCTGAAGATAAGGGCTTTGATGTCACTATTACCGATGTGACTGAGAAATATGTCACCATCGGTATCTGGGGACCGAATGCACGCGACAATCTCAAAAAGGTTGTCGAGAACCCGGAGGGTCTTGACCTCGAGAACTTCGCGTTTGCCGCCATCAAGCCAATCTGTATTGCAGGCAAGGACGTAACAGCGTTCCGTATTTCCTATGTCGGCGAACAGGGCTGGGAATTGCACATGCGCTATGAAGACGGCCTCGCTGTCTGGGATGCGCTGCGATCAACCGGGGCAATTGCCGTCGGTGTTGAGACCTATGCGAATACACGCCGCATGGAGAAAAGCCTACGCCTTCAGAATGCAGATCTGCTCACTGAATACAATCTGCTTGAAGCTGATCTGGCTCGCCCGAAGGTCAAGGAAGCAGACTTCCGTGGCAAGGCAAAGCATCTTGAGTACAAGGCTCGCGAGCATCAGCCAGCCATGCTTTGCACGCTGGTTATGAGCGAGAATGTCGACTCCAAAGGCGTCAAACGCTACCCGGTCGGCATTCTGCCGGTGCTCGACCCTGAAACGGGTGCAACATTGGTTGATGAACTCGGACGTCGCTCGTTCACGTCGTCCATCGCCTACGGCCCAACCATCGGCAAGAATATCGCACTTGCCTATCTGCCTTGGTCCTACTGCCAGGAAGGCCGCAAGCTGAACGTGGAGTATTTCGGAGAGACCTATCCAGTAGAAGTCGTATCGATTGGTTACAAGCCACTCTACGACCCGGAAAATCTCAAGCCCCGCAGTTAAAGAGCAGACCGAAAAGTGCGACGCGGTTCTCGGAACAAGAGGCGCGCAAAAACAAATAGATAGAGAATTCCCAACGGTTCAATGAAGATGGGAGACGCTCTAATCGTAAAGCTCAATAAAAAGCCGGGGTTGTGCCCCGGCTTTCTCAATTCGTGCTAGTCAACTTATTGAATGGTCGCCTTGCCACCCGAAATCGTAATGGTTTCGTCGCCCTTAAGCGCCTCACGATCACCATTCGGGAACGTTACAAAACAACCGCCATTGCAGAAATCGACTGTTTCACCAGGTGCCACCAGCATTTCACGCTTCGAAGCGCCTTCAGTCACCACAATGGTCTGAGCCGAGCTGTCGTTGTTGGCAACAGTTGCAGCATAAAGGCTCGGTACGGAGAACGAAATCGCGAGCATCGCACCGATAGCGACCTTGCCAGCATAATTGACCTGAGTTCTGTTCATATCGTTTCAGCGTTTCCGCTGCTCCCGCTACAAGCCGAGTATACGGCCCCATTGCTCTAAGACAGTTCGCCTGCCTCTTTTCGTAATCATTTATAAGACTTCAAAACTGAACTGCAACTGAACGACATATTCATAATTCGCATTAAAGCGCATCCCAAAAAGTACGAAGCGGTTTTCGGAACAGGATGCACGCAAAAACGAATAGATAGAGAGTTTCCAACGATTCAGTGAAAACTGGAAGTAATTTAAAGCGTTCAGACTTTGTCGTCACGTTCAGGCTTTTCGCCCTTCTCAGACTCAGCAGGCTTTTCCTTCCGCGTCTTTGTAGCGCGTGGGGTATCTTTATTCATAAGCTCGGAAAGCTTTTCGATTTCCGTAACACCAAGAACCAGATCAGTGGAAGACGAAGCCAGCTCGATACCTTCTGCGTGGAAACGTTCAACAATCTGGAATCGCAGCTCATTCTTGATACCGCCTGTCGATGTAATATCTGCAACATGTGCGTAGATATCGAACACCAGCAGAGAATCCGTCATGCTCTGAAACGCTACGAACGGTTCCGGATTTTTTAGAATTGAAGGGTGACTGCGGATGATTTCTAGCAGCAATGTGTGAACGCGACGCGGCTCATCAGTATAGGCTGCCTGCACATTGATATCGATGCGGCCAAGCTTGTTACGAAGTGTCCAGTTACCGACATTGCCGTTGATAAGCGTCGAGTTTGGAACGACAATCGACTGCTTCTGGAAAGTCTCAACTTCGGTTGCACGAACGCTGATCTTTTTTACGATACCGCTAACGGTGCCTGCTTCGACCCAGTCGCCCACTTTGAACGGACGTTCAGCCAGAAGGATAAGGCCCGAAACGAAGTTCTGGACAATGTTCTGCAAGCCAAAACCGATACCAAGTGACAGACCACCAGCAATCAGTGCGAGACTGGACAGATTGAAGCCAGCTGCCGAAACACCAACCAGCGCCGCAAGTACCAGACCAACATAGCCAACCACCGTACGGATCGAATTACGAACGCCGGAATCTACACGACCACGCGCCATGACGCTGTTATCAAGCCAGTTCTGGAACCAGCGCGTCATCAGATAGACAACGACGAAAAGCGCAATACCCGTCAGAATACCCATCAGCGAAATGGAAATATTGCCGATAGGGATGCCCGTCATCAGATTATAGAAAGTGCTTTTCAGCTCCGACCATTGGAAACCAAACTGCATCAGCACGAGCGGTATGCCGACCAGCGCCACCGCAAAATTGATGAGAATGCCGACACCAAGCCCTATTTGGTCAAGTGTCGCTTCATCAAAATGGAAGCGGTCACGCATAACCCGACCAATCGGGCTGGACGCAAAGGCCTGTTCTTCCGAAATTGCACGACCGGTCAAAAACCCGAGATACATCGTAACGAGGAACGCCCCGGTAACAACGATCTGCTGTGCAGCAAAGCGTGCAAGTCCGATAAAGCCAAGACCAGCTGCGATAATCGGCAAAAGACCAAGGACGATCAGGAATATCCTGAACATCTTAGGCCAGGGGCGGACGCCCTCTTCTCCGTCTTTTTCTATTGGCTTCACAAAGGCGACGATGAGGATCAGAACGCCGATCACGACCGTCGAAAGCAAGCTTTTCGCCATCGTCAAAGAGAGCGGCGAGGAAAGAACCTGATTTACTTTGCTGAAAAACGAGTCAAGCCCGTTGATCAAAGCCATGCCTGTGATCAGCCAGACGAGAACCCGACCTGGGCGCGGTGCGACCGGCACCAACCGCCATGCTGGTGTGTATGGGCTTATACAGGCAAACGCCAGCCGGCTGATAAAGAACACAATGCCTAAAACGACGAAGAGCGACTGTAGAAGCCCTGCAATATCAGGTCTTAAAACATTGAAGTAATTGAGAAAGAAATAGGTCGTTGCCAGAAACACACCGACAGCACCCGATGGGATCGCTGTAGACCAGAATGCAACCGACAAACGGCTCAGATAAGAGGGTGTTTCAATCGTCGGGTCACGTTCGTAAAGCGTACCGAGAACGCGGCGTGCGCCGAGCTGGATGATCAGTGCCGCGACAAATGCGAAAAAGGCCGCTGCCAGAAACGAATTCAGCTTGAAGGTGGAGACAAAGCGCCACCATGATTTCACGATGCTCCACAGCGAAACCATCTGATCGCCAGCAGCCGAGGTTACTTCAGATCCGAGCGTAAGATCGAGATTGACGCGCTGAGACAAGGTCTGCGCAAACAGGTCACGGCGCATATTGCCGATTTTCGCCGACATCTGATTGACCGAAAGCGATGCATCTTCCGTCTCGCCGATAACGGCGTTGATCTCGGCCTTTTCAGCAGTCAGTCGTGCGCGTTCATCCGCAACGATTTGCGGTTCTGCCGGTTGATCGCCGGAGGGGGCGGCACCCAACTGCTCCAGACGTGTGTTGATTTCCGTCAGCCTTGGACGAAACGCAACACCCGCATCAAGCAGCTTCTTGGAAAGACCATCAAGCTGTAGCTTGAGATTTGCGAGCGTCTCATCGCTGGTCGAAGATTTTTGCAGCTGATCGTTGATCGATTTGGTCTGCTGCTTGAGATCGTTGATGATCGGCTTTTGTTGCTGCACCACACCAGAAACGGGTGTGCTAGCTGCCGCAGGTTCTGCTGATACCGGTGCAGGAGCTTGAGCAGGCGCCGATTGCTGAGCGAGAGGCTGAGCCTGTTGCGGTTTGTTATCCTGAGCAAACGAATGATCCAGCGCCCCAAGCGACACAGCAAAAGTGGTCATTGCAAATGCAATTGCGCGGAACGTCGGTAAATATGCCAATTTAAGCTCTGCCAGTTTCACGATCACTGTTTCAACATAAAGCGCGTTAAAGCGGAAGCAAGCCCTACAACATTGGGCCGAAAATCGAAATCGGTTTTATGACCAACAGAGCCTAATCGACGCAGGATTTTGGTTGTGTGAGCAGCAGATCAGGAACCATCGCAAACCCTTTCATGCGAACCGAGGGGCAGCAGGTGACAGAAATAGATTCCAATTTGTGAATCGATGCTGTAGGTGTCAACGCTAAGTCCCGATAAAAATACAAAGTTTTTGAATCGGGCTTTGCATAAAATCGAATAACTAGAGTGGCTTAGGCCAATCGGAAAACCACTCTGGCACTGGCTCATTTCTGCGGAAAGACTGTAGAGGAAAGTCCAAGCGTTTTGATTAAGGGCATGAACAACACAGATCAGCGCACTGATCGTTATCATCAGCATGGATTCATGCTGTTTGTAACGTGCGTCCTGTCGTTTGCAGCCTTTATGTTTGCGGTGGACCTTTCTGCCCTTGGCGATGAAGCCTGCCGCACTGTTCCCAAAAGCATGGCAGCCCAGCAGGTCGAAGACGCGCCTGCGATACCTGGACGCCAGCAATCCACGCCTGCGACGCAGCCGTTACGCGCCGTTCTGGCCGAAGCGATTGCTGCTAAAATCAAGGCAACCTATCCCGACGGAAATGGTGCAGGCTTGTCGGCAATGCCGCGTGATCTTGCATTTTTCGACGCAAAACCAGTCGAATCCGCAAGGACAAACGCGATTTTGAGACTTTCGTGGAGCACATATGCTCCCGCACGCGCGCCACCAAGTAACGCCTGAAAGTCGTCATTGAGATTGGCCATAGCCAATCCTGAATCACTTACGAAGAAATGCGCCTTAAATTTTTGTATTCATTACGAAATTTGAATGCGCTCAATATCCGGAACTTCAACTCATGCGTACTTCTAAATGGGTCGCTGTGCTATATGGCCTGATCGTTCTGATCGGCGTCATTATCGCCTTGCCCAATTTCTTTACACAGCAGCATCTCGACGCGATGCCGTCGTGGTTCCCTAAACGACAGGTAACGCTCGGCCTCGATCTGCGTGGCGGCTCCTACCTTGTTCTTGAAGTGGATGGAGCTGGTCTCAAAAAAGATCGTATGCGTGCGCTGCTTGATGATGCACGCGGCAAGCTGCGCGCTGAACGCATTCAGCCACAATCGATCCGCGCCGTTGGTGATTCCGTCATCGTGACGATCCCTGACGCCGATCAGCGTGCAAAGGCCGATACCGCGCTCAAAACCCTGATTTCTCAGGTTAACACGAGCGGCTTCGGCGCGGCGATCAACGATATCGACGTAACGTCCAGCGACAATCAGATTCGTCTGACACTGACACAGGCTGGTTTCACCTATCGCCTTGATTCAGCGCTTCAGCAGAGCCTTGAAATCATTCGCCAGCGTGTTGATCAGGTCGGCGTTGCCGAGCCTTCGATCCAGCGCGTTGGTTCCGACCGTATCGTTGTTCAGCTTCCGGGCCTTCAGGACCCGGCACAACTTCGCCAGCTTCTCGGAAGCACCGCGAAGATGAGCTTCCACATGGTGGCTGACGCGAATCCGAATGATGCACCGCCTCCGGGCGTCAGCATCCTGCCGGATTCCAAAGATCCAAACATCAAATACCCAATTGAAGACCAGGTTGCCCTGTCCGGTGAGCGTCTTACCGATGCGCGTGCAGGATTTGATCAGCGCACCAACGAACCAATCGTTTCGTTCCGCTTCGACAGCCTCGGTGCCCGTCAGTTTGCTGACATCACCACCAAGAACGTCAATCGCCCATTTGCTATCGTTCTCGACGGCAAGGTGCTGAGCGCGCCGGTCATCCGCGAACCGATTACCGGTGGTAACGGCCAGATCAGCGGCAGCTTCACGGTTCAGGACAGTGTTGTTCTCTCAGCATTGTTGCGTGCAGGTGCTCTCCCTGCCCCACTGACGGTTATCGAAGAGCGTACAGTTGGTCCTGACCTCGGTGGCGACGCCATCAAGATGGGGCTGATCACCGGTATCGCTGGCTTTATCCTCGTCGCGATCTTCATCCAGCTGCTTTATGGTGTCTGGGGTCTGATTGCCAACGTAGCGCTTCTACTCCACACGTTGCTGACCTTCGCAGCACTGAGCCTTATCGGCGCGACACTGACGCTGCCCGGTATCGCCGGTATTATTCTGGGTATCGGTATCGCGGTTGACGCGAACATTCTCATCAACGAACGTATTCGAGAAGAAACAAAAAGAGGCCTTGGTGCCATGGCAGCCCTCGACCGAGGCTTCCATAGCGCTTTTGCTACAATCGTTGACTCCAACGTCACCTCGCTGATTTCGACCCTGCTCCTCTTCATGTTCGGCACAGGCCCGGTGCGCGGCTTTGCTGTTGCCATGATGCTCGGTATCGTGATCTCGATGTTTACCGACGTGACGCTGGTTCGCATGGCGATGGGTTGGTATGTGCGTCGTCGCAAGCTCAAGGTGCTTCGCATTGAGCCACTGGTAAGGATCGCGCCTGAAAACCCTAACTTCCGCTTTATGAATGCGCGCTTCTTCGGCATCGGCGTTTCCATCGTCCTGTCGATTGCTTCGATCGCGCTCTTCTTCAAGCCGGGGCTGAATTACGGCATCGACTTCAAGGGCGGCATTCAGGCGGAAATCACCACGTCGCAACCTGCTGATCTGGCGCAATTGCGTGAGAAGCTCGGCGGACTTGGCCTTGGTGAAGTTGCCCTGCAGTCTGCTGGCAGCCCTAATGATGTGCTGATCCGTATTCAGCGTCAGGATGGCGGCGAAGAAGCGCAGACGGTTGCGGTCAACAAGATGCGTGACGCTGTTACTGAAATCGATCCGGGTGTGAAGATTGAACGTACCGAAGTTGTGGGACCAAAGGTCTCCGGCGAACTGGCCCGTTCTGGGTTCATCGCGGTTGTGCTTTCGGCTCTCGGTATGCTCATCTATCTTTGGTGGCGCTTCGAGTGGTTCTTCGCAGTCGGCGCGATTATCACGCTGATACTCGATACCACGAAGATGGTTGGTTTCTTCGCGCTGCTTCAGCTCGACTTCAACCTGACCGCCATTGCAGCGCTTCTGACCGCTATCGGTTACTCGGTAAACGATAAGGTCGTTGTTTATGATCGTATGCGTGAAAACATGCGTCTCTACAAAACGAAGCCTCTGCGTGAGATCGTCGATATGAGTATCAATCAGGTACTCGTCCGCTGTATCTATACATCGGTTGTGACGTTCCTCTGCCTTCTGCCAATGGCAATCTGGGGCGGCAGCGCCGTTCATAATTTTGCCGTGCCGATGCTGTTCGGTATCTTCATTGCAACGACGTCGTCGATCTTCATCGCAGCACCGATTCTGCTGTTGCTAGGCAACTGGTGGCAGCATCGTCGGGAAGCGCATCAGGCGCTTGAAGACAACACGGCTGCACAAAAATAACTCCATTGCCGGGCATGGTTACGATCATGCCCGGCTCTCCATAAAAGTTTTATAAGACTGAAGAACGGGAAGGCACCCCTATGCCCCATGACACGCCTTTGATTGCGACAATCGTCATCGGGTTATGTCTGGCGTTTATCTTCGGCGCGATTGCCACCCGTCTCAAAATCTCCCCCCTCGTCGGTTATCTGCTTGCTGGTGTCATAGCTGGCCCGCACACGCCAGGTTTTGTTGCCGATCAGGACCTCATTCTCCAGCTCGCGGAAATCGGCGTTATCCTGCTGATGTTCGGCGTTGGTCTGCACTTCTCTCTCAAAGACCTGCTTTCTGTGAAAGCAATTGCTGTTCCCGGCGCGCTGGCGCAGATCGCGACAGCAGCAGCACTCGGCACAGCTCTCGGTCTTGCACTTGGCTGGGACGTAAAAGCCGGTCTTGTCTTCGGGCTGGCACTTTCAACGGCCAGTACCGTCGTTCTCCTGCGTGCGATGCAGGATCTGCGTCTTATCGATACAGATCGCGGCCGCATCGCCATCGGATGGCTGATAGTCGAAGACCTCGCCATGGTCATGGCGCTGGTGCTTCTGCCTGCCCTTGCCAGTGTCGGCACTGAAGCCGGACATGCCGCGGCCAACGATCCTATCGCCGAGTGGCTGGGGCTAGGCATTGGCGGCATCATTCTTCTGACCATTGCCAAGGTTGCAGTTTTTGTAGCGCTTATGCTGGTGGTGGGGCGAAAGGTGATCCCATGGCTTCTGAACGTCATTGTTCAGACAGGCTCGCGTGAACTGTTCCGCCTTGGCGTTCTGGCTATAGCGCTTGGTGTTGCCTTTGGTGCCGCCCATCTGTTCGGCGTATCTTTCGCGCTTGGTGCATTCTTTGCTGGCATGGTGATGAGCGAATCTGAGCTAAGCCATCGCGCCGCAGAGGAATCGCTGCCTCTGCGCGACGCTTTCGCGGTTCTGTTCTTCATTTCCGTGGGCATGTTGTTTGATCCAATGAGTCTCATCCGTGATCCCCTGCCCCTGATTGCGACACTCCTGATTATTCTGGTCGGCAAATCGGTTGCAGCATTCTTCATTGTCCGCGCATTTAAACGTCCCGTTGGAACAGCTCTTACCATTTCCGCAAGTCTTGCTCAGATCGGCGAGTTCTCATTCATCCTCGCAGGGTTGGGAGTAGGCCTCAACCTTCTCCCGCCTGAAGGGCGCGATCTGATCCTCGCCGGTGCAATTCTTTCGATCTTCCTCAACCCGGTCATGTTCATTGTTGCCGAGCGACTACGACCTTGGATCGAAAAGCGTCTGGGCGTTGAAGGCTCAACCAATGATTTGGGTGAAACAAGCCTCGATATCTCGGAACCCGAACCGCTACCGCGCACCAAATTGACAGCTCACACAATCATTGTGGGCTATGGCCAAATCGGTAAACGAGTGGCTTCGGCCTTGCAGGAAAAGCAAATGCCTTTCCTTGTGATCGAAAATTCGCCCAAGATTTATTTCAGATTGAAAGAAATCGGCATTGAAGCTATTGCGGGCAATGCCTCTGATGCTGAAATATGGGAGGCGGCGAATCCTGAGAAAGCAATCAATCTGGTGATTGCTATCCCGAATGCATTTGAAGCCGGGCGCGCAACATCACTTGCCCGGGCTGCAAATCCGGGCCTGCGCATCATCGTGCGAGCCTGTTCGCCAGCTGAAGCACAATACCTGCACGATCTCAGTGCAGACTCCGTTATCCTGGGCGAAGCCGAAATCGCCGGAGCAATGGAGAGAGCAATTATAAACGAGAGACGAAACGAGGGTTTTCAGCAACATCGCCCTTCGTCCGAGACCATGGTTGATTTGAAGGGGATCGAACCGGAAGCAACCTGATGCAAGAACCGGAGAGATCGATAAAGGGGAATTAGATGCGAGTTGAAGGTGCGGTGATCGGTTAATGAAGTTCAAGGATTACATCTGGCCGGTAATAGGCATTCTAGCAGTCATTGTTTCAGCCTGGCTTCTTTATCGGGAGCTGCGCAGTATCTCGCTTGAAGACGTTCTGGATAGTCTTTACGCGATCCGCGCGCATCATTGGTTGCTGGCAACAGCAGCAGCGCTCCTCGCCTATAGCTCGCTGGCCGGATATGATCGCATTGCGCTTCTCCATTTGCGTCGCAAAATTTCCTGGCTCTTCATCGCCCTCTGCTCGTTTACGACCTACGCATTGTCGCACAATATCGGCGCGTCGGTCGTTTCAGGTGCAGTGGTGCGTTATCGCGCATATTCCTCGCAAGGAATGCCAGGCAGTGAAATCGCTGTCCTTATCGCTTTCTGCTCATTCACATTCATTCTCGGCGTAATCATCACCTCCAGCATTGTCCTGCTGCTGGAACCGCATATTTTGATGCGGTTCAACTCGGACCTGACGCCGACTGTGTCGATAGTCATCGCGTTGTTGATGCTGGCTTTTGTACTGCTTTATATCTTCGGCAGCTGGTTGCAATTACGCCCACTTCAGATCGGCAAATTCCGCCTCGAATATCCGCGTTTGCCAGTTGTTACACAGCAGCTGATTGTAGCCCCGCTAGAACTGATTGGTGCCGCAGGCATCATCTATTTCGCACTGCCAGAAGCAGGCAATCCGGGCTTCCTGATTATTCTCGGCATCTTCCTGGTATCGTTCTCGGCAGCCCTCATATCACACGCTCCGGGCGGCCTTGGGGTGCTTGAGCTGGTTTTCCTCACCGGCCTGCCGGATATGGATCAGGCTGACGTTCTGGCGGCACTTATCGTCTTCCGCCTGCTTTATCTTCTCATTCCATTTGCCATGTCGCTGATCGTGGTTCTCGTTTTCGAGAAATCGCAATTTGTGCTGCGCTGGAACGACAAACAAAAGAAGTAATCAATCTGAGGCGGGATTAATTTTTACACACCCGCCTCAATTTGAATTTATATTCCTTAAAATGATATGAAATAGCCCCTATCTTGGAAATTGCTTCGCATATCCTCCTGATGCAGAGCAGAAACGCCTCCCAAGGCACATTCCAAGAGGAACTAACGCATGCCTGCGACATTGATCATCCCCGGTTACAAGGGATCGGAAGCAGGCCACTGGCAGCGCCAATGGTTGCATGACGATCCGTCAGCAGTGCTCGTCGAACAAGATGACTGGCACTATCCGGTGCTATCCGACTGGATGCACGCGCTTGAAGCCAAACTCGCCGAAAATCCCGGTGCGGTTCTGGTTGCCCATAGTCTTGGCTGTATTCTTGTTTCGCATCTTGCAAGCCGTCCGGCTGCGGCTCACGTTGCTGGCGCACTTCTGGTCGCCCCGGCAGACGTTGAAACTATGTCGCGTCGCGATAGCCGCTTTGCGAGCTTTGCACCCTTGCCTCGGCATGAATTGGCTTTTCCATCCATCGTCGTTGCCAGCCGCGATGACGAATATATGCGCTTTGCCAAGGCAGAAGCCATTGCGAATGTCTGGGGTTCTGGCTTTGTCGACGTCGGCCATGCAGGCCATATCAACGTGGCAAGTGGCTTCACGCACTGGCCGGAAGGCGCAATCCTCGCCTCATCCCTGCAACGCGAACCAATAACACACACGCTCTCCCAAGCAGCGTGACCGCTAGCCGCCTGCCTCTCAAAAAGCAGGCGGTTTCTTTTTAGCCGTGCTGTTTCCGCTCAAGCCAGATTTTTAGAACAAGCGTCAGCAACGCTAAGCCAGCCAGTGTCGAAGCGGCAGCAAAAGCACCAGCGACATTGTAATCGTTGAACAAGAGCTCAACCTGCAGCGGCAATGTATTGGTCTTGCCACGGATAGCGCCTGACACAACGGACACCGCGCCAAACTCGCCCATCACGCGGGCATTACAAAGCACAGCACCGTAAAGCAGCGCCCATTTGATATTGGGCAGCGTGACATAAAAAAATGTCTGCCAGGCATTCGCTCCAAGCGTAAGAGCCGCTTCTTCCTCATCGCTGCCCTGCACTTCCATCAGTGGAATCAGCTCGCGTGCCACAAAAGGCGACGTCACGAACAGGCTCACCAGAAAGATCGCGGGAACCGTGAACATGACTTTGACGTCGTAGCTCTCAAGCAACGGTCCGAGCAGTCCCTGCGAGCCATATAGGAAAAGATACGTAACACCAGCGACGATCGGAGAGACCGAGAACGGAATTTCGACGAATGTGATCAACAGTCGGCGACCCGGAAAGCGAAATTTTGTGACCAGCCACGCCACACAAATGCCAAATGCCATATTGATCGGCACAACCACAATCGCGGTCAGGATCGTCAGCCACACCGCATGAAGCGTATCAGGCTTGAGAATTTCTCCAAAGAAGACATCCACCCCTTTGCTGAAGGCATAGGAGAAGATGACGGCCAGCGGCGCGCCAATGCAGATTGCTGACAAAATGGCAGCCATTCCGATCAGCAGGCTACGCACAGAGCCCGGCTTGTTGCGCGCCTGCGCGCTTGCACTAGCGCTCTGCATAACGAAGTCGCCTTGCCTGAATGATATTAGTCACAAGAAGCATAAAGAACGCCATGAGCAGCATCATGAAAGCGAGTGCTGCAGCAGCTGGATAATCATATTCATCCAGCCTGATGAAAACCAGAAGTGATGTGACTTCCGTTTCAAACGGCAGATTGCCGGAGATGAAAACGATGGAGCCGAACTCACCGAGACTGCGGGCAAAGGACAACGAAGCGCCAGCCAGGAACGCCGGGAAGATTGTCGGCCAGATAATATGCGAGAAAACCTGCCAGGGGCTAGCACCCAGGCTGCGCGCAGCCTCTTCCACATCAGCACTCATATCTTCCAGCACCGGCTGTACGGTGCGGATGACAAAGGGAATACTGGTAAAAAACATCGCAATCATAATGCCAAGTGGCGCATAAGCAACCTTGATACCAATCGGCTCAAGAAAGCGACCAAACCAGCCATTGGGTGCGAACAGCGTCACCAGTGCCAGACCGGCTATCGCAGTAGGCAAAGCAAAAGGCAGATCGACTGCCGCATCGATCAGTCGCTTTCCAGGGAACTGATAGCGGGACAGAACCCATGCAAGCAGAAGCCCAAACAGACCGTTGAACACCGTAGCTACGGCTGCGGCACTGATTGTAATGCGAAACGTCGCCAATGCACGATCCGAAGTTACGATGTTCCAGAAATCGCTCCATCCAAGACTGGCGGTTTTCAGGATCATTGCCAGTAGAGGCAAGGCGACAATGACCGCCAGATAAAGCAAAGTGCAGCCAAGGGTCAGTCCGAACCCCGGCAGCACAGAATTGCGTTTCATGCTCAGAAGCGACACTGGATTTTTCCAAAAGAAAGGCGAGAGCTGGGTGCTCCCGCCGGGTAGTCTTGTTTACTTAGCAGTAAAGAGCTTATCAAGTACGCCGCCTTCGGCAAAATGCTCTTTCTGAACCTTTTCCCAGCCGCCAAAAGCATCTTCGACTGTTACAAGGCGCACATCTGGATAGATATCCTTATGCTTTGCAATCACGTCCTTGTCGTGCACGCGATTGAAATTCTGTGCGAGGATTTCCTGACCTTCAGGCGCGTAGAGATAGTTTAGATAAGCTTCGGCAATCTTGCGGGAGCCGCGCTTGTCGACAACCTTATCAACGACAGTAACCGGGAATTCAGCCAGAAGGCTGACTTCTGGAACAACCACGTCATATTTGTCTTCGCCGAGCACCTTGGCTGTACCGCGCGTTTCCGCTTCAAACGTTACCAGAACGTCGCCGATACCGCGTTCAGCAAAGGTCGTCGTTGCACCACGACCGCCTGTATCGAACACTGGTACGTTCTTGAAAATCTTACCGATGAACTCGTGAACCTTTTCCTGATCGCCCTTGAAAGCTTCGTTGGCATAAGCCGTCGCTGCTAAATAGGTATAACGCGCATTACCAGAGGTCTTAGGGTTCGGGAAAACAACCTTCACGTCGTCACGAGCGAGATCATCCCAGTTCTTGATGCCCTTTGGATTGCCTTCACGCACAAGGAAAGCCGGGAACGAGTAATAAGGCGAAGAATTGTTTGGCAGGCGCTTCTGCCAATCAGCAGGAATAAGGTCGCCCTTATCGTGCAACACCTGAACATCCGTCACCTGGTTAAAGGTTACAACATCAGCTTCCAGACCTTCGAGAATGGAACGAGCCTGCTTGGATGAACCGGCATGGGACTGATTGACAGTGAGGTCTTCTCCAGTCTTGGCTTTCCAATCCGCGATGAATGCCTTGTTGACCTGCTCGTAAAGCTCGCGTGCGATGTCATAGGAAACGTTGAGGATTTCCTTTGGCTCCTGCGCGCTGACCGGAGCTACGCCCAAACCGAGAGCAACAGCCGCATATAGAATAATTTTCTTCATAGATCGCACCCTTCTCACTTTGCTTGCGCAAAGCGCCCGTAAATCGACTTCTGTTGGGAAACAAATCTACAGAGAGACAAGCAAGAATCAATCTAAATCATTGATTTAAATATATAAACTACTTTCATAACCATTCTTGGAAACCTCGCCTAACGGAAAAATTGGTCTGAGAATATTTTTCCAAAGACAGGCAGAAACGCGCAATAAAAACGAGAAAGCCGGAAGCTTTCGCTCCCGGCTTTCGAAACTTTTTTCATTGCTTAGATGTTACCAAAACCCACGGTGCTGCCAGCACCAGAGAAAATTTTGCTCGCCACGCTCCAAGCGATTACGACGACGCTCTGCAATTTCATCAGCGCTTAGCTTCATGCCGCGCCAAGGCTGCTCCAGATAGGCCGTCATGCGCAGCACAGCATCTTTTATGCTTTGCGCCAGCAATTGAATTTTACGGTTCATAAGAGCCTCCATTTCACGCTCACCACTCAAGCTGCAATCTGAAGCCCAATTTGGGCCACGCTTTCGCCGCAGCAATGAACGATGTGTTAATTTTGAAGGCTTCTGCGATAAAGTCAATATCCCACTTATTTTATGGGAGTTAACATCGCGAAATATTTTGCGAGCAACCATGTGGATGCTCGCAAAATTATTCTATTTTACACTTCGTAGTCGTCGACGGGCCTGATCCGGACCTTTTCAACATGACGACCACTCATCGCTTCGATGGTGAATTGGTATCCATCCTCGACAAAGCTTTCACCGCCCACCGGCAGATGGCCGAGGTGCCAAAGCGCATAGCCCGCAAGCGTTGTGTAACGATCGCTATCATCCACCAGATCGCGCTGCAGGATGCTGCTGAGACGGCGAATATCAGTGAAACCATCAACCAGATAGCCACCCTGTCCGTCTGATTCTGCAACAGCAGCCTCTTCGTCTTCATCCGGGAACTCACCGGCAATGGCTTCAAGCACGTCGGTCGGTGTGACTACGCCTTCAAACGAGCCATGCTCATCCACCACCACAGCAAGCTGCACCGGCGAAACACGAAGCTGTTCCATGACGCGAAGCACATTCGCATTTTCATGAACCACCAGCGGCTGCTTGACCACTTCATCCCAGTTGATCTGCTTCTTGTCGGTCATATCAAGCAGCAGATCCTTGACCGAAGCGACACCGACAAACTCATCAACCTGACGACGGGCAACAATTACGCGAGAATGCGAAAGCTTACGGATCGCTTCATGAAGCTCAGCTTCATCCTCATCCAAATCAAGCCATTCGATCTCATTACGCGGCGACATGATGGAACGAACCGGGCGATCGGCAAGATCCAGTACGCCTCGGATCATTTCCTTTTCTTCCGGCAGGAAGACGTCACTGGCAGCCGTCTGCTGCGCAATCACGTCAACTGTGTCCGAAAGTGGGTTATCGCCGCGATGGCCACCGAGCAGGCGCAGAACAGCGCCCGCTGTGCGTTCACGAAGATCGTTTGTGGTCACGAGCTTTTCGCGATTCTTACGCGCCATCTGATTGGCCGCCTCGATCAATACCGAGAAGCCGATAGCGGCATAGAGATAGCCCTTCGGAATATGGAAGCCGAAGCCTTCAACGACAAGGCTGAAGCCGATCATCATCAGGAAGCCAAGGCAGAGGATAACCACTGTTGGATGCTTGTTGACGAAGTCCATCAGCGGACGCGAAGCCAGCATCATGACTGCAATCGCAATAATGACCGCGATCATCATAACCGGCAGATGCTGCACCATACCAACAGCCGTGATCACGCTATCGAGCGAGAAGACTGCATCAAGCACGACGATCTGAACGATAACCTGCCAGAAGATCGCATGGGCAACGCGCGTGTTCTTAGGTCCATGCGCACCTTCAAGGCGCTCATGCAACTCCATCGTACCCTTAGCGAGAAGGAACAGACCACCAACCAGCATTATGAGATCGCGACCGGAGAAGGAAAGTCCCATCACGGCAATCAACGGTTCGCGCAGCGTCACGATCCACGAGATCGAAGCCAGCAATGCGAGACGCATTATCAAGGCCAATGAAAGACCGATTATACGCGCACGATTACGCTGATGAGGCGGAAGTTTATCGGCCAGAATGGCGATAAAGACGAGATTGTCGATGCCGAGAACAATTTCTAGCACCACCAATGTCACGAGTCCTACCCAGGCATTGGGGTCGGCAATCCAGTCCATGGACCAATCCATGATTTGTCGGCTCCTGTAAAATCAGAGAAAAGAGGAAACAGAAAAAACGCCGCATGCGTTTCCCTCCCGAACCACAGAAAAGCGGATCGGCCAGAAGGAATTGCAAACGGCGTGAGAAAGCTCAAAGCCTTTTAAGTCCAATGCTCCCATACAGGGAGCGGGACTTCGTGAAGACGAATCGTCAGAACTGTCGTCGGGCATAAAGCGCGATGAACCTTTTAAAGAGACACGAAGCAGACCCTTTGTCTGCTCCAGAACACCATGTTTTCATATGGCATATGATGGCTGCATTATGCAGACGCGCGGCTTACGCGCAAGACCATATACTATTCAGCCGGAGAAACATGCACGCCGCGCTTGCGCTCACGACGTGGACGACCTTTGAAATAACGCATACCGATCACCGTTACCACGATCGTCAAGGCCGTAATGCCTATCACGGACCAGAACATGTGATCGCCATCCATCTTCGCAAATACGCCTATGCCGCGACCAGCGAGCCAGCCTGGTAGGAACATGAGCGGCGCCCAGACCACCGCAGAAAGCACGTTTGCGGTCTGGAAGCGCTTTTGATCCATCGACATCATGCCTGCAACCATCGGAACGGTACAACGGACCGGCCCAAAGAAGCGACCAAGGAAAACAGCCGAGAAGCCATAGCGGCGAAATAGCAATCGTGCCCGCGCAATGCCGGTGCGGTGCTTATTGAGCGGCCACTTGTGAATAATGCTGCGACCAAGCCACCAGCCAAGCAAATAAGAAACGATATCGCCGATGACCGCGCCGATGATGGCGCCGATGATAATTGGCCAAGGCTCCACGATTCCGGCGCCCACCAGACCGCCAATGGCGAGCATGATAGGTGTGGCAGGAATGAACATTCCGATAATAGCGAGAGACTCGCCGAAGGCTATAATGCCTACGATAGGACCCGCCCATACCCGATGATCGGAAATGAACTGTCCGAGATCGCTAATTATGCTTTCCATTCCGTCCTCAAAATGCCGCGAACCGGATTCTGAAGTCAGACCCCAACCGTGGGGTGACTTCGGGTTTTCTTAAACGAGGACAATCCGGTGCGTGAACCCCTCGCCTGCCTGCGCGTAACAAACGCTTGCAGCATTCTCTCAATGGCAAAGAACTTATTTGCCTATCAAGTCTTTTATATGCCGAACCATCTCAGACAAGCATCAAAAATTGATGACATGGCTGCGAATTTTGCTGCGCAAATCATTTAGCTCGAACGAATAATGCCAGTCCCCTCTTGAGCGAAGCATTAGCAAGTCCAAATCGAGCGTTGCGAATATGGAAATTCCTGCGTCCACTTACAACGTCATTTGGAAAAAATGATTCAAAATCAGAATCATGACAAGAATGATTCCACTGGCAGAAATTTATTTTAGCAATCAAAACGATTAGTTTTCACTTATACGCGGAATAGGTGCATTGAGTATTTAATTAAGAACTCCGCATTTCCGGGCTTTTTGAAATCTCCGCAACTTTTTTTCATTTTTTTATCACTGAAGGCTAGACAGACAGAAAAGCGGCCTTTATAGAACCGCTCACCTCACCGGGGCCGCTGCCTCGGAGAAGCGAGTGGGTGATTAGCTCAGTTGGTAGAGCAGCTGACTCTTAATCAGCGGGTCGTAGGTTCGATCCCTACATCACCCACCATTTTCTCCTCTTCTTTCAAAGAGTTACCGCTGATTACACGATAGCCGGACGAACCGGCTCAAGTTTCAATTGCGTTAAAAATCTTCTTCCTTGCTACTTGTAAATATCCAGCAATATTGCAGCCTAAGTGCGCAAATAGGCATGGCGAAACCAATAAGGTGGTACTATGAGTGTGCCACATGACGCCCAAGAGCCTTGGTTACACATTCACACTTCTAGCCGTTGCCATTTTTGCGGCACAAGATGGCATCTCGAAGTATCTCGGATCACATTACTCGCCCATCTTCATAACGATGGTGCGTTATTGGGCGTTTGCCGTTTTCGTGATTCTACTTGCGATGCGCGCCGGGGGAATTGCACGCGCTGCTTCGACTAAGCGTCCATTTTTGCAGATCTTCCGCGGCGTCTTGCTGGCAACGGAAATCGTTATCTTCGTATTCGGCCTTAGCCGGGTCGGCATGGCCATGGCGCAGTCAATCTTTCAGGTAGGCCCATTACTCGTCACGATGCTCTCAGTGCCCTTCCTTGGCGAAAAAGTAGGCTGGCGTCGCTGGACCGCGATTGTGGTGGGTTTGTTCGGTGTTCTTCTCATCATCAATCCAACTCATGTAAAATTCGACCTGAACTTGCTGTTTCCCATGGCTGCAACAACCATGTTTGCAATTTATGCGATTGCGACACGCGCAGTCAGCAAATCTGATAACTCCATGACCAGCTTCTTCTATACGGGCATTGGCGGCGCTGTTGTACTAACCGCAGTCGGTTTTTTTCATATGGAACCAATTGCGCAGAATGACTGGCCCTGGATGGCGGCGCTTTGCGCCTGTGGCATTGCAAGCCATTATTGCCTCATCCGCGCCTACGACATTCTTGAAGCCGGTGAGGTGCAACCACTATCCTATCTCCAGCTCGTGATTGGAGCGTTCATTGCAGTTCTTGTTTTCAACGAACATCTGACCTGGAATGTAGTGACCGGTGCAAGCATTGTCGTCGCGGCTGGCCTCTTCTCGATGTTTCGAGAGAGAAAGCTCGCAAGCAAGGCATCGTAACATTACGAATTATTAATTGGCCTGTTCATATCAGGTTCACCTAAAATGGCTGACATTGCTCACACGCCAATAAATGGCGCCGTGTATAGAGTAATGGAGTCAAATAACCATGAAATCGAAGACCTTGTATATTGCAGTTATCGCTTCTGCATTGCTTTCCACCGCCGCATTCGCACAGGAAAAGGCCAGCGAAAATACAGACAAGTCAGCGACGGATACTTCCATTACACAGAATGATGGATCTAAAGGCAAGCGCGGACCAATCGATCTCGAGAAATTCTCCCGCATGGACGAATTGAAAGCCGCCGACACAAATGGCGACGGCGTCCTCTCTCGCGATGAAATTGAAGCACTTGCGCTCAAGCGCATGGTCAGCCGCGCAGCAGACCGCATGGAACGTCGCCTTGATGTAAAGGGCGATGGCAAAATCACTCTGGAAGCGATTGAAAAGCAGCGACAGAAGGAATTTGCAGCGCTTGATCGCAACGAAGATGGCAAGCTAGACCGCCACGAGCTACGTGCAGGCAAGAAGTTCCACCACCATGGCCCAAAGGGTCCGCATCACGGTGGCAGAGGCAAAATGGAACACCACCAGCCAAAGCCACAACAGTAAAATAAACATTACGAAGAAGCCCCGCAATGCGGGGCTTTTTTGTTTCCATTATGAGCGAATAACGCCCTTCTTGAAAATGATATTGCCATAGAGACGCTTTTCGCCAGAGCGGATGACTGCATAGGCAGAACTCGCCCGATCGTAGAACGCAAAGCGATCAATCGGATCAACAGCAATTTTGCGGCCTTCTGCCTTCTCAATGATGGCTTCAAACTCACCAAAAATCGCAGGCGTCTCACTAGGGCACTCCATCACAGCCGCTGGCTTATCAACAAAGTCGTCGAGCGGCAGCAGAGAAAGCACAGCGTCTGCAATATCTGTCGCGCTGAGCCCCGGAAAGTCCAGAACCTGCACACCGGAAGCCTGTGCTGGATAATTGGCATCAACGATAACAAGATCGTCGCCATGGCCCATATCCGCAAGCACTTCAAGAAGCGAACCGGTCAGCAGTGGGTTTAGATTTTTAAGCATTGGGTAAATCCGAATGGTGGAGTTTGAATGCGCGCACCCTATAGCATCACCGTAATAACCGATATCGGTTTCTGGAGACACGGGGCAAAGATAAAAGAAGCGAAAGTGTCGTGTCCACACTCATTATGGTGATCACAAGCGACAAAAAACGCCGGCTGATTAAAGCCGGCGTTTCCAGTTGATCACTTAAAAAGAAACGTACCGTTATTCAGCTTTCGCTTCAATATTGACCTTATCAAGCAGCGCTAGCGGGTTCTGCGATGCCGCAACCATTTCCAGCGCACCGATACCCTTGTCTGACTTGGACTTGACCGTCACCTCAAAGATATTTGGCTTAGCAAGGAATGTCGAAAAAGCAGTGATCGCATCTTGAAGCTGCGGTTGGTCGGCAGCAAGTTCCTGCAGAACTGCATTAGCAATCATGGTCAAAGCGCTGCGGGCATCTTCGACAGTCATGTTGTTTTCGTCTGCGTAGAACTTGAGACCCTTTTCAATCAGACCCTGTTCTTCAATCTTGAGCTTTACCTCACGAGCCTTGAGGCCGAGAAGTGCAACCTGTGCCAAAACTTTATCACCGGAGAAGAACTCTTTGGTGAAGCCGCCCAATAGACCAGACATGGAAATTTTTCCCATGTCCTGACCGCTGACCGACAGATCCTTGATGACGAGGCTCTGGCTGGCTTCATCCCAATTTGCTTCCAGATTGGATGAAACGTTTACACGGTCATAACCGAGCTTGCGCAGCTGCTGATACATTTCTTCACGGCTGTTCGCAGGAACAGGCAAAGACATATCCTCATAGGCAACACGAATATCAGTCGGAATACCGTTGAACGGCTTGTTCAACGCCAGCTCGTAGCTCTTCATGCTAAACTTGATGCGCTCAGGCAAACCGGTTGCTGGCGGCGTTGCTGTTGTGTCCTGATCTTCCTCAACATCAACGTCGTCATTGGCGTTGCTGTCGCCCGGCAGGTCGGCATCAACACCTTTGACGACCATCGTGCCGAATTCAGGCAGCATGGTCGTGAACGGGAAATTCTCCATTTCCTGGTCGCTCAGACCTGCAAACTTTGTCACGGCCTCTGCCGACGGCGCCCAGTTGAAGCCTTTAAGCGAGAATTCGTCCAGCTTCACGAAGTCGGTGCCGTTACCAGCCGAGAAGCCATTAAGCGACATGTCGAGCTTCTTATTGTCGAAGGACATCGCCATCTTGTCGATTTTGCCTACGCCCTTTTCTGGATCACCCGGTTGGATTTTCATCCCGAGTAACTCGACGTCGCCCTTACCAATCGTGTCGAAGAGACCGATCAGGCGCATGAAGAACTCTTTACGTTCTTCCTGCGAAAGAGATTCGATGTCCTTGGCTGCTTCCAGTTTCTGTAGTGTTTCGGTAAACGGCTCTGCAGGCAGGCGCATGGTAAAGCCGTTGCTGCGAACTTCATCATAGCTGAAGCTCGACTTCGTGCCCTTTACGACGATATTCTTCGCAGAAAACGGTCCATAAATCGGCTTCGCTTCGGTATCGTTCGGACCAGCCTTCTCAGTATAAAGACGTGCTATGAAAACGCCGTCGATATCCTTGCCTTCCGATGCGCCGATCGTACCAGCCATACGTTCTTCATTAATCGTGCCGTTTTCATCGGGCAGCGAAAGATCAAGATCGAATGTCGCGCCACTTGAAGTGTAGCGTGCGACATGGCCATGAACGATGTCTTCCAGCGCGACATCTTTATAAGACGTCTTCTGTTCCTTATCGTTCAACATCTGAACGATGTTGATTTCAGGCACCGACATGCGCTTGGCAGAAACACGCCCAACGCGTTCAGCAAGGCTCAACTCGCCATTGCCGAACGTATCGCGCAGCATCTGGATATCGAAATTCGCATCGTCGATAAGAACACTCGGCATCTCAATCTTAAACTGAGCGATTTCCGTCTTGATACCTTTGGCATCAAGCATGCCATTCAGAAACAGTACTTTTGGACGACCTTCGATCGAAGCGATGGTGACGTTCGTGCCGTTTTTCAAAGGCAGGACCACATCGGTCAGCTTTATGTGGCCGAGAAAATCTGCCGAAACAGAGGCAGCCTTGCCGCCACGCCGCTCAAGCTGGGCGTTAATCGTCTTTTCGAGTGTGATCTTGTATCCGACTGCACCTGCAGCCGCGATGGCTATGACTGCGACAGCTGCCCAAAGCGCTTTGCGTCCGCCCTTGCGTTTTCCGCTCGTTGCCTGCTCCACGATTTCTCATCCTTTCAGCGCAATTTCAACGGGATCTGATAGATGATTGGTTAATCACAAGAAATTGTAAGAGCAAGCAGGATCGGTAAAGATTAAGATTTTTTCGGCCGCCAGATGTGAAAAATCCTGCACATTCTGGAAGGATTTTGCAGAAATTGGTGCAGAAGAGCCTCAGAGCGGGTTTGCTGGATGCGGAGACGAATCGTATGCACCCCAGATCGACTGGTCAAAATTCACGATTGCACCAGTCATCATTCCGGATTCTTCCGATGCCAAAAACGCAATCGCGCGCGCAACTTCCCTGGGATCAATCAGACGTCCAAATGGCTGGGCCTTGACCGCTTCATCCAACCAATTGGCGGGTGCGCCGTGGAATTCGCGCTGGATACGATCTTCGCCATCCGATGCCATCCAGCCGATATTGAGGCTGTTGACGCGGATGCGATTACGCAGCACCGAATAGGCAATATTGCGCGTGAGCGTATCAAGCGCACCCTTGGAAGCACAATAAGCAGCGATGAATGGTTGGCCGCCCATCGAGGACATAGACGAAATATTGACAATTGCACCTTCGGCCTTTTCACGCCGGAAAAGCTTGATCGCTTCCTGAATAAGAAAGAAAGGTGCACGCGTATTGACCGCAAAAAGCCGGTCAAACAGTTCAGGCGATGTATCAAGTATATCGCCACGATCCGTCAGCCCCGCTGCATTGACGAGAATATCAAGCCGTCCAAAAACCCGATCCGCTTCCGAAATCACCTGACGGCAATCTTCGACCTTTTCCAGATCGGCCTGAACAAAGACGGCCTTTGCACCGAGCTGCTCCAGCGCGTCGGCCTGCGCCCTGCCTTTTTCGGCTGAGCGACCGCAGATCACTATGCCCTTAGCACCACGTTCGGCAAAAAGTCGTGCTGTAGCCGCACCAAGACCTTGGGTGCCGCCAGTGATGACCGCAACCTTACCATTCAATTGTCCGCTCATTTCAGGCTCCAAATATAAGTTAAACCCGTCCACCCAAAGCAGATGAGAGATCAGCCAGTTCCTGGCCGCCTGCCATAAGGCTCTGCAGCTCATCCATGTCCACATCGCTTCTGGTGCGAGTTCCAAGCGTGGCACCGCGATTAAGCACGGTAAATTTGTCGCCTACGGCATGAGCGTGGCGCACATTATGCGTGATGAAGATCACACCGAGCCCTCGCTCACGCACAAGGTTGATATACTTCAGCACCATAGCTGTCTGACGAACGCCAAGCGCTGAGGTTGGCTCATCGAGGATCAACACTTTCGCCCCAAAATAGACTGCCCGTGCAATCGCTACACATTGTCGTTCGCCACCCGACAACGTGCCAACGGCCTGCTGCGGATCACGGACATCAATTCCGATCTTCTTCATCTCTTCACGGGTCACATCTTCCGCAAACTGCGTATCGAACCAGCGAACTGGCCCAATCCCCTTGGTCGGTTCCCGACCGAGAAAGAAATTTCGCATGACCGACATAAGAGGGATCATCGCAAGATCCTGATAGACCGTCGCAATGCCGTGATCGAGCGCATCGCGCGGACTGTTGAAGACAACCTGTTTGCCTTCAACAAAAAACTCTCCGCTTGTTGGTTTGTGCACGCCGGACAGTGTTTTAATCAGTGTCGACTTACCGGCACCGTTGTCACCAAGCAGACAGTGTACCTGCCCCGGTTCCACACTGAGTGAAACGCCGTTCAGTGCAATAACCGGGCCGAAGTGTTTGACAAGATTGCGAACCTCAATGATCGGGGTTGTCATAGTGCATACTCCCTATCAACGCAGTTTCGGGAAAGTTAGGAAGCGGTTTCCCTGAAACTGCGTAAATGCTGAAACCTATCGCTCGCCGGTGGCGCGCTTACGGATAAAGTTGTTGAAGAGAACTGCGATCAGCAGCATTCCACCAAGGAATACCAAGTACCAGTCCTGATCAATCGTCGTGTAAGTCAGGCCAATCAGCACCATACCGAAGATGATCGAGCCGAAGAATGCCCCAATGGCCGAACCATAGCCGCCGGTAAGCAGACAGCCCCCGATAACAGCTGCAATGATCGCTTCGAATTCCTTCTGGAAGCCGCGCCGCGCATCCGTCGACCCCGCATCAAGAACAGTAAGAATGGCAACAAGTGCTGCTGCCATTGCCGTACACATGAAAAGAATTGTCTTAACACGACGCACAGGCACACCCGAATTGCGCGCAGCCAGCGCATCACCACCGGACGCGAAAATCCAGTTACCGAAGCGGGTTCGCACCAGAACGTAGGTCGCCACGAGAGCGATGCCGATGAACCAGAGAACTTCGACCGGCACACCCTTCACCGTCGGTTGGCCATTTGGGAACTTCGCGATGAGGTCTTTTTCCGCAAGCCATTCAAATAATCCTTGAAAAGCATCACCAGAAAACAATCCCGCAAGATAGCTCGTGCCGACCGCTTCCTTCACGCCACGCAATTGCGTTGCACCGCCCGTCGCCCATTTGAGGCCGACCAGCGAAAGCCCACGCAGGATGAACAGAAACGCCAGCGTAACAATGAAAGAGGGCAAGCCGGTTTTAAGCACAATCTGCGCGTTCACAGCCCCCACAAGCGCCGCGAAAACCAGTGTCAGAATGATGGCAACGATGAGCGGTACCTGCCAAACGACGAGGGCAGCAGCAAATATTAGGCCGGCGAAGGCTATCATTGAGCCGATAGAAAGATCAAATTCGCCACCGATCATGAGTAGCGCGGCAGCCACAGCAAGAATGCCAAGCTGCGATGCAGGCGCCATGAAATTCATAATACCGGCGGCGGTGAACATTGCCGGATTGGCTGTCGACAGGAAGAAGATCGTGATGAGCACGAGACCTGAAACCGCACCCAGTTCAGGACGACTAAGCATCCGCTGGAGTGCACTGGCGTTCTTCAGCCGCTCATCCCGTTGCGCAGCTGCGATCGCCGGATCATTTGCTGCAGTCTGAGCGGGCTGCTCTGATGAAGTTGGCTCACTCATGCTTTCCTCCTTCAAGCGTATCCGCGAAAATACGCATTAAAACAATTCTCTAGAGCACCATTTTGATTCAATTTGAGAGAAACGCGCTCTAGACAACGCGACATGAAGGTCGCGAACTTATGGGTATGGATACTCGATCCCGCCCATTTTCATGGGCGGGGTGAGATATTCAAAAGTTATGCGTTGCTGCTTAGCGGATGCCCTTGGCAGACAGTTCAACCACCTGCTTGGCTTTGTCCTTGGTAATCAGGTTCGGGCCCGACGGCACATTGCCGCCCGGCATCAGGCCGTATTTCGCATTGAGCGCCAGAAACGCAACTGGCAGATAACCCTGCAGAAACTGTTGCTGATCAATCGCGAAATCCGCTTTTCCGTTTTCAACCGCCTCAAGGAAGCCAGCCGACATATCGAAAGTGGCAATATGAATGCCTTCGCGACCACTTTCTGAAGCTGCCTTAACTGCTGGCTCACCGGCCAGCGTTGCGTTCAGCGTCAGAATTGTATCGACCGCCGTGTCAGATGCGAGTGCTGCACGCACCTTGGATTCATTTTCAGTCGGATCAGCCGAGGTGGGCAAAACCGTCACATCGCCAAAACCTTCCTTGAAGCCCGCACAACGCTGATCAAGCGAGACGTTACCGACTTCCTGATTGACGCAGATGCCTTTCTTGCCACCAGCCTTTTTAAGTGCTTCACCGGCAACCTTGCCAGCATCGAACTCATCCTGACCGACATGCAGCAACGCACCAAGCTTTTTGGAAGCATCCGAACCTGCGTTCATCGAAATAACCGGAATACCGGCTGCAACAGCACGTTCAATCGACGGCCCGAGCGCGTCGGCATCTGGAATCGAAACAACGATGCCCTGCGGGTTCTGGTTGATTGCAGCATCAATGAGTTGCGCCATCTGCACCATGTCGAATGTTTCAGGTGCGCGATAATCAACCTTTGCACCTGTATCCTTGGCTGCTTCCGCAACACCATTCTTCACAACCGACCAGAAAGGATCGGATGCCTGGCCGTGGCTGACAACAACAATGCTGACATCCTGTGCCTGCGCCGCAAATGACGCAGCCATCAGCGCAACGCCAGCAACTGCCGATTTCAATAGAGATTTCATGTTCACTCCTCCCTGCCCGGCACTCCCCGCCGGTTTGTTAATTTGTCTGCACTTCGTTCAGAGCTAATTCCGGGGCTGCCTCCACGCATTTGATCCCGGCAATTTCGCTGCAATCTTTGTCATTTAATAGAATGAAACATTCATTAGAAAATTCTCGTGGAATTATAATTCCATTTCTGTTAGCTCATGTCAATCACATAAGCAGCAGTCAAAATGCACATGCAATTTAGCTCTGGGAGGAGAGAATGGCAGTTGTAGCAGGCCTGATCGGCTCGGGTTTCATGGGCAAAACTCATGCTCTCGCCCTTGCGAATGTAAACCGGATTTTCGACCTGCCGATGACGGTCGAGCTTCACACATTGGCCGATGTGGACGAGAAAACCGCCTCACGCGCAGCGTGTCAGCTTGGCTTTGCTCATTCCACAGGCAGTTGGCGTGACCTGATCGCCAATCCAGCCATCAATCTGATCGATATCACAACCCCAAATCGCTTTCATAAAGAAATGGCGCTTGCTGCCATTGATGCAGGCAAGCACGTCTACTGTGAGAAGCCATTAGCTCCAACTGCCGCCGAATGCCTTGAAATGACACTCGCTGCCGAACGGAAGGGCATTCAAACCGCAGTCGGATTCAATTACCTCAAGAACCCGATGATTAAGCTCGCTAGAGACATCATCGAGAGCGGCGAAATTGGAAATGTCAGAAATTTTCGCGGCATCCATGCCGAAGACTTCATGGCCGATCATCGAATTCCTTGGTCATGGCGACTTGATCCGGCAGGTGGTGGCGGCGCACTTGCCGATATAGGCAGCCATATTATTGCCGCGGCACGCTATCTGGTTGGTCCGGTTGCCGAGGTGATGGGCAAAAGCGTGACAGCAATTGTAGAGCGTCCCGACCACAACAACCCGTCGCAGATGAAAGCAGTCGAAGTGGATGATATCTGCCATGCTTTTCTATCGTTCGAGAATGGCGCAACCGGCACTATCGAAGCGAACTGGCTCGCCAGTGGCCGCAAAATGCAACATGATTTTGAGATATCGGGCTCAAAGGGCTCGATCTTTTTCTCGCAAGAGCGCTTCAACGAACTCGACCTATTCCTTTTCTCTGACAAGAAAGGGCAACAGGGTTTCCGCAAGATCTTCGCAGGCCCAGACCACGAGCCTTATGGCGCGTTTTGCGTGGCGGGCGGGCATCAGATTGGCTTCAATGATCTGAAAACGATTGAGGTGCGCGACTTCCTGTTAAGTATTGCAGGACAGAATACAGGTCACGCCGATTTCCGCGAAGGCTATGAGGTGCAAAAAACTATCGAAGCCATCTACGCATCCAGCCGCGGGCGGCAGTGGAAACCAATTTAATCTACCGAAAGCGTTTACGCGTATGCAGGATGAATTCGCCCTCGATCTTCATCAGCTGCGCGTCGATGCCATAGACCTCTTTCAGGAGCGCTGGATTGAGCACCTCTTCCGGCGCACCATCGGCGACGAGTCGACCCTGATTAAGCACAATCAGCCGGGTGCAATATTTCGCGGCCAGACCAAGATCGTGCAGCGAGGCGATCACCATCTTCTTTTCGGTTGCCAAACCGGCAAAAAGCTCCATCAATTCCAACTGATGGGCCGGATCAAGCCCAGCTACAGGCTCGTCAGCCATGATGATCGGCGTATTCTGTGCCAATAGCCGCGCGATCAAGGCCCTTGTTCTTTCACCGCCCGATAGCTCGTTAGCAGGACGTGACGCAAGTTCAGCCACACCCATGCGCTGCATGGCAGTCTCGATCACAGTTTCATCGTCACGGTCCAGTCCTGCAAACACAGGCTTCAGTGCTGACCGCCCAAGCGATACCAGCATCCTAACTGTTACCGGCCATGCAACATCGCGTTCCTGCGGCAGATAAGCGATGATCTTGGCGCGATCCGCAACATGCATTCTTCGGAGGTCCGAGCCATCCAGCAGAATGTCCCCTGTCGAAGACGTAAGGCCCAAAAGCGCACGCAGCAGCGTGGTCTTGCCTGCACCATTTGGACCGATCAGGCCGATAAACTCACATTCACCGGCCTCGAAACCGACAGCTTCAAGCACCGCCTTGCGCCCCAGCGACACATCAAGATTGTGGACTGAAAGAGTGCTCACACCAGCCGCCTCCGATATTTAAAGACAAGCCACAGGAAGAACGGGGCGCCAATGATTGCCGTTAACACTCCGAGCTTTAATTCGCGCCCCGGCATAATCACTCTCACCAGCACGTCGGCAGCCAACAGAAGGGCGGCACCGCCAAACGCACTGGCAACAAGCAGACGTGACGGTCGCGAACCGACCAGCGGGCGCAACAGATGTGGCACTACAAGCCCTATAAAACCGATTGCTCCCGCAACCGCAGTCGATGCGCCAACGGAAGCTGCAGTGCCAAGGACAGCGAGAATCTGAACGCGCGAGAGATTGACGCCCATGCTGGCCGCGGCATCCGATCCCAACGTTAGGCTATCAAGCGCACGCCCCAGTGAAAACAACATCGCCCAACCGATCAGAATGAAGGGTGCGGCAAGCCACACATGCGTCATCGACCGATCGGCAAGAGAACCCAGCATCCAGAACACGATTTCCATGGCAGCGAATGGATTAGGCGACAGATTAAGCGCCAGTGCTGTCATCGCTCCGGCGAGACTGGTGACGGCAACACCCGCCAAAATGACAGTCAGTGTTCCGGCGTGACGCCCCGCCAGCGTCTTGACGAGAAAGACCGACACAAACGCGCCGACCAGCGCCAGTAATGGCAAAGCCAACGGGAAAACCTGCGACAGCCCCGTATAAATCGCAATCACCGCACCAAGTGAGGCCGACGAGCTCACGCCAAGCAGCCCTGGCTCGGCCAGCGGATTGCGCAGATAGCCCTGAAGAGCAGCACCTGAAAGGCCTAGCGAAGCACCAATCAGCAAGGCAAGCAAAGCGCGCGGCAGCCGGATTTCGCGCATAACCAACACGATCACATCCCCCTGCCCGGCAAATAGCGCCCGAATGCTCTCACCCACACTGATGGATGCCGGACCAACCAACGGCGAAAGCGCAAATAGCACCAGAACCATCAAGCCAAGAACAACAAGCAGGAGATAAAAACGACCAGTTTCAGTCACGCGCAGCCTCCGCGAGCTTCGCAACAGCTTCAACACTGAACGGCCCGCCACATACTGTCAGATTATCGTTTAGCGCCACGCTTCGCGTGTGCCCTTCGAGCGCGCGCAATGCCGGATGCTCGAAATTCTCAAAGGCCAGTGCGGGCGGTCGTCCCCGCGATCCGCGCACCAGAATATCAGGCTTTTCCATAACCAGCATTTCCAGCGGCAGCATAGCTGAACCACGAACGCCCGCCTTATCGGCGATATTATCAAGCCCGGCCAGACGGATTGCTTCATCAATCAGCGTGCCGCGTCCCGACGTATAACTATTCGCATAATAGAGCGCGACGGTCTGTTTATGGTCAGGCTTTTGGATTGCTGAAAGAGCCATATCCATGTCTGCAATCTGCCGAGTTGCTTCGCTTTCACGGCCGAGCAATTCGCCCATGCGCTTCATATGCGCTTTGATATCCTCAAAAGAGCGTGCAGGCGCGAATTCCTCTACCTGCACACCCAAATCCCGCAACAACCCAACCGTGGCACGCGAAGAAAACGTGCCCGCCAGCACCAGATCAGGCTTCATGAGGAACACTTCTTCAGCCTGCCCATGGTTGATGGGCAGCTGTTTTGCTCTCTCGGTCATCACAGACAGAAGCGGGTCACGCGAGAGATACGACACCGACCGCAGCTGAGTGGCATCTGCCAGCAGCATTGCCAGCTGATCTGTACAGACATTGATCGACACGACGTGCTTGGGCAATCCATCCGCATGAGCGGGATGAAACGCAGTCAGAAACAGGCCGGCCAAAAGGCCAAACCTGATTTTCCATAACCCGGACTGCGTTTTCATGTTGCGCATCTCGTCAGAAATTCCGCGTCAGCCCGATATTAAAGCTGCGCCCCGGTGCATTATAGCCGGACGTTGTCTGGTAATCCTTGTCGAAAATATTCTCTACCGAAAGCTTCAACTGCGATTGTGTGTCGATGTCATACAGTGCGATGAAATCAGCCGTCACATAAGGATCAAGCTTCTTGGTATTCGCGGCAGTTGTGTAGCGCGAACCGCCGTAAAGCAACCGAGCCGTTAGATCGAGCTTGTCTATAGGCTTGAAATTCACTTCAGCTGTCGCCTTCACCCGCTCGCGATATGGCAGATCGTTATCGGTATCCTCATCAATCGGCTTCTTGAGGTCTAGCGATCCTTTCACCGCCCAAGTTTCGTTGAAGCGATGAGACAGCGCCGCTTCGAAACCCGTCACTTCTGCACGCGCAATATTGTAAGGCAGATAGGAAGGTGCCGTGCTCATGATCGCATCACGTAGCCATGTCTTATAGAAAGCCAAATCGAGACTTGTATCGGCTGTTGCTTGCCAGTTCAGACCAATCTCATACGAGCGGGATTTTTCCGGCTGCAGATCGGCATTCGCAAAGCCGGGATAGTAAAGCTCATTAAAGGTCGGCGCACGGAAGCCCGTGCCAAACGAAGAACGCAGCACGAGATCCGGCAGAATTTCGTAGCTCGCGCCGAGATTATACGTGACCACGTCACCAAACTGCTCATTATAATCGTAGCGCACACCGCCATCAAAGCGCAGCGCATCATATTCGAGCGAGTATTGCCCGAATACCGCAGCCAGATCACGACTGGTTTTGGCATATTCGGTCGTAGCGCTGACTTCCTCGCGGTAAGCTTCAACGCCACCGGTCACCACATGCGAAACATTGCCCGTTTCAAACTGCTTTTCCGTCGAGGCAAAGATGCCATAGCGCTTAGTTTCAAACAGATCAGACCCGCTAACCCCCTTACGGAAATTTCGGCTGTGATCGAGACCAGAGCTGAGCTCGATCGTCGAAGACCAATCAGCTGTGTGATCGATACGCGCACCCAACTTGCCGCTAAATGCTGTTGTATACGCTTCGTTAGCAGACGGTGCTTTGGCATCATATTGATTGCGGCCGCGGCTCAGGAGGCCATCAGTATAAATCTTCCCCCAATCAAAATCCTTCGACAGCGAGAAGTTAAACGATCCCTGCAGAAAACCATCACGATCAGGCTCATAACCAAAAGAATCCGGAGTCGTAAAATTATATCCCTGTGTGCCTGTGACAGCGGCACCAAAGGCATAATCAATGCCGTCCTTGCTGCGTCCCTGAAGCGAACCGGACGCATAACCGCCCCATGGATGCGTAACCCCCGTTGTCAGACTTCCGCAGTAGGAGCGCTCACCGCAGGCTCCGCCCTGTTTGGTGATGATGTTGATAACCCCTCCCATCGCATCCGCACCATATTGCGAGGAATGCGCGCCTTTCGCGATTTCAATACGATCAATTGAACTCAGTGGAATATTGGAAAGCGCTGTTGCTCCGGTCGTTGCTGATGCGGTTCGCACACCGTTGACGAGAACAACCGTCTGTTTTGACGACATACCGCGAATGTAGAGATTGGAAGACGATCCCTGCCCGCCATTGGTGGTAATCGAAATTCCCGAATAGTACTGAAGAAGCGATTGCAAATCAGGCGCTGCTGATCGGTCGATTTCCTCCCGATCAATGACCGTGACGGACGATGTGGAGCGCTGCAAAGACGTTGCACGCCTCAACGGTGTGACGACAATCGTATCAAGCACAACGCCATCCTGCACGCTTGCCTTCGTCTGAGCGAATACGTCGAGCGGCGTAACCACCAGAACGGTGGATGCGAGATATGCCGATAGTTTGAGAATATGCATTATTTCTACTTCCTGCGTGCAAGCCTTGCTTCACCGCAGGTGTCAGAAATCAGGGCGGAAGCGCCTTGTCTTTGTCCCACGGCAACATTTCACAATGTCACCGCTACGGACGGCCGCGACTGGACACCCCTCGTGTCAGCCATGGGTGACTGGATACGGCAGGTCTCCTGACTTCCGGGTCTTCATCGGTCCTCCGCCTTCCCGAACGTGAATATTCAGTGGCTATGATCGCAACTTACGATCATGGGAGGATGACTCGCCGGTCACAGTTGCGGGGGCAGTCTCGGTCTCAGCTCTTCAAATGAGCCTCACCGTGTTCCCTTTTCATCCATCCTTGCGGACAGAACCGTTTCCTGTGGCGAGCGATAGCAAGGGGATGGCAGATTATCAACTGCAACAATGTGCCCCATCTGAATCACATTCAGAACCAATTGATTCAGATGGTTGAACTGTATGGATTTTTCATCTCAGGAAGTCGCGGAAACGACGCAGTGCAAAGAAGAAAAGAACGCTTCCGATTACAATCATGGCCAGCAATTGCGGCCACACGACATTGAGTCCAGCACCGCGGAACAGCACCGATTGCGCGAGCATCACGAAATGCGTGTTGGGTGCCGCCAGCATGATATTCTGAATGATTTCCGGCATACTTTCGCGCGGCGTTGTACCGCCTGAGAGAACCTGTAGTGGTAGCAGAACCAGCATAAGCAAAAGCCCAAACTGAGGCATAGAACCAGCAATCGTTGCTAGGAAAATGCCAAGGCTCGTGGTCGCGAAAAGCTGTAATGCAGCACCCGCTAAAAACAGTGTCAGCGAACCATTGATCGGCACCGCCAGAATGCCCTGCACAACCACAACCAGCGAAAAGGCAGTCGCCACTAGAACCACCATCCCCATGGACCAGACCTTGGAGACCATGATCTCAAGTGGCGTCACCGGCATGACCAGCAGATGTTCGATGGTGCCATGTTCGCGCTCGCGGATGAGAGCTGCCCCCGTCAAAATGATCGAAAGCATAGTCACCGATGAAATGACATTGGTGATTGCACCAAACCAGCCTTTGTTCAGATCCTGATTGAAGCGCGCGCGTAGGTTAAGTCCAACCGGTGTTTGCGTATCCCCGCGATAGCGATTGAGAAACTCGTTCACTTCGCTGGAAACTATCGACTGAACATAACCGCCGCCGGTAAAGGCCTGACTCATGCGCGTTGCATCGACATTCAGCTGAATCGTTGGCGAACGCCCGGCAAGCAGATCGCGCTGAAAATTCGGCGGGATATTGAGCGCAAACGTATCGAGGCCAGAATCCATCCGTTTATCCATCTCATGAGATGAGATGAGCTTTGGCGGCACAAAATACGGCGGATAAAACGCAGTCGTGATGCGACCCGAAACCGGTGACTGATCCTCATCAACGATTGCGATTGCAGCATTGTTGAGATTTTCCGGCATAGCCTTTGCAGCGGTATAGATCGCAAGTGTGAAGGCATAGACGATAAGCAGCAGAAGCATCGGATCACGCGCCAGTCCGCGCAGTTCCTTGACGCCAAGCTGGAATATATTGGAAATCCGCATCTCAGCCCGCCTGCTTCTTGAGAAGTACAATGCCGAGAACGGTAAGAACCGGTATGGCAATCAGCAGCGGCAGGAATGATCCGGCGAGATCGGAGAAATCGAGCGCCTTTGAGAAAGTCCCGCGCGAGATCGTCACGAAATAGGTCGTCGGATAAATCTTGCCGATAAACGCACCTGCCCCCTGCAAAGACGAGACCGGATCGATAATGCCAGAATATTGCACTGCGGGAATGAGTGTCAGCAATGCAGTGCCGAAGATCGCCGCAATCTGGCTATTGATAAAGGTTGAGATCACCAAGCCCATGCCGGTCGTAATGATGACATAGAGAAGCGCCGCCGTGGCATAGGTCAGGAAACTGCCTGTGAATGGCACACGGAATATGAAAACAGCAAAGGCCGTCAGCATCAGGAAGTTGAGAAAAGCAAGCGCGATATAGGGCAGCTGTTTGCCTAGCAAAAACTCGAACTTAGTCACCGGCGTCACATAGAAATTTATGATGGAGCCAAGTTCTTTTTCACGTACAACGCTCAGAACCGCCAACATTGCAGGGATCATCAGCAGAAGTAGCGGGATAACTGCTGGCACCATGGCCACAAGGCTCTGGACGTCCGGATTATAACGATAACGAATTTCCAGATTGAAGTTACCAACAGTGGCGTTGCTTCCATAAAGCTCGCGCGCTTTTTGTGTCAGCCAATTGGCATGCATTCCCTGCACATAACCGCGCACGGTTTCCGCTCGCGTTGGCATGGCGCCGTCGATCCAGGCACCAATTTCGACAGGACGACCACGCGAGACATTGCTGCCGAAATTCGGCGGGATTTCAATAGCCAGGCAGATTTCACCTTCGCGCATACGCCGATCAAGGTCGTCATAATCGGTTATGGGTACTTTTTCAGTGAAATACCGGGAACCAGCAAGTTGCTGCGTGTAATCACGGCTAATCGTCGTATCGTCGCGATCCAAAACCGCAAACGTCAAGTCCTCTACATCGAGATTGATACCGTATCCGATCACGAACATCAGGATCACAGTGCCCAGAATGGCCAATGTCGCCCGGATCGGATCGCGTTTCAACTCCAGCGCTTCGCGGCGTGAGAAAGCCAACATTCGCCGAGGATTTGGCAACCAACCCGCGCGGGCCGTCGTGCTTTTCTCAACCTTTTCAGGCTGAATCTTCACCGCCTCTTGAACGTCTTTCTCAGGCGCTGTTTCGCCAATTGCTTCTTCGAGATATGCGATGAAAGCATCTTCAAGTGTTGCTACATTCCGGCTTGCGGTAATGGCTTTTGGTGTGTCGCTGATCAACACCTTACCAGCATGCATCAAGGAAATGCGATCACACAGTTCCGCTTCATTCATGAAATGGGTCGACACGAAAATCGTGACATTGTCGTTGCGCGAAAGATCGGCAAGGATTTGCCAGAACGCATCGCGCGCAACTGGATCAACGCCTGAAGTTGGCTCATCGAGAATAAGAATATCCGGCGAATGGATCAGCGCGACAGCCAGCGACAGGCGCTGGCGGATGCCGAGCGGCATCGAGTCGGGAAGATCATCCATAACGCCAGCCAAATCAAACCTTTGGGCCAGTTCCTTGATTCTGCGCTTGGTATCTTCTTCCGCCATGCCAAACAGCTTGGCGTGAAGCTCCAGATTTTGATGAACTGTCAGTTCGGAATAGAGCGAAAACGCCTGCGACATGTAACCAACATGACGGCGTATATCGATATCCTTTGGGTCGACTTCGCGTCCAAACAGCCTTGCCGTGCCTTCGCTTGCAGGCAACAAGCCGGTCAAGACCTTCATCGTCGTGGATTTGCCGCAACCGTTAGAGCCGAGGAAGCCGAAAATCTCGCCGCGCGGAATACGGAAACTTACATTGTCAACGGCAGTGAAATTGCCAAATCGCACCGTGACATGCTCGGCTTCGATAGCGATGCCACTATCTGCCTGTGTATTGCGCGGTGGCATTACTACTTCGCTGTGCCCTTTCCGAAGCTCCTCCGGCAAAAGCGCGATGAAGGCTGCATCAAGATTAGGCGTCTGGGTTTTCTCAAGCAGTTCCTGAGGCGTGCCGGTTGCAAGAATCTGGCCGTCATTCATAGCAACCAGCCAATCGAAGCGCTCCGCTTCTTCCATGTAGGCCGTGGCCACAATAACGCTCATCCCCGGACGATCTTTGCGGATATCGTCAATCAGTTCCCAGAACTGTCGCCGCGATAAAGGATCAACGCCCGTTGTCGGCTCATCAAGGATAAGCAAATCAGGATCATGGATCAGTGAGCAACAAAGACTTGTCTTCTGCTTCATGCCACCCGAAAGCTTACCAGCCGGGCGATCAGCAAAAGGCGACATGCCCGTTCGCGCCAGAAGATCAGCAATACGGCGCTCGCGCTCGTGCTTATCGTGACCAAACAGTCGTCCGAAAAACTCAATATTCTCGAACACGGAAAGCGTCGGATACAGATTCTTTCCCAAGCCTTGAGGCATATAGGCGATGCGCGGGAAGGCAGACTGTCGATGACGCTTGTCGGCAATATCGCCGCCAAGCACTTCAATCCTGCCCTTCTGCATAACGCGAGCGCCAGCAATCAGCGACAGAAGGCTCGATTTTCCAACGCCGTCAGGTCCAATCAGCCCGACCATGCAGCCGGCAGGCACCTCGAGCGAAACATCACGCAACGCTTCAGTCGATCCATAGGACAGCTTCACGCTGTCTGCGCGAACGACAAAGCTGTCGTCGCCCACGCCAGCCTTTATCGAAGCCGCACTCATTTTACTGTTTCCGCGAGATTCTTCGGCCATTCAGCATTTTGATCAAGTTTCACATAAGCCATACCCGGAAGCCCGGTTTTGACCTGCTGAATATATTTCTGAAGCAATTCCTGCGGGATTTTTGCCTTAACGCGGAACATAAGCTTTTGACGCTCTTCCTCCGTCTCAACCGACTTTGGCGTGAACTGAGCAACATCGGCTACGAAACTAATCGTGGCGGGGATCACATATTGAGGTGCGGCATCAAGCACAATACGAGCATCCGCGCCAATGGCCACGCGACCAGCCTGCGAAGTCGGCAGGAAGAAAGTCATATAGACATCGCTGACATCGACCAGATTAAGCACGCGGCCGCCAGCCGACAATACTTCACCCGGTTGCGCAACACGATATTGCACGCGACCCGGCTTTGGCGAACGCAATGTGGCATCATTGATATCTGTATCGATGGTGGCAATCGCCGCCTTTGCAGCTTCAACCGCAGCTTCTGCATCAACAACTTGTGCCTTTGCAGCACTGATCGCAGCCGCTGTCGCGGCGAGCTGCGCCTTTGCAGCACCCACGGCTGCCTCAGCGCCCTGCGCGGTTGCGCGATCATCATCCAGTACCTGCTGAGAAACTGTGCGCGATTCTGAAAGCTGTTGCGAACGGGCCAGACGGCGATTTGCAGCGTCCAGTTGCGCTTCGCGCTGTGAGACCGTGGCCTGAGCGGCGGTTTGCTCGGCTTCACGCTGGACAACCAAACTTTTCGCTGTCTCAATGCTTATTTCAGCGCGACGAAGCTGCGCTTCTGCCTGTTTGCGCTGGCTCTCGAGCTGGGCAGTATCCATGCGCGCCAGAACCGCGTTTGCCTCAACAAACTGTCCTTCGTCGGCAAGAATTTCGCGGATACGTCCGGGGCTTTTGGTGGATACATCGATCTCTACGGCTTCGATTCGCCCATTTCCGCCAGCAATGCCTTCCGGCAGTCCGGGGTCGCTCAGTGCTTTCCAGGCATAGTAGCCTCCGGCTACCAAAGCCACGACTACACCAGTTGCGATCCACTGCTTGCGATTAAACCCCATGCCGAAACATCCTCTGCGTCATCATCTTGCGGGCCCGCAAAGCAAAGCTATGCGGCAAACGATACTACTCAGTCAGATTGAATTCTGTATTTTCACTTGGGAGTGCGTGCCTTGATTAAAATCAACTATACTCAAATGCACCGCAATTTCATGCGTTAAATAATAAATATAAGAAAATTCGCGGGTGCCGATTTAGTGAGATGGAGGGCAATGCTGACAGCACCCGCTGGCTGTCGACAGTACAACATTGCAAAAAGATCGCGCTGGTGCGCTCGACAGATCCTTGAATTGTTTAAAATTAGCCGGGGCGTCGCTTTGGTTGGGCCTCGACGCCCCGGAGATTGCCGACTCTGGTGGAACTCGGCAACAAGCGATCATTAGCATCCGCTGGCGGAGGCTTTCTTTGATTTAAATCAACCAGATAATAAATAACCTGAATGTGCCGCTATTTTTTAGGTCGACACTTACCCCAGGTCTTTTTCAAGTATGCCGATACGCTCTTGAGCTTCGGATCAGACAAGAAACCCTGTCGAAAAAGAATACTGCCTTTGACCTCCGGTATAGCGTTGTTGAGGTCAAGCTGGCGCTTGATTTCATCGACGCCATTTCCCGCAAGCCATTCAGGCTCAGCCTTACTCGAGGTGCCAGCGCGATAAAGTGCCATCCCGATATAAAGGTCAGTGTTTGTGCCTTTAACTGTATCCGCCCACCATCTGACGATAGGTTCATAAGGCACATCCTTGCGGCCTGACGACCAATAGACCTGCGGCGCGATATAATCGATCAGCCCATCTTTCACCCAGGCACGCGTATCAGCGAAGTCTCCATCATAATTGGTCTTACCCGCCCGCGTTGGCGAACCAAGCGGATCGTCAATCTGATTGCGCCAGACGCCGCCAGGGCTGATACCAAAGCGAACATGCGGCTTGATGGCTCTGATCTTGTGCGAGATTTCCTGCACCAGCGTATAGGTATTGTGACGCCGCCAGTCATGCTTGCTTGAGAAACTTGTCCCGAAACGTTTGAATGTCTTGTCGTCCTTGAGCGGCGAGCCCTGCGTTTCGTAATAGAAATAGTCATCGAACTGGATTCCATCGACATCATATTTCTGGACAACTTCAGCCGTGATGTTCGTTACCCACTGGCGCACTGCCGGAATACCGGGGTCAAGCACATAGCGATCCGCAGATATGCCTACCCAACCCGGATTGGTTTTATAAACGCTAGGCGGAGAATCGCTGGAAGAATTATTCAGTTCTTTTCGCGTTGCCGGCCGCACATCCATAGAAACACGGTAAGGATTGAGCCATGCATGTAGCTCGATCCCACGCTTGTGCGCTTGCGCGATCGCAAAGCGCAGTGGATCGAAGCCCGGATCTTTTCCGAGTGTACCCGTCAGATAAGATGACCACGGCAGATAGTCTGATTTGTAGAAAGCATCCGCAGCAGGTGAAACCTGAAAGATCACGGCGTTAATGCCATGTTCGGATGCTTCTTCAAACATTCGCACCAGTTCCTGCTTCTGGCGCTTCACGCGTTCGGAATCGTCCTCAATCTGTGTGGAAGCTCTGGACGGCCAATCCAGATTAAGAACAGTCGCAACCCAGCTCGCATGAAAAGTATCGCAATCAATTGGCATGGATTACCGCAGTCCCGTTCTATTCTAATATTAACGCCATATCTGGTTTGATATGATCAACTGGGTAACTACTTTAAAGATGCATAAAGTCAAAGCGAGGGCACGATGTATAAGAATATCCTAGTCACCACAGATGGTTCAGAGTTTGCAGAGCGCGGTCTTATTCATGGATTTGATACCGCGAAAGCCATGGGTAGCAAGGTGACTGTCCTCACCGTGACCGCCCCCTATTCGCTTTCCGGCCTGCCTGGTGGCTTTACTGACAGTCCGGCCTTTATCGAGCGTTATGAAGAAGAATGGAACGATTACGCCGATGCTGCACTTGCCCGCGCCCGTGAACTGGCAAGTCAGGCTGGCGTTGAAATCCATACATTGCATGTCGTGGCGCAGCATCCAGCCACCTCAATCATTGAAACCGCAAAAGAATTGCGCAACGACCTGATTGTGATGGCGTCGCATGGTCGCCGTGGACTGAAAGGCATGTTGCTCGGTAGTCAGACCTATGAAGTCGTTACGCGAAGCACTGTTCCGGTGCTGGTGGTTCGCTAGATTCAACCGGCCTGATGACCAGTGGCGCTTTCAATATCAACGCGAAAGAAAACAGGTTCCAGTTTGCGTTGCTCGCCGCCACTGGTGATGGTCTTGGTATAAGCAGGCTCCCACCATGTCGGCTCGTTTGAGAGCATATTGACGATCGCAGCCTTTTCTTCCTCGCGCGTGATCTCGCGATAATGACCGTTCACCACAACGCTACGCCATTCCGTTTTTGAAATGATGTGATCGAACAAAATGCAGACCGCATCATTTTTCCGCATAGCCTCAGTCTTCTGGCCATCGGTAGTGAAGGAATAAAGCGCCCCACCACTGAACCGAAAACCGAGCGGCACCACAAATGGTCGATCACCAAGAATATAACCCAACCGCCCGATCTGGGTATGCTGGATCATATCACGGACATCAATTTCAGACATTTCCTTGATTATCATGGCAAGCGTCCCTCGTTCAGCTAATCTGTTGTTAGATTACTATAGGGCGGCGATTGCGCTTTGACCGCAATCAAAACATGAAAATCAGACGAACAGGCGTCCTTCAGCAATCTTGACTGCCGTACCGCCAATACGAGCACCGGTGAGTGTCTGATTTGATACATCAAGTTCAAGGCGAATACGGGAGGGGCGCCCCATCTCCATGCCCTGCTCGATCCACCATTGCGAACTTCCATCCACCGGCTGGTCTTTGGCCAGGATCATTCCTGCAAAAGCCGCCGCTGCAGACCCCGTCGCAGGATCTTCATACACATTCGAGCCTGTCACAAACATGCGTGCGTGATAATTACTATCGAACAGAATGGTTTCGCGGCAATAGACATAAATCGGCAATGGTCGATCGCCCACATGCGGCAGACTTTCGCTCACATAGACAGGATCGATGGAGACTTTGGCTGCAGCGATCAGGTTATGAACCGGCACAAGAAGATAAGGTGTGCCTGCGCTCCAGACAGCAGGAATATGGTTCTCAAAACCGATCTCATGCGTGCCTAGCCCAATTGCGGCGGCGGCCTCTTCCTTCTCGATCTTGATATCGAGCTTTTCCGGCAAACGCGGCAGATCAAATTCGGCAAAGGCGCTGTTCTCACCTAAGATGACACCACAGCGAACGATACCTACCTTCTCTTCAAGCGTCACCAGCCGATCCGACTCGTCGCCTGTTCTGCGATGACGTGCCAGCGATACCGCAGCGCCAACAGTCGGATGACCGGCAAATGGCAACTCGTAGTCCGGGGTAAAAATGCGGACGGCTGCCTCATGCATCGGATTTTCAGGCGGAAAGATAAAGACCGTTTCGGACAGATTGAACTCCCGCGCAATGCCCTGCATACGCGCGTCCGTCAGCCCTTCACTCTCGTGCACAACAGCCAGCGGATTCCCAGCCAGAGCCTTATCGGCGAAAACGTCGAAAATCTCATAATACCGGCCAGCACTGGCAGCTTCTGTCATCGTTCACGTCTCCCTCAGATCACAGTCGGCGAATAGCCTTAAGCTGCGAGCATAGCCAATTTCTCGGCGCTGTCATCTGTAAGAACCAATCGTTACTGTTGATTATCAAAATGCCAGTCGGCAAATGCGCGCACATAGGATGGCGTCGCCTGCCCCATGGCTCCTGCCTGCTTAACCGGAATGATTTCCGACAATTCCGGCTCGGCTTGAGCAGCGAGATTTGCCTCTATTCGTTTCAACAACTCCGTCGTCGAAAGATCAAAGTAATGTCGGCGGAAAAGCGCAATGCTTCCATCGGCAGTTACCAGATGCGTCTTGGCTTCCACCTTGGCATCACCGAGATTAATGCCCGTTTCCTCAAAGACTTCGCGCGCCATATTGGTTTCATAATCCGCCCGACCATCAACGACATCATTGTCATCAATCGAACCGGCTGGAAAATAAATGCGCCCTCCAGCGGCATTATGAGCGCCCATACGCGCGGCAATAAGATGCCCTTCAGATGATACAATCACTCCCACACCAAAAATGTGCCAGGGACGTAAAGGCTGTGCATCTTTGCGCCAATACATAAGAGTTGCAAAGCTCGTGCGATGGAAACCGGCGGAAAAAGACTGGCCTTCCAGTTTCGCTTGTGGTGCAAGATAAATTTCACCATCAAATAAAGTCGGATTAGCCTGACACTCGCGCTGCCAGTTTTCAGCGATTGCGGTTTTATTGGCTTGCGCATAATCGAGCGGTCCCGGAAAAATCCGGACATCGACACGATCAATTTCATAAACCGTGTTTTCTTTCACATGCTGCATTAGCCGTCTCATTCTCAAACAATGTTCAGCGTGACAGCCACGGGGCAATGGTCACTGGCCTTAGGACGATCCCATCCAGTGCGTGGATAACGATCAACTTCTTGTCCTGGCGGGAAAACCGTGCGCCAGGGCTGGCCACGGCGGATAATCTTCGGAATCGCACCACCGTTTTTGTCAGCCAGAGCTGGCGACGCAAGAATGTAATCAAGCTGGCAAAGATGGCGTTCCTGCGGTCCGCGGGTGTGATAGAGCGTCCAGCGGTCCATTTCAGGGCGTCGCTCCACAAGATTGATGGCGAAGCCATCGCTTAGCAGCGTATCCAGAGCACTGGCAGCTTCCTTCACAGGCGAGAATCGATAACCGTTCCACTCATCGCCTTCGATGATGACGCGTTCACGGTAATCGTTGAAATCACCGCAAATGAGCCAGCGCTTACCCGAAGTGTGCCCTGCGCCAAACTTCTCTTCGATAATGTGACGGATCGCACGCGTTTCTGCCTGTCTGACCGGCAAGGATGCAGTGCGACCATCAAGCCCGTTCCGGGCACCGCCCATTGATTTCAGGTGAACAACAAAAAGCGTCAGTGGCTTGCCGTCGATACGCATATCGAGACAAAGACAATCGCGCTTAAAAATGCGATCATGCGGTTCAAGTCCGAGCTCAGCAAGCACCGGCTGATAAAGATCAAGATCCTTATAGGTCAGATGCGCGTGGCTGGTGACTTCCAGCACTTCAATCCGCTGGCCATCACGCGTCGTATCGCGTGCCATCACGGCAACGTCGATGCCTCGGCTATCATTGCCGTCAATCAGATATTTATTGCGATAGCCTTGCCCGACCATCTTGAAAAGATAGCCATATTCAAACGCATTGAGGGCAGCGAGATTATCGACTTCTTGCAGGCAAAGCACATCGGCCCGTGTTTCGGCTATTGCCAGCGCCGTCATCTGCCGTGTGTCATCGGTATGGGCAATCGCCCGCGCCTGCTCCAGCAGACGGTATTGCGTTTCATCGCCGATCTCGAAGAGCTTGAGCGAGCGATCCTGATGCAATTCATTGCGAAAGCCGGAAAAATCAAACCGGCGCATCAGATTTTCGACATTGAAGGTTGCTATCGTAAACATGCCCGCGCAATCTCACCACTTGCGCTATGATTGGCAAGTGGTTCTTTTCAAAATTGCACAGCCGCGCTGGTTTTGATCAGAAAAGCCACCATATAAAGTCTGGAAATCAGGACACCGAAAATGCTTGATAAGATACGGTACATCGCACTTTGCTCAGGTCTCTTTGCAGCAAGCCTTGTTGGCAGCGCTGCAGCGGTTGACCTGAATACGCCCTACGTGCCGTCTTTGCGTCCAAGCACACCCCCTATCGCTGGCGGGCTGCCGCGGACTTATCAGCCACAAGCAGGATCAAGTAAGTGTTACGGCGTGGGGTGCCGCGACAGTGGCAATTACATCTCGCGCGAAGGCATCCCGATCTACAAGAATGGCGACCCGCTTCAAGTTCGCCCATCCAATCGCAAGCCTGTCACCACCTTCGGTCCAAGCAGCAATCATATTTCATGGTGCTCAAATCGTTACCGCAGTTATCGTACGTCGGACAACACATACCAGCCCTTGGCAGGGCCGCGTACCGGCTGTAATTCGCCTTTTCAATAAAAAAGCCGGGCAATGCCCGGCTCGTTTATTTCTTATGCAGCTTCCGATTTGGAATGCGTGCGGATCAAGCGCCCCAGACGCATGATGCCTTCATCAATCATTTCATCATTAGCGCATGAATAGCTCAGACGCAGCGTATTGGCACCCGTGCCATCCGCAAAGAACGCCTTGCCCGGTACAAACGCCACTTTCTCGCTTTCAATCGATGCGGCAAGCAATGCAGCACCGTCCATGCCCTTTGGAAGCGTGACCCAGATGAACATGCCGCCTTCCGGCTTGGTCCAGTCAGTGCCTTCCGGCATGTATTTAGCAAGTGCTTCCAGCATCTTATCGCGGCGGTGCTTGTAAACGCTATGCAGTTTAGCGACTTGCCTGTCAAAACCAGTCGAAGCAACACGATGGATGGCAATCTGGTTGATCGTCGAAGAATGAAGATCAGCCGCCTGCTTCATCAGAACCAGCTTGCGGATAACCGACTGCGAAGCAACCACGTAACCAACGCGCAGGCCAGGTGCGAGGGTCTTCGAGAACGATCCGCAATAGATCGTGCGGGTCTTTTCGATATCACCGCCGTGACGCGCAATATCCATCGACAGGATCGGCGCAATCGCTTCCCCGTTGTAACGCAGATACTGATAAGCGGCATCTTCGATAATCGGCACATTCAGCTCATCAGCATCGGCCAGCAGCTTTTCACGGCCCGCACGATCGACCGTTTCGCCGGTCGGATTGCTGAAATCTGCCGAAAGATAGGCAAACTTAACCTGACCGCCAGCATTTTCCGCTGCCTGCTTATAGGAATCCGGTGTGCGATTGCCATTCAGCGAGAGAATGTCATAGGTCGGTTCATAGGCGTTAAACGCCTGTAACGCACCAAGATAGGTCGGGGCAGTCACCAGCGCCGTGTCATTTGGCGAGATGAAAAGCTTGCCGAGATAGTCAAGTGCTTGCTGCGAACCGGACGTGATGAAGACGTTGTCTTCGGTACACGGAATACCGATCTTGGCAAGTTCACTCACCAACCAGGTACGGAGCGGCTTGTAACCTTCGGATACCGAATATTGCAGAGCTGCATTGGCTTCAGGGCCACCAAAGATGTCCTGATAAGCGCTCTGGAATTCAGTATGTGGAAACAGCGCCGGATCGGGAATACCGCCAGCAAAGGAAATAATATCCGGACGTTCCAGCAGTTTTAGAAGTTCACGGATTTCCGAAGCGCGCATACGTTTCGAGCGCGTTGCAAATACAGTTTCCCAGTCCAACACGGGAAATCTCCTCAATACGGTGGAGGCAAAGCCTCCTCAAACCTTGCCAGATAAAGTTCTAGCGATAGCGCAATTTTTTGCTAACGAGAACACTTTCTTCCATGCTGAGACGGAATAAAGATATTCTGAATTGTTTTGGCCAAATGACGCACAAAACACAAATTCCAAAAGCATCCGACGATCTTTTCGTGCGCTACATTTCACACGACCAAATCCCTATGCATGAAAGGGGCGTAAGAAACGCCCCCTTTTTGTCTGATCATCGAGCACCCAAAATCTAGCAAGATTCTGGCTCTGGCTTGGCGAAAATGGTGTTTTGTGAGAACCGGAGCGGAGCGTACATAAAGTACGTGAGCACCGGAAGTGAAACAAAATGCCATTTGCAGACGGCCAGAGCTTGAATATTGCAGATTTTTAGTTGCGTGCCTTGTCGACGAGCTTGTTCGCTGCGATCCATGGCATCATGCCGCGGAGCTTTTCGCCGACTTCTTCGATCTGGTGGCTGTCGTTGTTACGACGGATACCCTTGAAGCGAGCTGCACCTGCACGGTATTCCTGCATCCAATCGGAAGTGAACTTGCCGGTCTGAATGTCCTTCAGAACGCGCTTCATTTCTTCCTTGGTTTCTGCAGTGATGATGCGTGGACCAGTGACGTATTCGCCCCACTCAGCAGTGTTGGAGATCGAGTAGTTCATGTTCGCAATGCCGCCTTCGTAGATCAGGTCTACGATGAGCTTCATTTCGTGCAGGCACTCGAAGTAAGCCATTTCTGGTGCATAGCCAGCTTCTACGAGAACTTCAAAGCCGGTGCGGATGAGTTCAACAACACCGCCGCAAAGAACAGCCTGCTCACCGAACAGATCGGTTTCGCACTCTTCCTTGAAGGTGGTTTCGATAACGCCCGAACGGCCGCCGCCAACGCCCGAAGCGTAAGACAGAGCGAGATCATGTGCGTTGCCCGAAGCATCCTGATGGATAGCGATGAGGCAAGGAACGCCGCCGCCCTTCTGGTATTCGCCGCGAACCGTGTGGCCTGGGCCCTTTGGTGCGATCATGACAACGTCAACCGACTTCTTTGGCTCAATCAGGCCGAAGTGAACATTAAGGCCATGAGCGAAAGCAATCGCTGCGCCGTCACGGATGTTATCCTGAATGTGGTCTTTGTAGATGTCAGCCTGAAGTTCATCAGGGGTTGCCATCATGAGGAGATCGCCCCACTTGGCAGCATCAGCAACGTTCATCACTTCGAAGCCATCAGCTTCGGCCTTCTTGACCGTTGCCGAACCTTCACGAAGAGCGATGCGCACGTTGGCAGCGCCGGAGTCCTTGAGGTTCAGTGCATGGGCACGGCCCTGGCTACCGTAACCGACGATAACAACCTTCTTCGACTTGATCAGATTAACGTCTGCATCACGATCGTAATAAACGCGCATTTTCGTATTCCCTTCATTCAGATTATTTTTCAGATTGCTCTGCGGCTTCCTCGCGTTGGCCGTTGGTTATGCCCCGTAAAGAGCGAAAAACTGCTTTGTAGCACGCCGGGCGTCCCGGATGACCACTTCGTCAGTCAGTTCCAGCCGGTCGCCAAGCAGCAACCGGATCTGCATGTCCCGAACGACAAGTCCGAAAAATGCACGAAAAGCTTCGTCGATGTCGTCAAAAGCCAGAAGCTTTGCTTCCTGACCCATTTCGAGGATCGGCTTGAGACGCTTTGCCATCGCCACCGGACCATTGGCGAGAACGATGTCGCCAAGTGCCGATTTGCCCGATGCCGTGTGGCTGACAGCCAGACGGTTCAATGCAATCGATGTTGGACCAGACAGCACCAGCAGCCAGTCACGCGCAAAATGTTCTAGGCTTGAGAAAAGCGATTCCGCGTCAAGCTTCTCGCGAGCTACCGGCACGACACGAACCTTCGATGCTTGCCAGCGAACCATTGCGGTTAGCAGACCATCGCGATCACCAAACCATTTATAAAGGCTTTCCTTGGAGCAATTGGCAGCACGCGCAATGCTCGCCGTCGTCAAAGCGCGGTCCCCGCCTTCGACAAGAAGGCGCAACGCCTGCTCCAGAACATCGTTCTGACGCGGCGAAAAAGACGGCTGCTTCTGAGCCTGCAATTCGTCGCTTTTATCAGTCACGGATCAATCCCTCCACCTTGTACCGTACGGTACGGTTCCGTTTAATAATCCTTGCTTGACAGACCGTCAAGCAGGATTTTTCAACAAGATAGAAGATTTTAGAATTGCGATCCGAGCACCGCTTGGAGCTTCGTTTCGACAACTGGAAAGAAGCAAACAAATTCAAAAAGAAAGGGCGCCTTCCGGAATCAACTTCTCAGAAGGCGCCCTTTAAAAATATGCATATCTGGCTTCATGCCTTAGAGATTTACTTGTGTGCCTATTTCCACAACACGACCTGTTGGGATCTGGAAATATTCCGTCGCATCAGAGGCCGTACGAGCAAGCAGGATGAAAAGCTTATCCTGCCAGAGCGGCAAACCGGAATGTGCGGAAGCCTTGAGCCAGCGACGTGACAGGAAGAAAGACGTCGTCATGATGTCGAACTTCCAGCCGAGTTTTCGGCAAAGTCCCAGCGCGCGCGGAATATTCGGTTGCTGCATATAGCCAAATGTCAGCGTGACCTGCATGAAGCGTTCATTGAACTGCGAAACACGCGCACGGTCAGCACTCGACACCCAAGGCTTGGAAGCCGTTACAACAGTCAGAATAACATTGTTCTGGTGCAGAACCTTATAGTGCTTGAGACTATGCATGAGTGCCGTCGGCGCGCTCTTGGGATCACCTGTCAGAAACACAGCCGTTCCCGGAACAATTGTCGGCGGACGCTTGTTCATCTGCTCGACGATGAGATCGAGCGGCACCTCCGCCTTGCGTGTCTTTTGGAACAGGTGGCGCGTACCACGCACCCATGTCCACATGATGACCACAAGAATAAGCGCAAAGGTAATCGACGCCCAGCCGCCATCATGCACCTTGATGATGTTGGCGCTGAAGAACATCACATCAATGATCAAAAAGCCTGCAATCAGGGGAGCAGCGCGGCTGACACGCCAGTTCCAGATGCGAGTCATGACGAAATAAAGAAGACCGGTCGTGACCAGCATGTTGCCCGTCACGGCGATACCGTAAGCAGATGCCAGATTGTTCGACTTCTCGAAGCCGAGAACGAGAATGATGACCGTCAGACCAAGCAGCAAATTGACGCGCGGAATGTAGATTTGTCCGTGCAGTTTTTCCGACGTGTGCTGGATTTCAAGACGCGGCAGAATGTTAAGCTGAACCGCCTGACGCGCCACAGAAAACGCGCCGCTGATGACGGCCTGACTGGCGATCACAGTGGCAGCTGTCGCCAGGAGCACCATCGGCCAGAGCGCAAAATCCGGCATCATCTGGAAGAAAGGCAACGCCGCCGCTTCACCATGGGACAACACGAATGCCGCCTGTCCGAAATAGTTAAGCAGAAGACATGGGAACACAATCCAAAGCCAAGCTCGAACGATTGGCTTGCGGCCAAAATGACCAAGATCAGCGTAAAGCGCTTCGGCGCCTGTCATGGCAAGAAAGACTGCGCCTACGGTAATGAAGGCGACACCGGGGCTCACGACAAGAAAGCGCAGGGCATAATAGGGATTGAGCGCTGCCATTACGGTCGGATCGTCAAAGATATGCCAAAGACCCGACGCACCGAGAGCCAGAAACCACACTGCCATGATCGGCCCGAAAACAATCGCAACCTTGCCCGTCCCGTACTTCTGGATTGAGAAAAGAACGACGAGAATGACCACTGTAATGGGCACCACAAAGGGCGTCATATGGGGCGCAACAATCTGCACCCCTTCCACCGCAGACAACACCGAAATCGCAGGCGTAATGACCGCATCGCCAAAAAATAGCGCCGCTCCGCAAATACCAGCGGCCAGAACGATGTCGGGCCGCCCTTTAAGGGCAGCCCTTACCAAAGCCATCAGAGAGAGAATGCCGCCTTCGCCATTATTGTCGGCACGCAGCACGAAGATCACATATTTCACCGTCACAACGAGCAGAAGCGCCCAGAAGATCAGAGAAACGACACCCAGAATATCACTTCTGGAAAGAAACCCATCCGAAGTTGCCGCGTGCAATGCTTCGCGGAAGGCGTAGATCGGGCTCGTACCAATATCACCATAAACGACGCCGAGAGCACCAAGCACCAGCATCTTCATACTGTCATGGGAATGGTCGTTTTCTTCCGAAGCAATCGAGTTCTCTGGAGAAACGCCAGCAGGCAGCGTATTTTGAGAACCCGCCTGCGCATCTCCTGCGACTGGCGTGTTCTTATCTGGTTGCTCGCTGCTCATATGCAGACACCTCGTGAGGTCGTAAGTATCGGGATTGGATATCAGAGCGCCTGGGAGTTAAACAAACCGTCAACAGCTAGGGAATACATGATCGCTGCAAAGGTTCCCATGCAAGTTCGGTATCAGTCAAATGCCTGAAGTGTCAAAGTTAAACTCTTTAAAGAAAAGTAGGCTAACTCGCCGCTGAAGCGCGAAGCTCGGAATGCGGAAAACTTCATGTATGCTTCCCTCAAATGACCCAGCGCGCCCCCGAGCGTGGTTATTCTGTGGCGGGCGGTCTATATCTTGTCGCGCCCGCGCACAAATGCAGATTTCGCAAAGCTCCATTGTCAGCCATGCATTTTCGCAAAGCCTATCCAGCCAAGGCTGCAATGTATCGGCTAACGGTCACCGGCATGCCATACATCAAAGCATCTGCGGTCAGACCGTGCCCAATCGACACTTCGCTTAACTGCGGTACACGTTTCACCAAAGCTGGGAGATTCTCAACTGTCAGATCGTGCCCTGCATTGATTGCGAGTCCGAGCGCAGTTGCTGCATCTGCAGCTTTGCCGAGACGGCTCAGTTCCTGTGTAGCGGCAGCCGGATCATCATAAGTCGCTCCATATGGGCCCGTATAGAGCTCAATGCGGTCTGCGCCAATTGCCTTGGCCTTTTCATAACCCAGCGGGCCAGGGTCAGCAAATAACGATACACGCATTCCCTGTGATTTCAGCCGCTGAACGATAGGTTCCAGGAAATCGGATTTGGTTTCAAAGTCCCAACCGTGATCGGAAGTTGCCTGCATCGGATCATCAGGAACCAATGTCACCTGCTCAGGTTGATGTTTTTCAACCAGTTCCAGAAAGGCTTCTGTTGGAAAGCCTTCAATGTTGAATTCAGCCTGCGGGTATTCATCATCGATCAATGCGCGGATATCGCCAAGATCGGTAAAACGAATATGACGCTGATCAGGGCGCGGGTGCACCGTCAAGCCAGCCGCTCCTGCTGCAAGCGCCGCTCGTCCTAGACCGGTCACACTCGGCCAAGGAAGATCTCGTCGATTACGCAACATGGCTATGGCGTTGAGATTGACGGACAATTTTGCAGGCATAGAGCTTCGCTCCTTCAATTCGATATGAGGCTTTATATCGTCAGCCATTGAAAAGTGTGAGTGTTTTCCTGTCACACCTCAAACCAATATAGGGATTGCTAATTTTGAAGGCCTGCCGCAACCTTTATCCCCTGAGAGGCGTTTTAGTGAAATAACACGACGTTCTAAGAACCGGAGGTCAACGATGCGCAACGAGGACATTCCTGTCATCCGTCGCATTTCAACCAATCGTGAAGATGTCTTTGCTTTTGCAATCGAGGGACATCTCGACGACGCTTCCCTCGAAAATCTTTATGGGCTCCTCGATGCAGCCTATGAAGGCCATGATGAAATCGACCTTCTCATCCGCCTGACCGGCTATGACGGCGTGGATTGGGGTTCAGCATTTTCGGAGAGCATGCTGTCGATGCGTGCAAAATCTCTGCGTCACCTTCGACGTTATGCGATTGTTGGCGGCCCGCTATGGATACAGGCAAGCGTCACGCTCATGCAGCCGTTTCTGTCCATCGAAATGAAGACATTCGAATCCGAAGATGAGCCCAAAGCTTGGGAGTGGCTAAGCGCCGAACCAACGGAACAATGATTATTTTACAATTGTCAGCTGTTCGGCTGCACGCGTGATTGCGGTGTAAAGCCAGCGCTCGCGCGTGTCGCGGAAAGCGTAGCTTTCATCGAACAGCACGACATTATCCCACTGCGAACCCTGCGCCTTGTGAACCGTCAGCGCATAACCGTAATCAAAATCATCGAAACGCTTCTTGGTCTGCCAAGGAATTTCAGCATCCGGGTCCTCAAACTGCGCTTTGAGCAGTTTGATCTTGGCGACGCCTCGGTCTTCGTCTTCGGGCGAGACCAGCAGATTAATTCCCGGTTTCACTGTTTCCTTGGAGGAGGTCATTACCTTCCAGAGTGAGCCGTTCAGAAGCCCCTTGGCCGGATCGTTGCGCAGGCAAACCAGCTTATCGCCGGCCTGGGGGTATTCCGCAGTAAAGCCCTTCAACTCGCGCAGCCGCTGATTATAGCGCTTGCGTGTACGGTTGGTGCCAACGAGAACCTGATCGGCTGAAAGAACCAGATCCTGATTGACCTCAGATTTGGAAATAACTTTCGCTCTTCCCTCATCCCCATAAGCAAGCTCACGACCCTCACGCACGTCAAGCGCCATGCGGATGATCGGGTTATCGCGTGCCTGACGATGAATTTCCGTCAGCAGATAATCCGGTTCGTGCTCAGTAAAAAAACCGCCGCCCGAAATCGGCGGCAACTGTCCCGGATCACCCAGCACCAGAATAGGTGTGCCAAATGTCATCAGATCGCGACCGAGCTGCTCATCAACCATGGAACATTCGTCCACGACGATCAGAGCGGCCTTGGCCACTGGGCTTTGACGATTAAGGGAAAATGTCGGGGCGATAGACGTCTTACCGGTTGTTTCGTCTTCAATCGCTTCTTCACCGCGCGGCCGATAGATCAGTGAATGCAGCGTGCGCGCATTGTTTGCGCCCTTGGAGCGTAGCACCTGCGCGGCCTTGCCGGTGAAGGCCGCAAACTGCACATCACCATCCACATGCTCGGCAAAATAACGCGCAAGCGTGGTTTTGCCTGTGCCAGCATAACCAAACAGCCTGAAGATAGGGGAACGCCCTTCCTTCAGCCACTTGCCAACGGCTTTTAAAGCCTGATCCTGTTCCGGTGAAAACTGCATACCCTGTTCAGACAGGATTCGGCACTTAAAGACAAGTGAATAGGAGAACAAAACAGCATCAAAGCCATGAGGCCACACACAACAAACCATCAATGCTAGCTAATAAACGAGCCTATTATATTGAAGAATAAATTAGTAATGCAAATAATTATAAGTACGTTTAATCGTTTTCATCATAACTTAATAAATCATATTCAGTATAAACTTATAGAAGGAGTTCAATCATGATGCTTCTTGTTTTTGCAGTTTTGGCACTTTCATTAGTTTTCGCATGGTTCGGGCGTCAGTCCGTTGCAATATTTCTTGCCGTTCTCTGCCTTGCATTGGGCGTAAAACAGTTTCTTTGGGAAATATATAGTTCTGAATACGGCTATCGGATGCCTTGGATTCAAACAGAAGTGGTCGATCAGCCTAAGCGGCAACAGTCCGCTTCTGCTTTCACGCCGAGCTTAAAATCTGATGGAACAGCAGCATGATTGATTTAGCCTCAGATCATGACACCAACAAGCAGCAGACATTCGCCACTCTTCTCTCGATTTATCTTCTGGGAATGATGGCCGTCATCGCAGCAATTTTGACCGCAGCAATGGTGCTGCAATATGCCAATGGAGAAATACCTTGCCCGCTTTGTCTTTTACAACGCGTTGCGATGTTTGGTGTTTGTTTCGGCATCATTTTGCAGTTTCGGCATGGTTTCTCATACCGCAACACCGGCATGAGTATGATGTTCTCACTTTTTCTGCTGATCGTATCCGTGCGGCAGACATTGCTTGATATCTACCCTCGCCCTGGGCATGAATATATCGGCACCTCAGTCTTTGGCCTTCATATGCCCGTCTGGTCGATTCTCATTGCTGTCGCGCTGTTGATTGCCTTCGCTTTTCAACTCATCTTATGGGGCGGCAGCACGCAATTGCAGCACAAATCTCTGACGCATCAGTCGTCACTTCGCGTGTTGGCAACTGCTCTCAGTTTGTATGTGATTGCGATTGGTGTGATTAATTTCGTCTCGGTGGGCGTTCAATGCGGCGTCGATGAGTGCCACACCTTTGGCTACGCCCTTCTCAAATGAAAAATAGCGGCTGGAGTAACTCTCCGGCCGCTTTCCCAACTTAGCTGCCAACCAGTGCTGCAAATCTTTCCAGATCGACATTGCCACCACTGACGATCACGCCAACACGCTTACCTTTGAGCCCCGGCGCCATCTGCAAAGCGCCAGCGAACGCCAGGCAGCCGGTCGGTTCGACCACCATCTTCATTCGGCTGGCAAAAAACTTCATGCCTTGCACCAGATCATTGTCACTGACTGCCAAAATATCGTGAACGCTGTTCTGAATGACAGCAAATGTCATATCGCCAAGTGCCTGTGTCTGCGCGCCATCGGCTAAGGTTTTTGGAACGTCAATATGAACGATCTTGCCAGAACGGAATGATTGTTGGCCGTCATTGCCTGCTTCCGGCTCAACCCCATAGACATCGCATGAAGGTGAAAGCGCTTTGGCCGCAAGAGCAGAACCCGCCAGCAAACCGCCTCCACCGAGGCATACAAACAGCACGTCAAGTTGGCCAACCTCTTCAATCAGCTCTTTGGTTGCCGTGCCCTGCCCCGCAATGATATGCGGATGATTGAACGGCGGAATAAGCGTTAAACCGCCCTCCTCCGCAAGCTGCTTTGAAAGCGTATCTCGGTCTTCAGTATAACGGTTATAGGTCACAACCTTTGCACCATAGCCACGCGTTGCGTCCAGTTTTGCAGCGGGCGCGTCTTCAGGCATGATAATCGTGGCAGCTATGCCGAGCAATTTCGCCGAAAGAGCTATCGCTTGCGCATGGTTTCCAGAGGAAAAGGCAAGGACACCGCGCTTCTTCTGCTCACCGCTAAAGCGCGACAAGGCATTGTATGCCCCACGAAACTTGAACGCTCCGATACGCTGAAAGTTCTCGCATTTGAAAAAGAATTGCGCTCCTGTTTCGCGATCAATGGTCGATGAGGTGAAGACGGGCGTGCGATGCGCGTGCCCTTCAATCAGTTCAGCTGCAGACACCACATCGTCATAGGTAGGAAGCGCAGACATCATTCACCTCTTCAACTCGTTATTTTAACATCGGCCACAAGCTCAGAACGAGCAGCAAGGCCATGGTCAGATTGAACCACTTCAACCGGGTGGGATCGGCAAGCCAGTTGCGCAATAATGTGCCAAACCCCGCCCAGACCGACACGCTCGGCAGGTTCACAATTGCAAAGGCAGTACTCACCAGCAGCACTGCCACGTAGTAGTTGTCGTGGTTGGCGTAGGTCGCAATGCCGGTGATCGCCATCACCCAGGCTTTCGGATTAACCCATTGAAAGGCAGCAGCCTGAAAAAATGTCATCGGCACGCCGCTATCACTGGCCTTGGATTCACCGATGGAGCGCGAGGTCGCAATTTTCCATGCGAGATAAAGCATATAGGCCCCGCCCGCGAATTTGAGCGATGTATAGAACGACGGCATGGTTTCGATCAGCGCGCCAAGGCCAAAGCCAACCGCTAGCAGCAGCACGAAAAAGCCCACGCCGATGCCCAGCATATGTGGGACTGTGCGCCGAAAACCGAAGTTCACCCCCGACGCAAGCAGCATCAGATTATTAGGGCCAGGGGTCACGGAAGAAACAAAGGCGAATACGAGAAGCGCTAAGAAAATTTCAAAAGACATTGGATTGATCCAGCTAACAAGGACAAATTAGCCCAATAAAAAACCGGCACAATCGAAACATTGTGCCGGTTTCAACCGATATTGTCTCGATTTACGTAACTTACAGTCCCTGAGGACCGCGGTTCATTGCAGCCACACCGGTCCGGCAAATCTCCACGAGACCAAGTGGCTTCATCAGCGAAATGAACTGGTCGATCTTGGCCGTCTTACCGGTAATCTCGACGATGAAATGCTCGGTCGTTGCATCAACGATCTTCGCATTGAAAGCATCAGTCAGGCGCAGAGTTTCAGCGCGTGCCTCGCCCTTTCCTGCCACTTTAATCAACGCAAGTTCACGCTCAATTGGGCGCTCGTGGCCAAGCTCGACAGCGCGATGCGTCATGTCAACCACGCGATGAACAGGAACAATACGCTCCAGCTGATGACGGATTTGATCAAGCACATTCGGCGTGCCGCGCGTAACAATCGTAATGCGCGACAGATGCTGTTCATGCTCGGTTTCAGAAACAGTCAGGCTTTCAATATTATAGCCACGCCCCGAAAACAGGCCGATTACGCGGGCTAGAACACCCGGTTCATTATCAACGAGAACCGATAGCGTGTGTGTTTCCGGTGTCTGGGTATCGGCTGCAATGAAATATGCCGAGCCGGATGCTAGATTTTGTGCGTTCATATTCTTCACTCCGGATCAGACTAGGGAACGGCCCTTGGCGTCAATGGCATTGGCAACAGCTTCGTCAGTCGCTTCATCTGGCAACAGCATTTCATTATGCGCTTTGCCAGATGGGATCATTGGGAAGCAGTTGGCGAGATTGGCGACACGGCAATCGAAGATGACCGGCTTTTTGATATCAATCATTTCCATGATTGCATCATCAAGCAAAGCTGGCTTGTCGCAACGAATGCCATGGGCACCGTAAGCTTCTGCGAGCTTCACGAAATCAGGCATTGCTTCGGTATAAGAATGCGACAGGCGATTGCCATGCAGCAACTGCTGCCACTGACGAACCATGCCCATATACTGATTGTTCAGAATGAAAATCTTGATTGGCGCATTGTACTGAATGGCCGCCGACATTTCCTGAATACACATCTGGATAGAGGCATCACCGGCGATATCAATGACCAGTGCGTCAGGATGTGCAATCTGCACGCCCAAAGCTGCTGGCAAGCCGTAGCCCATCGTTCCCAAACCGCCCGATGTCATCCAGCGATTTGGCGCTTCGAAATCCATGAACTGTGCAGCCCACATCTGATGCTGGCCGACTTCAGTGGTGATGTATGTATCACGGTCTTTGGTCAGCTCGTTCAGACGTTGCAACGCATATTGCGGCATGATGACGTCTTTGTTTGGCGCATATGCCAGCGAATTGCGAGCACGCCAGCGGTCGATCTGCTCCCACCAGGCAGCAATCGCGTTCTTCTCAGGCTTCTTTGCTGAAGCACGGAACTGGCGAACAATATCTTCCAGAACATGCGCAACATCACCGATGATCGGTACATCAACGCGAACGTTTTTGTTGATCGACGATGGATCAATATCGATGTGAATCTTGCGCGAATGCGGAGCGAATGCATTCAGACGGCCCGTGATACGGTCGTCAAAACGCGCTCCAACGCACAGCATGACATCGCAATCATGCATGGTCATGTTGGCTTCGTATGTGCCATGCATACCGAGCATACCGAGCCAGTTCTTGCCCGATGCAGGATAAGCACCCAACCCCATCAAAGTCGAGGTGATCGGGAAATTGCTGATCTCAACCAGTTCGCGCAGCAGCTTCGTTGCAGCAGGACCAGAGTTGATAACACCGCCACCCGAATAGATGACCGGCTTCTTTGCAGTCAACAGCATTTCAACAGCCTGCGCGATAGCCGACTTGTCGCCTTCAATGGTTGGACGATAGCTTGTGCGCGGCGATGTCTGCGGTGGCGTGTAGATGCCGGTCGCAAACTGAATATCCTTTGGAATATCAACCAGAACCGGACCCGGACGACCAGTCGAAGCAATGTGAAACGCTTCGTGCAGAACGCGAGACAGATCATTTACGTCACGAACCAACCAGTTATGCTTGGTGCATGGACGGGTGATGCCAACGGTATCAGCTTCCTGAAAACCATCGGAACCGATGAGTGATGTTGGAACCTGACCGGAAATGCAGACCAGCGGGATCGAATCCATCAGCGCGTCCTGCAAAGGCGTAACCGCATTGGTCGCACCTGGGCCGGATGTCACCAGCATAACCCCAACCTTGCCGGTCGAACGTGCATAGCCTTCAGCCGCATGGCCAGCGCCCTGCTCGTGACGAACCAGAATATGCTGAACTTTGTCCTGCTGGAAAAGTTCGTCATAGATCGGCAGCACTGCACCACCCGGATAACCAAAAAGATGCTCCACGCCATGATCGATCATAGCCTGAACCACCATTTCCGCGCCGGTCATTTCGCGTTGCCCCGCGGAGATCGTCGCCGCCTCGCTTGTTGCTGCCGTCATCGTCGTCACTTCCCGTCTGCTTTACATATTCAATTTCGTTGATGTTTAGATAACAAAAAAGGCCCCCGAGGGAGCCTGTCTTTCGCGCATGGGAGCTTTCGCCGGATGGTTACACCATCCTGCCCATGCGCGTACGTACCACAAGAATAAGAGCTGTTCTGTTCATGGCGGCGAGAGTAATCAGCGAAAATCGTGTCGTCAACGCATAAATGTATGAAGCGCGATATTTTCTTCTGTCAAACTGCGCCTCTCGATAAGATTATTGCCCTGACAGGGCATTTTCACCTGAGGAGAACACCTTCCAGCTCTCGTCAAGCTGGTTGCGAAACCATGTTGATTGCCGCTTGGCATATTGGCGGGTGGCGATAATCGATCGCTCGATAGCGTCTTCACGCGTCATCTCACCCGCAAAAAATGCCGAAATCTCGCGCACCCCGATCGCCTTCATCGCTGGCAATGCCGGATCAAGATGAAGAGCGTTCAACGCGCGCACTTCGTCAAGCGCCCCATGGTCCCACATGAGATTGAAACGTTGAGCAATCCGCTCGCCCAACCATTTGCGGTCGGGCAGCAACACGATCTTTGTTGCGCTTGCATCATCAACGAGAGCCGTTCCGGTATTCTTCTGCCAGTGCAGCAGCGACTTGCCCGTTCCTTCAAACACCTCCAGCGCACGCACAATACGCTGACTGTCAGTCGGGCGCAGTGTGGCGGCAATCTCCGGATCAAGTTCTGTAAGAGCACTGTGGAGCGCTTCTGCCCCTTCTTCACTCATTCTATTGCGCCAGTACTCGCGCACATCTGCGGGCACTTCCGGCATCTGCGAAAGACCGCCTAAAAGCGCACGGAAATAAAGTCCGGTGCCCCCAACAAAGATCGGTGTGCGGGCTCTGAGATCAGCACGCGATAAAAGGGCTTCGACATCTGCAAACCATTTTCCTGTCGAATAGGATACTGATGGCGCGACATGGCCGTACAGAAAATGCTCGGCTTCACGAAGCTCGTCAGATTGCGGGCGAGCGCTCAAAAGATCGAGCACATCATAAACCTGCATGGAATCGGTGTTCACGATGAAGCCGCCGGTCTTCTTTGCCATATGAAGGGCAAGAGCCGACTTGCCGCTGGCCGTTGGGCCAGCTATCAGGATTGCATCCTTTGCCGCTTCACTCATCGCAGGAAATATTCCTCATGTCCCGATCCGCTTCCCTCGTTGCTACACTGATTGCCAATCCGGCCAAAGCGTCGCTTATTCCGTCCTTGGGGATTAAAGCCTCGGCAGCAGTGAATGCAAGCGGGCTTTACTGGCTCGCCGATGGCATCGCCTGCGATATACCGCTTGCTTCCGGTTTAAGCCATGAAGAAGCAGATCAGGCGTTGCGCTCTTCCCTTGATGGCGCTCCAGTTGATGTCGTGGTGCAGGAACAGGAAAGCCGGCGCAAGAAAATTCTGATTGCAGACATGGATTCCACCATGATCCAGCAGGAATGCATTGATGAACTGGCGGAAGAAGCCGGTCTTCGTGAACATGTTGCAGCGATCACTGCCCGTGCCATGAATGGCGAAATTGAGTTCGAACCGGCACTTCGTGAACGCGTAGCACTTCTCAAAGGTCTGCCACTGTCGGTGATCGACAAGGTTATCTCGACCCGCATTTCGCTTATGCCGGGTGGTGTCGAATTGGTGCGCACCATGCGCAAGCACGGCGCCTATACGGCACTTGTGTCTGGTGGCTTCACATCCTTCACACGCCGTGTTGCAGAAATGATTGGCTTTAACGAAGATCGCGCCAACACACTTCTTCATGATGGCGCGCATCTAAGCGGCGCCGTTTCCGATCCGATCCTCGGCCGCGAAGCAAAAGTGGAAAAGCTGGTCGAAATCGCTGACCGTCTTGGCCTCACCCCGCAGGATGCAATTGCTGTGGGTGACGGGGCCAACGATCTTGGCATGATCCAGCTCGCAGGCACAGGCGTCGCGCTTCATGCAAAACCAGCTGTGGCAGCGCAGGCAAAAGTGCGTATCGATCATGGTGATCTGACCGCCCTTCTCTATATTCAGGGCTATCGCAAATCGGATTTCGTTGAATGATTATTCTGGAAACGCCTCGCCTCATTATTCGTAACTGGGAAGATCGAGATCGTGAATTGATGCACGAGATCAACTCCGATGATGAGGTGATGCGTTTCTTTCCATTTCGGCGCAATCGTGCAGAATCGGATGATCTGTTTGAGCGTCTGCAGAAAATGATTACTGAAACTGGATTTGGCTTCTACGCACTCGAAGAAAAACTGAGCGGGCAATGCATCGGATTTGCAGGCCTTGCCCGCACTGACCTTGAACCGCCTTTTCCAAAAGGTACTGTCGAAATCGGCTGGCGACTAGCTCATCGTTTCTGGGGCAAAGGCTATGTAACGGAAGCTGGCAACGCGCTTCTGGCTTATGCCTTCGAAACACTGAACCTTCCCGAGGTCGTATCCTTTGCAGTGTTTAACAATGACCGTTCAACATCTGTTATGCAGCGTATAGGTATGGCTCGTGATGAGACTGGCGACTTCGATCATCCCAATGTGCCTGACGAAACGCCTCACCTCAAACATCACGTCGTCTACCGCTTAGCAAACTACACGAAGAACAGAATCACATTCAGAGCTACCCCGCCTAAATGATTCAAACTACAATGAAAAAGGCGTCGCAAATTGTTGCGACGCCTTTTTTGTTTAAGAAAAGAATATTTAGTCGATGCGGATTGTCACAAAACGCAGTTCGCCGGAACGCGACGCAAGCATCAGCAACGCATTCTTACGGCCTTCACGACGCAGAGCATCAATTCGCTTCTTCACATCAGCCGGTGACTTCACAGTAACCTGTCCGATATCGACAATCACGTCGCCGGTTTCGATACGCTTTTCACCAGCAGCAGAACCGGGAGCAACATAAAGTACAGCCACCCCTTCCACATCTTCGGCAATGCCAAATTCGCCACGCACATCGTCGTTGATTTCCGAAAGCTTCATACCGAGTACCGACGTGCCAGCCTGTTCCTTTTGCTCCTTCTTAGGAGCGTTTGGAACTTCTTCACCCTCTTCGCCTTCTTCCATATCTGGCGGAGGTGCCTGATCTTCGGTCGCTTCCTCGCTGCTCTTATCGTCTTCGACCAAACGGCCAAGCTTGACCTTTACGGTTTTCTCTTCGCCATCGCGGACAACAACAACTTCGACTTCATCCCCGACAGCGCTTTCGGCAACAAGACGCGGCAGGTCACGCGCGCGCTCTACCGGCTTACCGTCATAACGGATCACAACGTCACCCGCCTTGATCTCTTTATTGTCGACACCTGAATTTTCGATAAGACCCGCGATCAATGCGCCTTTAGATTCCTTCAGGCCAAGACTCTGGGCAATATCATCAGTGACCGGCTGGATACGAACACCGAGCCAGCCTCGGCGCACTTCGCCGAACTCTTTAAGCTGATCGATAACGCCAACAGCCATTTCAGCCGGAATAGCAAAACCAATACCAATCGAACCACCTGATGGTGAATAGATCGCCGTATTGATGCCGATCACCTTGCCGTCCATATCAAACAGCGGACCACCGGAATTACCGCGATTGATTGCAGCATCCGTCTGGATGAAATCATCATAAGGGCCGGACTGGATATCGCGCTTGCGTGCGGAAATAATACCGGCTGTCACTGTGCCGCCAAGGCCAAACGGATTACCGATTGCCAGCACCCAATCGCCAATGCGCGCCTTGTCCGAATTACCAAACTGCACGGATTTAAGCTTATGCTTCGTTGGATCAACTTTCAGCACGGCAAGATCGGTCTTTGTGTCCTTCCCCACCAGCTCCGCTTTCAGCTTGGAACCGTCAACGAAATTCACTTCGATCTCATCTGCATCGGCAATGACGTGGTTGTTTGTGACGATAAAGCCTTTTTCGGCATCAATCACAAAGCCCGAACCTAGCGATTGCACTTTGCGCGAATCGTTTTTCTTTGCGCCGTCCTTATCGTTGAAGAAGTCGTTGAAATACTCCTGAAACGGAGAACCTTCCGGCACCTGTGGCATAGGCACACCGCCGTCTTCTTCACCATCTTCCTTGACGGTCTGCGATGTCGAAATATTCACGACCGCATCCAGAAGGCCTTCGGCCAGATCAGCTACAGAACCCGGTCCCTGCCTGATTGGCGCTGTTTGCTGGGCGAACGAAGGTGCTGTGCCAATTGCAACTGTCCCTGTAAAACTCATCGCTCCAAGAGCTACGGTTGCTAAAAGGGTGCGAGCAAATCTCGCCTTGGGTGCAATTGCCATGAAGCTCTGCTCCGTTTCTGTCTGCGATAAGAAATCCAGAAGTTTAGATCGCTGCAAAATACGGCCTGTTTACGGCCCCGCATAGAGCGACGAGCAGAAATATAATGAATGAACTGGCTTATCCCCTGACAAGCCAGACAATGAAGACGCCAATTGCCAGTGCCGAAAGCCCTGCAATCCGCAACATGCTTTCGGGCGCTTCTGATGCATCGCGCGCAAGCTTTTTGGCAAAAAAAGGAAAGCCGCCGTAGAGCAGCCCTTCGAAGACGAAGAGAAGACCTACGGCGGCTAGAAAATCGCTCATTTGCGATAATTTCTCTTACTGAGACGGCGTTGCCAGTTTCCCACCAGCATCACGGAAGAACTTGAAGAACTCCGAATCCGGTGAGAGAACAAGCGTTGTGTCTGGCGTCTGGAGAGCTTCACGATACGCTGCCATCGAACGATAGAAGGCAAAGAAGCCAGGGTCCTTAGACGCAGACTGAGCGAAGATATCACTGCGCTGTGCTTCGCCTTCACCGCGAAGGATTTCAGATTCCTTACGTGCTTCAGCAAGCGTTTCCACAACCTGACGATCAGCAATAGCGCGGATACGCTGCGCTGCTTCACGACCACGCGCACGCAGACGTTCTGCTTCTGCAAGACGTTCTGCCTTCATGCGGTCGTAGGTCTGCTGCGAAACTTCAGCTGTCAGATCGGTACGACGAATACGAACATCTTCAATCGTGAGACCAAGCGAAGTCGCGTCAGCGCGCATCTGGTTTGCCACTTCACGCATCATGTCGCCGCGTTCTTCGGAGAGTGCAGCTTCAAAGCCACGCTGACCGTAAACGCCACGCAATGCAGCATCAAGACGCGTACGCAGGCGCTGTTCGGCGAGCAAAGTGCTACCCGAAACTGTCTCGCGGAATTTGCGGGCATCAGTAATACGATAAACGAGGAACGCGTCCACGTCGTAGAACTTACCGCCCGAAACCTGAACACGGATATCATCAAGATCGAAGCGCAGGAGACGATCATCGATCAACTGCACGGTATCTGCATCAAGAAAGCCGAAAGGCATTTTGAAATAGATGCCTGGTTCAGTCTTCACAGCAACAATCTGACCAAAGCGCAGAACGATTGCCTGCTGGCGTTCGTTAACAATGAACGTGGCCGAGTATGCCAGGAAAAGGATGACGGCGATGATACCGCCAATAATCGGAAGCCTGTTCTGAGACATTACTGTGCACCTCCGCCGGTCGTGGTTGCGTTTGCACCGGGACGCGGCTGCTGACGCATAAGTTCATTCAGAGGCAGATAAGGCACGACTTCTTTTCCGGGCTCCACGATGACTTTTTTCGTGCTCTTGAGTACCTGTTCCATCGTTTCTAGGAAAAGACGATTACGGGTAACTTCCGGCGACTTCTGATATTCGCCAAGCACCGAGCTGAAACGCTGCGCTTCACCTTCAGCTTCCTGGACAACACGGTTTTTATAAGCTGCTGCTTCTTCACGAAGCTGTGCCGCTTCACCGCGCGCCTGACCGAGACGCTGGTTGGAGTACTGGTTGGATTCTTCTACGAAGCGGTCTTCATCCTGTTCAGCACGCTGTACTTCATCGAACGCATCGGCCACTTCACGCGGCGGCGCTGCATCTTCGATGGAAACGGCGTTGACCTGAATGCCGGCATTGTAGCGATCAAGCGTTGCCTGAACGATGTCGCGAACGCTCTGCGCAATGGCAGCACGGTTATCACGGAACACGTCCTGAGCTGGTCGGCGGCCGACGATCTCGCGGATCGCACTTTCCGAAACCTGCTGGACCATCGAGTCCGGATTATCGACATTGAACAAATATGCACGCGGATCGGATACGCGGTAAAGCACCGAGAACTGAACATTGACGATGTTCTGATCGCCCGTCAGCATCAGGCCCTGCGTGGCGTTACGCGAGCCCTGCCCACCGATATTGATCTGCTTTTCGACGATCTGAGCCTTTTCATAGGTCTCGATCGGCCAGAAATGGAAATGCAGGCCCGGCTCGGAAACTTCAGCCTTTGGTTTACCAAAGCGAAGTTCCACGGCGAGTTCATCAGGCTGAACGGTATAGACCGACTGAAAAAGCCAGAAACCCAACACCGCTGCGCCGATGAGGAAAAATACGCCGCGATTGCTGCCGCCCTTGCCGCCACTGCCACCTGGAAAAACTTTTTTCAGACGGTCCTGGCCCTTACGGAGAATGTCTTCAAGATCCGGCGGTGTGTTTGGTCCGCCACCGCGCGGTCCTTTCGGTCCCTGCCCCCATGGGCCACCGTTGCCACCATTATTATTGTTATTGCCGTTATTATTATCGCCGCCGCCACCCCATGGGCCGCCGCCGCCATTCTGATTACTCCAGGGCATCCTCACCTCTCGTCCGGGAGACGGGAAAGCAAGCGCCACCTCCCGTCATCAACTAATGTTACCGTTTTATAGGCATCGCGAGGGCCGCTTTCAACGTGAGGCGGCAAATTTCCTGCGTTATAATTTACGCAACACGCCGTTCGTACTGAATATAGCGTGTTGGATGACTATCTTTTTCGCCTGCAGGCACGTCTTCACTCGAAATTACCTGCCAGATATTCGAATCGATTTCTGGGAAATACGTGTCACCATCAATTGTGGCCAGAACGCGCGTCAGATGCACCTTATCGGCCAATGGTAGCGCCTGCGCATAGATCTTGCCACCACCAATAATGCAGACTTCATCGACACCCAGCTCTATTGCAAGCTTGCGGCCGAGATTGATTGCATCTTCGAGCGAAGCAGTAATCTGAGCACCGTCGGCTGCAAAATTCGCATCTCTCGTTATCACGATATTTGGGCGCCCCGGCAAAGGCCGACCAATAGATTCCCATGTCTTCCGCCCCATAATCACCGGCTTACCAAGTGTGAGTGCCTTAAAGCGCTTGAGATCGGTAGACAGTTTCCAAGGCATGTCATTGTCGCGGCCAATGACACCATTTTCCGCGGCAGCCACAATGATCGATACAATCGGATTTCGAGCAGTCATATCTTACACCGCGATCGGAGCTTTGATCGTCGGATCAGCTTCGTAACCCACCAGTTCGAAGTCTTCGAATTGGAAGGCAAACAGATCTTTGACATCCGGATTGATCCGCATGGTCGGCAATGCTTTTGGCGTGCGGGTCAGCTGTAAACGCGCCTGCTCGAAATGATTGGAATAGATATGCGCATCACCAAGAGTATGCACAAAGTCCCCTGGCTCAAGGCCCGCAACTTGCGCAATCATCATCGTCAGCAATGCATAGGATGCGATGTTGAAAGGAACGCCCAGGAAAATATCTGCCGAACGCTGATAGAGCTGGCAGGAAAGCTTGCCATCAGACACGTAGAACTGGAACAGGCAATGGCATGGCGGCAGTGCCATTTCATCAACCAGCGCCGGATTCCACGCAGATACGATCAGACGTCGTGAATTAGGATTTTCACGCAACATCTTGAGAAGATTCGCAATCTGATCAATGTGGTGGCCATCCGGTGCTGGCCATGAGCGCCACTGATAGCCATAGACAGGGCCGAGATCGCCATTCTCATCGGCCCATTCATCCCAGATCGAAACGCCGTTTTCCTTAAGATAGGCGATATTTGTATCGCCTTTGAGAAACCACAGCAGCTCATGAATGATTGAGCGCAGATGCAGCTTTTTGGTGGTCAGAACCGGAAACCCTTCGGCCAGATTGAATCGCATCTGATAACCGAAAACCGAACGCGTGCCCGTTCCTGTACGGTCGCCACGGTCAACGCCATTGTCGAGCACATGCTGGAGAAGGTCGAGATAGGTACGCATAGGGAAACTTTCCGAGTCCGATTCGCTTTAGGACCACTATAAAGAAAAACCTCGGCGCGACGAGGCACCGAGGTTTCAAACTCCACAAGGGAGTGAATGGATCAGAGGTCGCCGAGCTTACCAAGCTGCTTTGCGACGAGATAATAGAAGGTGACGCGGTGCTTGTTGCGATCGCCCTTCATCACTTCAGCTACATGGTTGACCACTTCTTCAGCCTTGGCAGCGTCGGCAACACCGAGCTTCTTCGCTACCCAGCTATCGCGCACGCGCTTGAGTTCTTCCGGATCGGTTGCTGAAACTAGAGAGGAATCGCGATTGCGCAGCGCAATGCCGAGATGCTTTACGATCTTCTCGACAGCGGCTTCATCAGCGCCAGCATCATAACGACGGACATCCGCGAGATAGTCACTCATATATCCACTCTCCTTAGATTGGGTATCTGCCCCGATTAAACCTCCGCCACAGCTGGATATTTCTGTTTCTATCCAGCATGCACCGGTAGTGGAGTGAGGATTGACCAGCCTGCGCTGACTGTCAATAAAAATGAACGCTAAAAGCGAAGAGCAAGATCGGCGAACAACCTGTTAAATCATAACTACCCCCTTCCAATCGAAGAGAAGGACGCCTATATACGGCGTGTCAGCGCAAGCTGACTATGGTGATAAATGGACGATGTAATAAACCTATTGGACCCGGGGGCGGTACCCGGCGCCTCCACCACAACGCAAGAAGCATTAATAGCGAGTTGCGCTGCGGCGGGGGCGAAATAGGATCGACAAGGGTGTAAAGATCGCTCTTTTGCTCGGCATGATACCACCGTTATCGGGTCAATTGAGTAGTTGCAAATGACAACAAAGCTCAGGGTTACGCTCTCGCTGCCTAATGGCGGTGCGGGAAACCCACTCTAAAGCCCTTAGGGTTAGCACCTTAAGGCGGGGTTCGGAGGCACCTGGCAACAGAAGCCTCCACTTCTCTACAAAATTACAGCGGCTTAAATGAAAACGGCTCCAGAAAATCTGAAGCCGTTCTGTTTTAGACTATTGCTGCTTCTGTATCCGGCTCTGCCTTGCGCGAGAAAACAATCAGCGCAAGCAGGAAAGCCGTCACGGCACAGGCGGCGATTCCGCCTATCATCGGCAGTGCCGAACCATCGAAGAAAGCACCTGTGATACCAATTGCGATACCACCAATCACAAAGTGCAGCGTTCCCAAAAGTGCTGAGGCAGTTCCCGCAATTTCACCATGATCTTCAAGCGCCAGCACAGCAGTTGTCGGGATAACCAGACCAAGGAAGCCGTAACCGACAAACAGGAAGCTGGCGATTAGCCAAAGCGAATGATGGCCCATTAGCACGGCAGCGAACATCGCAAGCATAACAGCAGCAAATCCCGATACCGCCACGCGCATCACGCGGCGCAGTCCAAAACGGGCACCCAAAACACCATTGAGCTGCGACACACTAAAGAACGAGACCGCGTTCACCGAGAATGCCACAGCATATTGGCTTCTGGTCAGGCCATAATGGTCGATCAAAATGAACGACGAGTTAGCCAGATAGACGAAGAAAGAAGCGATACCGAACCCACCAATGGCAGCCAGCCCCATGAAGTAACGATCTTTGAGCAGGCGTCCATAGCCGCGCAATGCGCTGCTGAGATTACTTTCAAGACGAGCTTCGGCCCCTCTCGTTTCTTTCAGAGCTGTTGCAACCAGCACGATGCCGACAAGAGCCGCGACAAGCACCGCCCAGAACACGCCGCGCCAACCAAAGAAATCAATAAGCACCGAGCCACTCAAAGGCGCAAGGATCGGTGAAATCGAGAAAACAAGCATGAGCAGCGACATTAATCGTGCAGCATCCACGCCTGTATGGAGATCACGCACCACAGCACGCGGGATCACCGTACCGGCAGCAGCTCCAAGGCCCTGAAGGAAGCGGAACATCACAAGGACATCAATATTGGTCGCTAAAGCCGACCCGACGCTGCCGATCGCAAACAAAATAAGTCCGCCATAAAGAGGCACCCTGCGCCCCACCATGTCAGACAACGGGCCACAAAATAGCTGTGCAATCGCCAAAGCGATAAAAAACGCCAGAAGGCTCATCTGAACTGCACCGGTTTCGGCGCGCAGATCAGTCGCAATCGTCGGCAATGCTGGCAGATACATATCAATCGCAAACGGGCCTATTGCTGACAAAAGACCCAGAATAATTGCGTTGCGCACGAGACCGGAAGTAGCAGAGCCAGATGAGGATCCTAAACGGGTGCCTGAACTCATGGGGGGAGCACTTTCATCAATGTTTCGTGAGTCGCCTGTTACGACTTCGGCCCCGGGTCATCGCTTGGGAGGATGGCAGGTCAGGGTCGAAATATCGCAACCGGATGTCTATCCACATGTTATTGCTGAATATTTTCAATTATATCTGTGACAAACCGGCCCCCAACCGGATATCGCAGCCTTTAAAAACAGTGTAGCAATCCGCATAATGGACGAGATGTCAAAACCGTTTTGACACAAGTGTAAAATTAGACACTATTGTCCAAACCGTCAAGTCGTCTTATGTTATGAATATGAAACCTACTGACATGCTCGATATAGCCGTTCTGCCGGACAGACGTGCCACCCTTTCGAAAGGGATGAATTCTGCGGCAGTGAAACCGGGGCAATGCATGAAGCGCGACTTCATTCTTTGCGCTGCAGCCCGCGTGTTTTACCGCGATGGGTTTCAAGGTGCGAGCATAGATCTCATTGCCAGCGAAGCCGGAGTATCCCGTCAGACGATCTATAATCATTATCGCGACAAGGAAGCACTACTGGCTGCTGTCGTTGATGATGCCTTTGACCGGATGACTGCTAGCCTTTTTGCTGTTTTAGCCACTTTTCCGCAGTCGGGCGAAAATCTGGAAAAGGCTCTGATCTCATTTTCCATCAGGATGAGTCGTAGCTGCGTTTATGACTCTTCTACTGTTTTCCTTCGCAAACTTTTTCAATCCGACGAAGATGCTCTGCCGTTGAAAAGCGATATTTGCAGTAATCGCGGCCCCGCACAAGCCGTGCCAGCAATTGCCGCTCATCTGGCTCGTCTTGCGCTTGCCGGCGACTTGCAGATTGAGGATCCGGACCTCGCCGCTCGCCATTATCTGGCACTTATCAATGCTGACATTCACTACCACCTCCTGACAGGCCAAAGTGTGGATGATAGCATTATCGAGAAAAGCTCGATCAATGGTGTCCGGACGTTTCTGATGGCATTTGGCAAACGCGCTTAGGTCTTCCTCCCCCTTCACATTCGCGCCTTGATTGCTTTTACAGTCCCACCCTCGTGGGAGTTGAGCTTTTTCACGATATAATTTTCAATTCAATTGAGAACAAACTTGACATCAACCCGCGAATCCGTGGGATAAGCAAATCATGGTACAGGATTTGATCCGTTACGATATTTTGGCTCAGGAAGCCCTCCGCGGCGTCATTCGCAAGGTTCTTGCGGAGGTCGCGTCAACTGGCTTGCCTGGAAACCACCACTTCTTCATCACGTTCCTGACGGGAGCGCCTGGTGTGCGCATTTCATCGCGCCTCAAGGAAAAATACCCTGAGCAGATGACGATCGTTTTACAGCACCAGTTTTGGGATATGGTAGTGACAGACCAGCTTTTTGAGATTGGTCTGTCCTTCGGTGATGTCCCTGAAAAGCTGACCGTTCCGTTCTCGGCTATCCGCGGCTTTTACGATCCTTCCGTGAACTTCGAGCTGGAATTCGACGTGTCCGTCGTCCAGCCGACCAGTGACAATGACGAAGGCAGTAATATTTCTTCGATTGAGCTGATTTCTTCTGAAGAAGCCCCGGCCAAAAAGCCGAAGTCAAAACCGCGCAAAACTGCTGCGGAAAAGGAAGATGCAGCCGCCAAGGAAAACGAAGCGTCAGAAGGCGATGATGCAGAATCTAAACCATCTGCGGATGTCGTTTCGCTTGATTCTTTCCGCAAGAAGTAAGCTTAAACCTTCCTTATGAGATCAGAGCCAGAGCAGGTTTTCCTCTCTGGCGTTTTCATTTGCGCTTAAAAGCGACCTTCCCATAAGCCAGATTTTTTGCCCAATTGACTTTAATCAAGGCATACGGACAATTAGGCGATAATTATACAAATATTGGCAACGATTTGGATGGTGGTTTTATGCTGCGTTTAATTGCACAGGCAGTCTTGTGGCTCAGCGGGCTTATTGCTGCGGTATTCGTTGCAAAGGATGAGCCGAATTTTCCGCTCTGGCAAATGACGTTCGGCTTGCTTATGCTTGTTGTGCTGTCATTGGCCATCTGGTGGTTTACAAACCCCAGAACGCCAAGAAAATAACAGAGGCGGTTACAAGCCTAACCCACCAATCGAATAACAGGCTTTCATGAGCGATATCGTCAATCTGCGCCAGTTCAAGAAACAGAAGGCTCGCCAGTCGAAAGAACAGCAGGCCGAGCAGAACCGTATTCTTCATGGACGCACGAAAGCCGAGAAAGAATTCGCGCGAGAAGAAACGCGAAAAGCTGAAAAATTCCTCACCCTCAATCGGCTGGAGCCGAGCAAAAAACCGGATGACGGAGAGTGAGTGTCTCTGCCCGGCTTCGCAAGCATTCCGTCAGCATTCGTGGACATGCCACCAGCTACACACTGGAGGACCCCTTCTATGAAATCATAGAAGAGATAGCTCAAGAACGTGAGATGGCCGTTGCCGCTCTCATCGCGGAAATCGACAGTCAACGCGACCGAATGATAAATCTTTCATCAGCTTTGCGTCTTCATGCGCTTGAATGGCTTAAAGCCAAACTGCCAGTAACAAATTAACCTAATTTAAGGCTGAGTTTGTGGGCTGGGCTGCGTATCTGGCGAAGGCTCTAGACTCTTCAGGAAATCATTAAGCGACTGACCATTCTGGCCATTGAGAGGTGCTCCGCCGCCACTTGGCACAGGTATGGTAGCCCCATCATTTTGCATTTGCTCAGCCCTGCGTTGGGCCTCCGCCCGTGCATCGGCTTCAGCTTTTTTGCGCGCTTCCTCTTCCTGCTTCACACGCTCGCGTTCCTGTTCATCGGAAGTAAGCAAATCAAGTTGGCGACGCAGCTGCTGTTTTTCAACAATGCTTGCCTGCATCGCTTCAACGCGCTCCTGCTCACGCTCAAGCGCACGCTGTGTGAGGAATTGCACCAGCGGCTGACGGTCAAATTGAGCCGAAGGCGCGTCATAAGTGCCGCCGATTGAATAACGCAAATTGGCAGCGCCATCAGCTTCCGCATTATCTGCGTTTTTGAAAGACAAGCTGCCAGTACCACCCAAAGCAAGCGTGGAAAGATCAAACTGCAAGTCACCAGAAAGCACCGTATCGCCAGCGCTCAAACTAAATGGCGAAAGTCGCGCGATGCCACCGGCGACGGTGAAATCAAATCTGGTCATGCCTGCAATAAACTGCCCTTGGCCAACTGCTTTATCGGCAATTGCCACAAACTGCTTCGCATCAATTTGCGTGGCACCTGTAGGCTGATCTGCCAGTGTATCAGCTGCTGTCAACATCACGGGGAAACTAGCAGCATCAAGCCCGTTGATGGCGAAGTTTTCAACATCTGCACTTCCCGTGCCCGCAAGTGATGACACGAGCTCCGCGACACTTGTGCCGCTGCCGTTCAGCGACAATGCGGCCTTCACTGTCCCGGCAAGCGGGATGCCACCATCTGGCAGATGGTAGAAGTCCTGAAGTGCTGCACCACTCCATTTTAGGTCAGAGGCCAACAGCGCAGTCTTGTCGTTATTGCGCAGCGAAACGTTACCAACCAGATAGCCACCAGCCCAATTTCCAGTCAGTTCACCAAGCGTGAGCCCATCAATGCTTTTTTGCAGCCGCGTGGAAAAATCACTGACTGTTCCAAATCCATCCATATGCGCCTGTGCTGCGGTCAGTTTCATGTCCATGAGCAAAGGCAAGGACGGTCGAACAGCAAAAGTGTTTTTCGGCCACACAGACCCTTTACCCGCTTTTGTCGGTTCTATCGCATCCTGCCCAAGCATGATCCCAGCAAGGCTCGCCAACTCAATTGACGCAAGCTTTGCTTCACCCTTGATCTGCGGCAGACCACTGTCAGAAAAATTCGCCTCTATGCGCGCAGAGATGTCATCGCCGCCAAGTTTTCCTGCGAAATTTGGGAAGCGCAGCAAACCTTTTGCGAATTGAAAATCACTGGAGAGATCGGCAGAAAGCCCTTCCCCAAAACCAGGAAGCGTGTAACCGGCCGTCGCAATGAAGGGCTGCAAATCGGCCGATTTCAACTGAGCCTTGCCGCTCGCAGCAATATCGCCGCCAACCAATGAAAGAATACCATCGGCGACCGCGTTACCGTCAGGCGCGGTAAGCTTGAGTTGAGTACGCATACCAGCGCTTGGTGCACCCTGCATCGTCAGATCAGCGGTCAATTCACCAGCAAGGCCAAGTGGCAAAGATGGAACTCCCAGCAATGCAAGCACTGTCTCGCCATTCGGCGACGATGCTGTGCCATTAAGCTGCATTTGCATCGGATCACTGTCGGAGCTGCCACCACTCGTTGTTCCGGATAAATCAAGCTTCATCCCGCCCGCTTTGCCAGTCACACTGAACGAGGCTTCTCCACCTTTGGCTGGTGTCTTTGTGTTCGCTTCTTTGGTGCGCGCGCTTTTATCCTTGCCCGCATTTTTGCTCGCGGCGGTTGCCGATGCGGCAACGTTGCTGGGCGGTGCAACCGCATTTGCGATGATGTTGATTTCAGTGTCTTCGAACAGGCCCGGATAGTTATCCGCGCGCGCTGAAAGCGAGCGGAAGAACGGAACCTGCGGATGGCGATGCGCAGCCAAAGTCAGGAATTGCGAAAGATCGGAAGACAACAAGGTCGCATCCAGCGAGCCAGATGGCGCAGTCGCAAAAGGCTCATAAGTTCCGGTTGCAGTAAGGGTTGTGCCCGCGACGTCATTGATCATCAAGCGATCAAAATCAAAACGGCCACCATGCACGCGTACAGCGAGATCGACGCTGCCTGCTTCCATATCCTCATATTGGACTGGGCCTGCTTTAAAGCCGATATCAAGCGCCTGTCCATCAAGCGAGGCCATGCCGTGGCCGTCTGAGAAAAAACCAGTAAACGCCCGTAAAGCATTGCTATCGACAGAACCACCCTGTAGGCGCAAAGTGATAGCAGGTTCAGCTGAACCTGCTATCTGACGCAAGAAACTGCCCTTGAGTGTCGTTTTGCCAAGTCCGATTTCGAGATTATCGATGCTTTGCATTCCGTCGCGCAGATCGACTTTGCCTGAAAAACCGACGCCATCGAGTTTGCGGATCGATTCATCGACTGTTTCATTGAGCCACGAAGCAAGACCGGATGGTTGACGTGAGGCCACAAGCATATCACCCGCGAACCCGAAATCGCGCCCCACTGAAAGCCTGCCCTTGGCTTCAACCTTGGTGCGACCTGGAAGGTCGGCTGCGAACTGGCGGATATTCCAGCCATTGCCATCAGGCTCGGCGCTGACGGTCACGGAACGGATTGTGGTACCACCTGCAATTACCGCAGGCAGACGCAAATCTACATTGCCAGGCATACCAGGTATCGGCAATTGCTCCAGTATTCGCCGGGCAATCGCGACTCGATCGACAATCGGAATGGTCTGCACTTCCGCTTGGCTCTCTTGCGTATCGACCGGACCCCAGAAAATCTGCTGGCCATCAGCGCTGATCTCAAAGCGCGGCGTATCACCGTAATCAATCAGCGCCTTGCCGTTCACAACATAGGGGTTGTCGGCAGGTCCCTGCTCCATGCGAAACTCGCTCGCATCGAAACGGCTCTTGTTTGCATCGAATTTTCCACTAACGCGAAGATCGCTGAAGAATGGCTTCTCGATTGGAGCCTTCTGGTTTTTGGCAGCAGGTGCCATCGCATCAGCAGAGCGCAGTGAGAAATTACCGGCATAATTCAATCTGCCATCATCGAGCGTGATGTCACCGTCGGTTTCAAACGATGCAGGTACAGCTTCGGGCGAAATACGCGCGCGCAGACGCAATGAACCATCTGGCTTTGCTTCGCCGCTGTTAAGATCGAGCGCGAGCTTTTGCCCTTCGATGTTGAGGGTACCGTTGGCGTTCCACGGACCTGCAAGACTATTGGCCGACATAACAGCATTAATCGCTGTCGCTTCATGCGAACGGCCACTGGCTCTGTCGACCAGTGTCGCCTTGCCATCTGTGATCGAAAGACGTTCAACCTTGATCTTCGCCGGATCGAGCGGCGTTGACGGGCGAATTGCCCAATCAACCTTGCCATCCTTATCAAGCGAAATTGTTGCCTGCGGACGCTCCACGCGCATATCGAAAATCAGTAACTGGCCGCGCAGAAACGGCATCAGTTCGGCATCCATCGAGAAGGTATCGACAGTCATTACCGGATGTTCGGCATCTGCCCCCACCCGCACATCGGAGAAAGCCACCGAAGGAAACGGCAGCAATCGAGCACTGACATCACCTGTCACATGAACCGGCCGGCCAAGGATCTGGCTTGCCTCACGTTCGAACTCGGCCCGATAGCCGCTCCAGTCGACAAATGGCGGCACGACGAGCGCTGCAGTCAAAAGCAGCACCAGCAATCCACCCACGATGACGAATATGCGGCCCAAACGAAGCTCCGATAAAATGCTTAATGCTCGCCGAATGAAACAAAGGGTGAATCACGCGGTCTTTATCGGTGCAACATAACGGCATCGTTCCGGCGATAACAAGGCAAATTGCCTTTCACCGAAACGATTCATGGCTGTTTCATGGGTGATATTGAATCGCCTTATCAAAAAGACGATTCAAAACGCTGATTTGAATCAGGAAATCAGGATTTTCCCGGGGTTCATAATGTTATACGGGTCGATCGCTTTCTTGATCATCCGCATATAATCAGTCGCCTCACCAAGCTCCATGGGAAGGTATTTCATCTTGCCCTGCCCGATGCCGTGCTCGCCCGTGCAGGTACCTTCCATAGCAATTGCACGCCGGACCAGACGATCCATGAAATCTTCGGCGCGCTCCATCTCCGATGCATCATCGGTATCGAGCAGAAGCAGAAGATGGAAATTACCATCACCAACATGGCCAACGATTGGAGCAATCAGAGCGCTTTCAGCCAAATCTTTTTCTGTCTCGGCAATGCAGTCGGCAAGCCGCGAAATCGGCACGCAGACGTCAGTTGAGACGCCCTTTGCGCCCGTGCGCAGAAGGAAGGACGCAAGATAGGCATCATGCCGCGCACGCCAGAGCCGGTCGCGTTCTTCTGGATCATTGGTCCAGCGGAATTCTCCGCCACCATTTTCAGCGGCAATCTCGCCAAAGATTTCGGCCTGTTCGGCGACGCCGGTTTCCGTGCCGTGGAACTCGACAAACAGATATGGCTGGGCCTCATAGGGCAGTTTGGAATGCAGGATCAGAGCTTCCATCTGAAGCTTGTTGACCAGCTCAATGCGCGCAACCGGAATACCCATCTGGATGGTTTCAATCACCGCGCGGCAAGCTGATTCAACATCAGGAAACGGGCAGATACCGCCTGAAACAGCTTGCGGAATACCTTGGAGCTTCAAGGTAAGTTCAGTGATGATACCAAGCGTCCCTTCCGAACCGATCAGAAGGCGTGTCAGATCATAGCCAGCGGCTGTCTTTTTCACGCGCTTGGACGTTTCGATAAGACGGCCATCCGGCATAACGGCTTTGAGCGCCAGCACGTTTTCGCGCATGGTGCCATAGCGTACCGCATTGGTGCCGGAAGCACGCGTCGAGGCCATACCGCCGAGTGTTGCGTTCGCACCCGGATCAATCGGGAAGAAAAGCCCGGTATCGCGCAGATACTCGTTGAGTTCGCGACGTGTGATCCCCGGTTCAATAACGCAATCCAGGTCTTCTGCATGAACAGCCAGAACGCGGTTCATCTGTGTGAGATCAATCGAAACACCACCCGCAGGCGCATTCACCTGACCTTCAAGCGAGGAACCGGCACCAAAGGCAATCACCGGAACCTTATGCTCAGCACAGATGCGGACGACTTCCTGCACGTCCTGCGTATCATGCGCAAAAATGACAATGTCAGGTGCCTGTGTCGGCACATAAGTCGTCGTGTGGCCATGCTGCTCGCGGATTGCCTGCCCGGTCTGGGCGCGTTCGCCAAAACGCTGTTTCAGGATTTCAACTGCGGCAGCAATACCCTCCTCATTACGCTGAAGGGCAACCACATTCTGAAGCGACATTGTTCATTCTCCGTATTTCAAATTAGAGCGCCAGGCGCCCTAACACTCTAAAATCAGAGCATAATTTTACGCTAAACTGATTCAAGTTTAAGGAATTTTGCTCTATGCTGCAGGCAAAGCCAGAGCGACGGGGTCTTGGCCGAGATGCTCCGCAATGGCTCGCACAACCAGGTTGTGATCCTCACGCTGCGGCAGACCTGAAACAATTGCTGTTCCAATCACCCCTGCACCCGCCACATTGATCGGGAAACCGCCACCCGCGAGAGCATAATCGGCAACATCAAGCGCCTTGTGGGCCGCAAACATCTTGTCGTCGCGGTTCTGTTCAAGAACAAGGCGATAGCTCGAAGCATGAAACCTTCGCACGACATTGAATTTGCGGCGCAGCCATTCGCTGTTGTCCACAGTCGTTCCGGCAGTAGATGCAAAGAACAGACGGCGATCCCAAAGCGAAATATCGATAGCAACTGAAAGCTTTTGCTTCACGGCCAGATCACGAATGCGATGGCCAAGAGAAAACGCATCATTTTCGTTGAAAGACGTGAAAATCAACGCCTGTTCCTGTCGGATAATCTGCTTGATATCGTCGCTCTGAGCCATGTTGCATTATCTCCCCAAAATTCAGTGTGAGTTCTTTTGCGCCCTCAATCACATGAATGCAACCGCTTACCCGCACCATCAAACTTGATTGATCGCGCGTGAACCGCTAGTGGAGCCTTATGGCTCAGAAACCGAATATTGATGTACCCGCAAAAGGCGACCGCATACCGGAGTTTGTGGAAACCGCCGTATTCAAGCGCGATGTTTTTTCCGAAACCCGCGCAGGCTATTTTGCGGGCGATCCGGAAACCCGCATCATTCGCCGCGTGGTCAGCGCCGCTCCATGGTGGTCGAAGCCGCTGGCATGGATTTTGGCGCGGCGCGAAATCCGCGGCCTGAAAACAGTCCGTGGCATAGAAGGTGTTCCACAGCTTCTTTATACTGATCGCGACGGCCTCTATCGTTCATGGACGGATGGCACACCGCTGCATCTTGCGCGGCCTTCCGATCCCAAATGGTATCGCACAGCGCATCGCATTCTGCGCGACATGCGCCGCATGGGCGTTACGCATAACGATCTTGCCAAGCCACAAAACTGGTTGATGACGCCGGAAGGCGAAGCAGCTGTCATCGATTTCCAGTTGGCAAGCGTACATCGTCGTCGCGGTGCCTTCTATCGCCTGCTGGCCTATGAAGACTTCCGTCACCTTATCAAGCAGAAACGCGCCTTTGCTGCCGATCTGATGACACCGACCGAAAAGCGTATTCTCGCGCGGCGCTCGCTGCCATCGCGCATCTGGCTCGCGACCGGCAAAAAAGTCTACAACTTCATCACCCGCGGCATTTTCAACTGGTCGGATGGTGAAGGCACGGGCGACCGTATCGACAATGAAGGCCCAGCCATCATGGCGGCCCTCAAGTCTGATCCGCGCGTGAAAGACGTGGCGCTTGCGCTATATTCGCTGCCCGCCAAGGGCGTTGGTCTTTATGCGTTCGTTGAAACTCTGGATGCAGACGAAAAAAGTCTGCGTGCGCGGCTCAAGGGAACGAAGCTTGAACTCATCCAGCCGGTTGCACATCTGCCTCGACGTGATGACGGCACAATCCGTGACGACATCCTGCGCCTGATCGCCATGAACCAGATGACAGAGCTCGATGATTTGCTGAGCCGCGAGCCGGAAATGCGCGGATTGGTGGAAGCCCTTGCTTCGCACCGCCTCAATTTCACGGACCGGCGCGTCACTCAGCTTGAGTAATTTACTGGTCTTTCTTCCAAGAATCACTACATTCGGTGCAAATGTCCGATTTCCCCGACGATATGCCGTTTTTCGGCGATGACGTACCGGCTGACCGCGCGCCTGCGGCAGGCTCAATTGCCGCACGCGCCATGGCAGCGCGCAACCAACAACGTGGCGAACCCGATTATCTACAAGGGCTGAACCCTGAACAGCGTCAAGCCGTTCTGACCACAGAAGGGCCGGTTCTGGTTCTCGCAGGTGCAGGCACGGGTAAGACTCGCGTTCTCACCACGCGTATTGCGCATATTCTAACAACCGGCCGCGCCTATCCAAGCCAGATTCTCGCCGTGACCTTTACCAACAAGGCCGCGCGCGAAATGAAAGAGCGTATCGGCCATCTGGTTGGCGGCGCTGTTGAAGGTATGCCCTGGCTCGGCACGTTCCACTCCATCGGGGTGAAATTGCTGCGTAAACACGCAGAGCTGGTGAACCTCACTTCTGACTTCACCATTCTGGATACGGATGATGTGATCCGGCTGATCAAGCAGCTTATTCAGGCCGAAGGTCTGGATGACAAGCGCTGGCCTGCCCGTACATTCGCCAACATGATTGATGGCTGGAAGAACAAAGCCTTTGGTCCTGCCGATATCCCGGAAGGCGATGCACGTTCGTTCGGCAACGGCAAAGGCCGTGAACTTTATCACGCCTATCAGGAACGCTTACGCACGCTGAACGCTTGTGACTTTGGCGATCTGCTGCTGCATCCGATCCGCATTTTCCGCAATCATCCGGATATCCTGCGCGAGTATCACGCCAAGTTCCGATACATTCTGGTGGACGAGTATCAGGACACCAACACCGCGCAATATATGTGGCTACGTCTTCTGGCTCAGAGGCCTAAATCAAAATCGGCAGCGCCAACGCCATTTCCGACCGAAGGTCGGCAAGCCCGACCGGGCGTCGCGCCTGATGGCGCGCCCTCGCGGAGCGAGCCGCAAAGCGGCGACAGCGTGAGCGAAAACAAAGTCAATCTCTGTTGCGTGGGCGACGACGATCAGTCGATTTATGGCTGGCGCGGCGCAGAAGTGGATAACATCCTCCGCTTTGAGAAGGATTTTCCGGGTGCAGTCGTCATCAAACTTGAGCGCAATTATCGCTCGACGGCGCATATTCTCGGTACTGCAGCGCATCTGATTGCACACAATGAAGGTCGTCTCGGCAAAACGCTTTTCACCGAAGCGCCAAACCCTGATGATCCAAAAGTCAAAATCCACGCCGCATGGGATTCAGAAGAAGAAGCCCGTGCAGTTGGAGAAGCGATTGAACAGGCGCAGCGTCAGGGCCATCTGCTCAACAATATGGCGATCCTCGTGCGTGCATCCTTCCAGATGCGTGAGTTCGAAGATCGCTTCGTGACGCTCGGCCTCAATTACCGGGTCATCGGTGGTCCGCGCTTCTATGAACGCCTCGAAATTCGGGATGCCATGGCCTATATGCGCGTTGTTGCGCAACCGGCCGACGATCTGGCACTTGAGCGCATCATCAACACGCCGAAGCGTGGGCTTGGTGAAGCGGCCATCCGTCAGGTTCATGATTATGCCCGCGCACGCGATATTTCGATGTTTGCTGCGGCCTGCGATCTCGTTGAAACCGAAGAGCTGAAGCCAAAGCCGCGTTCGGCACTGCGTGAAGTGGTCGATAACTTCCGCCGCTGGCAGTCACTTCTCGACAATACCCCACACACAGAACTCGCCGAAACCATTCTCGACGAGTCCGGCTACACAGCCATGTGGCAGAATGACAAATCGGCAGAAGCGCCGGGCCGTCTAGAAAACCTCAAGGAACTTATCCGTTCCATGGAGGAATATGAGAGCCTGCGCGGCTTCCTTGAGCATGTTGCGCTCGTCATGGATGCCGAGAAGAACGAGGATATGGATGCGGTCAACATCATGACGCTCCATTCCGCAAAGGGTCTCGAATTTGAAACCGTCTTCCTGCCCGGCTGGGAAGAAGGCCTGTTTCCACATCAGCGTGCGCTCGATGAAGGCGGACGCTCTGGTCTGGAAGAAGAACGTCGCCTCGCCTATGTCGGCGTGACGCGCGCCAAAAAGAACCTGCATATCTGGTTCGTTTCCAATCGCCGCATTCATGGCATGTGGCAATCGACCATTCCGTCTCGCTTTCTGGAAGAACTTCCTGAAACTCATGTCGAAGTAGCGGAGATGGAAGGCAATTACGGCGGGTACGGTAATAGTGGCTATGGACAATCGCGCTTCGACAAGGCTGATCCTTTCCAGAACTCCTATTCAACGCCCGGCTGGCAGCGCGCGCAGCAGAACCGCTCGGATGCTACTCGCAACAATTGGGGCTCACGCTCCGGTGCCAATGTTGAACGTATTGGCTATGGCGAAACGGATTCAGGCTTTGGTGCTGGTCGTGGTTCCATCAAGGGGCGCACGATTGACGGTGAACTGGTTGCAAAATCGGTTGCTGACAAACCATCAGACTTCTTCGTCGGCGACCGCGTGTTCCATATCAAGTTTGGCAATGGAACAATCGCGACGATTGATGGAAACAAGCTGACCATCGACTTCGATAAAGCCGGACAAAAGCGCGTTCTCGACAGCTTCGTCCAGCGCGCATAGATCATGAAAACTAAATAAGCCGGAAATTATTCCGGCTTTCCTTTCTCCCACGTCACATCGCCTTTAAAGAGTGGAACGGTCGACAGCGATGTCTTGGCTGAACCATCCTGAACCTGTGTCGCATGAGCGAGATAGAGCAGCGTATTGTTCTTCTGGTCATAGATGCGCGTGATGACCAACTTCTTCCAGATCAGGCTTGTGCGTTCTGAGAAGACCCGCTCTCCGCCTTTACCAAGCTTGATGTCTCCAATAGTAATCGGACCAGACTGCTCACAGGAAATCGAAGCGTTGGACGGGTTTTCGAACCAATTGCCTTTTTGCAACCGGTCAATCATGCCACGAGAAAACGACGCCAGATAACAGGTAACGCCCTGCACCTTCGGGTCCTGCACAGCATCAACCACAATATCATTGCCCAGCCAGTCCACACCGACCTGACCGACTTCCTCAGCCGATACGGCAGCCGATGCGCCGATCAGCAACATTGGGGCAACAAGCAATCCGGCGAGCTTATTCAATTTGGACATTGGAAATCTCCAGTAACTGTGATGGAAAAATGGAGAAGCAAATCGGGCTTTGCAAGATTGGGATGCCTAAACACCCCATTTTTCCAGAAAGGCTTCGATTTCAAGCGCCTGGATGTCGGGGACAGCTTCATAAAGCTTTTCCACTGGCCAGTCCCACCAGTTGAGTGCGAGCAGTTTTTCAGCAACTTTGTCGTCAAAGCGCTTGCGAATGATTCGTGCCGGAACGCCGCCCACGACATGATATGGCGCTACGTCTTTCGTCACCACCGCATTGGCGCCGATCACCGCGCCATGGCCAATGGTCACGCCGGGTGTAATCACCGCGCCATGGCCGATCCACACATCATTGCCAATGGTGACACGCTTTGCCTGACGTCGCGCGCGAAACTCGCCGTCCACACCTAAATAACGGAAATATTCATTGGGCCGGTAGCTCACCTTATGGGTCGTCAACCGTTCCATCGGATGCTCAAGCGCGTTTATGCGCACATTAGCAGCAATAGAGCAGAATTTTCCGATCTCAGCATAAATGCCTTCGCCATTACGCTCAAAATAGGTGAAGTCGCCCACCGTGACTTCACGCAAGATTACACGCTCACCAATGTCGACATACCGGCCCAGCTTGCTGGATTTGAGCTGCGCGGTCGAATGGATCCGCGGTTCGCTATTCTGGAAACGAAGGTCTTCACCCTGCGTCATTTCAAAACTTTCTGAAATCTTTGCACTCTGCTAGACTGACATTGCAGTTCCAACATAGCCTGCGGCAGTTCGTCAGCGCTTGCATATAAGCGCTTTCCTGTCGCAGATCGATGTAAATTCAGAATAGCGTGCTTATGTGCGATAAATACAAAACAAAATTCAAGGCTGACTGGACATGAAAAAATTCCTGCCCATCTTCATCTTCGCTTTCATCATCGTGATTGTCGGTGCTGCTGGCTTTAATCTGATCCGTGACCGCAATTCAGCTGACCAGCCATTCGGCGGCTCGTTCAATCTGGTGTCGATGGATGGGAAACCATTTACCGAAAAAGACCTCCGCGAAACCCCTTCTCTTGTGTTCTTCGGCTTCACCCATTGTCCTGATGTGTGCCCGACCACGCTTTATGAACTGGACGGTTATCTGAAACAGCTCGGCCCGGAAGCTGCTGATATTAAAGCTTATTTCATTTCCGTTGATCCTGAGCGTGATACGCAGGACATCATGAAAACATATGTCAGCAACGTATCCGACCGCATCGTCGGCGTGACCGGAACACCGGCGAACATTGCCGACATGGTGAAGTCCTACCACATCTATGCCAAGAAGGTTCTGACCGAAGACGGCGAATATACAATGGATCACACGGCTTCCGTTTTCCTTCTCGATAAGGGCGGCCGTTTTCGTGGAACTATCGCGTATCAGGAGAACCCAGATACTGCTCTGGAAAAGTTGAAGAATCTGGCCAAAGGTCGCGCAAACGGGTAAACAAAGCTTCCAATTCGATTTGAGAGCTTATTATCCATGCCCCAATCACAACTCTTCTTTTCGGCTGACAAGACGGAAGCCGAACGAATCTATGACATCATCGAACAAGCATTCGAGGATGAAGCCTTCCCGATTGCGATTACCGAAATCGATGAAGACCGTCAGATTTTCGAAGTTTCCGTCTATACCGAAGATGGAGCCGAGGAACTTGCAGCGCGCATAGACGCGCTGGTGGGTGCAGGCAAGTTTGAAACAGAGGAACTGCCAGATATTGACTGGGTCACGCACTCGCTTTCAGTCCTGAAGCCAGTTCGGGCCGGACGTTTCTTCGTGCATGGCTCGCATGATAGCGACAAGCTTCACGCTGACGACATTCCGATTTTGATCGATGCGGGCCTTGCTTTCGGCACCGGTCATCATGGCACCACATCAGGTTGCCTTGAAATGATCGAAGAAGTGGTTGAGCGCGAACATCCAACCAACGCGCTCGATCTCGGCACCGGCTCCGCAGTTCTGGCAATCGCCATTGCCAAGCTTGCACCGATTCCAGTCCTAGCCACCGATATCGACCCGATTGCTGTCACTGTTGCCGCTGAAAATACCGTTCTCAACGGCGTGAGTGAGCATGTCATCACAGCGACTGCCGAAGGCTTTGACCATCCTATCTTCCGTTCCTATACGCCGTTTGACCTGATCGTCGCCAATATTCTCGCCAATCCACTGATGGAATTAGCGCCTGCGCTCAAATCGCATCTGGCTCCAAGTGGCTCGATCATCCTGTCCGGTATTCTCGACAGCCAGCATGATATGGTGCTTGCTGCCTATCAGGCGCAGGGGCTTACCCATCAGAAAACCTTTCATCGCGAAGGTTGGGTCACGATTCATCTGAAATAACGCGGTTGTCCTTATTCATTGCGAGTTACGCTCATGGCTTTTCAGACTTTTGATGTAACCACCGATCCGGCCAATGGCGCACCTCGGGTCGCTTTGCTGCGCGAAAAGCTTGCCGAACAGGGGCTGGACGGCTTTCTCGTTCCGCGTGCCGATGAGCATCAGGGTGAATATGTGCCGCCCCGTGCCCAGCGCCTCGGCTGGCTCACAGGCTTTACGGGATCGGCTGGCGCAGCCCTTATCCTAAAGAAGCAGGCCTATATTTTCATCGATGGCCGTTATGAATTGCAGGTCCGCAATCAAACCGATGGCAACGTGTTTTCTTATGAAAGCCTTGTCACCAATCCGCCTGCGAGCTGGCTTGCAGAAAACGGTAAAGGCCTGACGATTGGCTTCGATCCATGGCTGCACACGATTTCCGAAGCCAACGCATTGCGAGAAGCTCTGGAAAGTCAGGGCGGCAAGCTGGTGCCGGTTGCACATAATCTTGTTGATCTCGTATGGGACGATCAGCCAGAAGCACCTCTTGCGCCAGTCACTATTCAGCCTGCTCGTTTCTCGGGCCACGAGGCTGAAGACAAGATCAAGGAAATGCAAAAGGCGGTGGCAGTAGCGGGCGCAAGCGCAACCGTTCTGACCGACCCTTCATCGGTTGCCTGGGTGTTTAACATTCGCGGCAAAGACGTCTCCAACACGCCGCTGCCATTGAGCTTTGCAATCATTCCCGCAGAGGGTGAACCGGAACTCTTCATTGACGAGCGTAAGCTTGCCATTGAACCACGCGCCTATCTCACACAGCTTGCCAAACTGTGTGAACCAGCCAAACTTGAAGGCCATTTGAGCGCGCGTGCGGCAAGAGGTGAAACCATTCTGCTCGATCCGGCACTCGCTGCCGAAAAGCTTCGTCTTGCGGTAGAAGCTGCTGGTGGTCACGTCATTCATGGCAAAGATCCTGCCCGCCTGCCCCGCGCCATCAAAAATAAGGCAGAGCTTGACGGCTCCCGCGCAGCACATCAACGTGACGGCGTGGCTATGGTCAATTTCCTGTCCTGGCTCGATGCTCAAAAGCCCGGAACGGTAGATGAAATCTCAGCTGCGCAAAAATTGGAAGAGAGCCGCGACAAGGCTGGTCGCGATTTCCAGATGCCGCTCGAAGACATCTCGTTTGATTCAATTTCCGGCGCAGGTCCAGACGGCGCGATCATCCACTACCGCGTCAACACCGATACCAATCGTAAGCTCAACGACGGGGAGCTTTACCTGATCGATTCCGGTGCTCAGTATCGCGATGGCACGACAGACATCACGCGTACGGTTGCCGTCGGTACAATTACGCCGGAAACGATTCGCTCTTTCACACTCGTGCTGAAGGGCATGATTGCCATCACCACCGCACGCTTCCCAAAAGGCACACGCGGACAGGACATCGATGTGCTGGCACGCATCGCGTTGTGGAAACAAGGTTTCGACTATGCACATGGCACCGGCCATGGCGTCGGCAGCTATCTTTCTGTCCATGAAGGCCCGCAGAGCATTTCCAAAAAAGGCGTGCAGGAGCTTTTGCCCGGCATGATTCTTTCCAACGAACCGGGCTATTACAAGCCGGGCGCTTACGGTATCCGCATTGAAAACCTGATCATCGTCAAGGAAGCGGAAGTGCCAGCAGGCGGCGAGTTACCGATGATGAGCTTTGAAACGCTTACCTTCTGCCCGATTGACCGGCGCCTGATCGATAAATCACTTCTCACGCAGGAAGAGCTTGATTGGCTCAATGCCTATCATGACCGAGTGCGTGATAAGCTTATCGGCCACCTTGATGGCGCACAGGCTGAATGGCTCACAACAGCCACTGCGCCACTCTGAAATCAGGCCGGAAAGAAATGGCGCAGCGCGATTAACAGTGCTGCGCCCGCAAAAAACATCGTCATCATGCCCACGCGCAGCGAGAGCAGCACGCAGAAGACGAGCACGAGCAGTTCGCGCCAGCCGTGATCCGAAGCAGGTGCAGCAACAATTGCGGTAAGAACTGCCGCAGGCACAGCGTTGAGCGCTGCTTCAACACGATAATGCACACGCTCAAATCGCGACAAAATAAGATGCCCGCCGACACGGGTGAGATAAGTGCAAACAGCGCCCGCTATAATGATCCAGATCGTTGTGGACATGGCCCTATGCCTTCCCTGTTTGCGGCTTTGCGAGAATGGCTGCAAGCACAACGCCACCTATAGCACCCAGCGTCACATGCCACGGCGAGCCGACCAGCTTATACGCAACGACCGCGCAGATCGCGCTAACGATCACCACCGGCCACCAATGCTCGCGATGGCGAAAACTCATCACCATGCCAAGAAAATAGATCGGCAGCAGGAAGTCGATACCAAGCGCATAGGGATCGGAAATCAGATTGCCGAACAGCGCTCCGATAAGTGTCTCGAGAAGCCAGCAGATATAGATTGTGAGACCCACACCCATATACCAGGCAAAGCTGATTTTCCGACCGGCCTCAGCACGAATTTCAACTTCGGCATATTGTGGATCAACGAGCAGAAAAAAGGAGGCAGCCTTCTGCATGAAGGTGAAATGGCGGATGCGTCGGCCAACTGTCGCCGAATAAAGCACATGGCGGAAATTGACTGCGAAAATCGACAGAACAATCATCCATGGCGCGATGTTCTGGCCGAAAAGATCAAGCCCGACCATCTGGCTCGCTCCTGCATAGAGCATCGCACTCATAAAGACGGCTTCACTGATCGACAGACCATTATCGAGTGCCACAGCACCAAATAGCAGCCCAAACGGCGCGCCAGCCGCAACAATGGGAACGCCGCGTTTGACGCCCGCCCAGAAATCGTTCCGCGCTGAAACCGGTGCTGGTCGAAAACCCTGATCCACGAAATCACTCCTCAGTCAGGGAGTGCTTAAGAAATTTTGGGCCAAGTTGAAATCAGTTTTCGATAAAAATCATACTATTAGAAAGCACGCGCAGCATTTCAGCATCACCTATCATAATGTGTGATGCATCAATGCATTATTCTGATGTTTGTGGAACAGTGCCTTCGATCTTCTTGATCCAATCGATCAACGGGCGCGCCTGTTCGGTAAACTTCACCAGCCGATCTGCGAGGTCGGCGCGGGTTATGCTCTCTGGATCAATTTCCAGACGAACAGCAAAATGGCGATTGCGAATGGCTTCCTGAAGGTCTGAATCGGTTACGGCTTCAAAACCACGCGGCGTGCGCTTCAAACGATCATTATCGCTGATCTTCAAACGACTTTTCTTGAGCTTTGCCACAACGGCACGATACTCATCCGGCTTTTCAACAACCGCTTCGCGTATGGCTTGCAGAAGCTCTTTCTTCGGCCCCCACCATGCCACACCTGCATAGCAATCCCGCACGCCCGGCAAACCAATACAGACATAAAAGCAACCACTTTCGTCCCATTTGGTGCCGGAGTTGGACAAAAGCGCGGACAGATGCCGGTTATAAGGCGCTTTATCATGCGAAAACCGCGTGTCTCGCTTGATGCGAAACTGAGACTTCACCCGATCACCCTTGAAAGGCAATCCGGCTTTCTCAAAGCGCGCAGTCAGCTCTTCAACCAGATCGCCAAGCGGTTCTTTCAGATGCTCTTCAAACAAGTCCTTGTTTTCAACAAACCACTCGCGATTCTGATGAAAATCAAGCGCCTTCAGGAACGGAATAGCCTTGTCGCCAAAACCTTTGAATGGAGCCATCAGCCTTCCCCAACAAGTGCAAGCCACGCATCTTCGTCGATCACTTCGATGCCGAGTTCCGATGCTTTCGCAAGCTTTGACCCTGCCCCCGGACCGGCCACCACAAGATCAGTTTTCTTGGAAACAGAACCCGCAGTCTTGGCACCATGACGCTCGGCCATAGCCTTCGCTTCATCGCGCGACATGCGTTCAAGACTTCCCGTGAACACCACCGTCTTGCCTTCAACTGGCGACCCAGTGGCCACGCGTGCAACTTCATCCTGAGGGACCACACCCGCTTTGAACAGATTTTTCAGAACTTCCCGATTATGCGGTTCGGCATAAAAATCGACCACGGCTTCGGCAACAATCCCGCCAATGCCTTCAACCGCAATCAGATCCTGCCAGGCTTCGTTGCCCTTGTCGCTACGGTCGCCCTCTTTTGGTGGGATAGCCGTTGTTGCTGCTTCGGCAAACTTGTCGTAGGTGAGATAAGCCTTGGCAAATCGCTTGGCGTTCACTTCACCAACATGGCGGATACCAAGACCGAACAGGAAGCGATGCAAAGCAATCTCGCGCCGGTCATTGATTGCGTCATAGAGCTTCTTCACGGAAGTCGCACCAAAGCCCTCGATATTCTCGAGCTTCTTGAGCGGCGAATTCGCCTGTCTCTTCTGCAACGTGAAAATATCCGCAGGTGATTTGATTTTCAGGTTGTCATCTTCCGCATGGAAGAAAAACTCGACCTGCTTTTCGCCGAGACCTTCAATGTCGAACGCGTTGCGCGATACGAAATGGCGGATGCGCTCTACAGCCTGTGCGGCACAGGTCAAACCACCTGTGCAGCGATAGACCGCCTCGCCTTCTTCGCGCACGGCATGACTGCCACAAACTGGGCATTCATGCGGGAAATGGAACGGCACAGCATCAGCAGGGCGCTTTTCCAACACCACATCGACAATCTGCGGAATGACATCGCCTGCCCGTTGCACGATCACTGTATCGCCGATGCGAATGTCGTGATCCTCCTCACGGATACGTTCACCCTTGAGGCCTATGCCCTTGATGTAATCTTCATTGTGCAGCGTTGCATTGGTGACAACCACGCCACCAACAGTAATCGGCTCAAGGCGTGCAACCGGCGTCAGCGCGCCCGTACGTCCAACCTGAATGTCAATGCCGCGCAGAATCGTGGTTGCCTGCTCTGCCGGGAACTTGTGTGCGATAGCCCAGCGCGGGCTACGCGAGCGGAAACCAAGCCGTGTTTGCAGATCCAGCCGGTCCACTTTGTAGACAACGCCGTCGATATCGTAATCGAGCTTGGCACGCTCAAGCCCAATCGCCCGATAATGCGCAATAAGCTCATCTGCGCTCTGTAAACGTTTCGTCAGCGGATTGACCGGGAAGCCCCATTCGCGGAATACCTCCACCATGCCATGCTGTGTATCAGATGGCATTTCAGACATCTCACCCCAGGCATAGGCAAAGAACCTGAGCTTGCGGCTGGCCGTCACTTTCGCATCAAGCTGTCTCAGCGAGCCTGCTGCGGTGTTGCGCGGGTTGACATATGTTTGCTTGCCTTCTGCCACCATCTGCTCGTTGAGCGCGAGGAAGTCGCTCTTCGCCATATAGACCTCGCCGCGCACTTCGACGACCGCTGGAACACCTGCTGGAAGCTTATTTGGAATCTCACTGATGGTTCGGATATTGGCGGTTACATTTTCGCCGGTCGTGCCATCACCCCGCGTAGCAGCACTAACGAGAACCCCGTTTTCATAACGGATCGACATGGATAGCCCGTCGATCTTCGGTTCAGCTGTGAAAGCAATGGAATTATCCGGCAGTTGCCCGAGAAAGCGATATACGCTGCCGACGAAATCTTGCACGTCTTCATCCGAAAACGCGTTGCCAAGAGAAAGCATCGGACGCGCATGGACAACCTGTGCGAATTTGGAAACTGGTGCCGTGCCCACGCGCACAGAAGGACTGTCGGCCCGTACGAGATGCGGAAAACGCTCTTCAATGGCATCATTACGCCGCTTCAGCGCATCATAGTCTGCGTCCGAAATCTCCGGCCGGTCATTGGCATGATACAACTCATCATGATGAGCAATTTCACGCGCCAGCCGCTCCAGTTCTGCAGCGGCTTCAAGGTCGGTCAGTTTTTCAATGGAAATATCGGACATATGCGTGGCAAAACCTGCTGATTCAATTTTGCTCAACATAACCAAGAAATGAGGCCGCGCCTACAGCCGCGCGCAGTTACGAGCATATGGTCACACTGACAGCGTTCTGTCAGGAGACGAGCGCGCTATTCTCTGCCAGCAAACGCTCGGCTGCTGCACGCGCTTCATCGGTGATGCTGGCACCCGCCAACATACGCGCAATTTCTTCCTGCCGCTCATCGACACCAATCGAACGGATCGACGTAGACATGCGGTCTTCATTGGTTGCAGATTTTGCTATAAGAAAATGAGTGGATGCGCGTGCTGCAACCTGCGGCGCATGCGTAACAGAAAGAACCTGCACACGCGATGACAACCGTGCCAAACGTTGTCCAATCGCGTCAGCAACTGCTCCACCCACACCCGTATCGATCTCGTCGAAAACAAGCGTCGGAGCCGAACCGCGGTCGGCAAGCGCCACTTTCAGCGCCAGCAGAAAGCGCGAAAGCTCGCCACCAGAAGCTACCTTCATCATTGGTCCAGCACGCGTGCCCGGATTGGTGCGAACCCAATATTCAACCGTATCAATGCCTTCAGCAGCGCGCGCGTTGGTATCCGTCGTCATTTCAACGATAAACTCGGCGCGCTCCAGCTTCAGCGCTGGAAGTTCGGCCATAACCGCAGCCTTCAGATGCTCGGCAGTGTCCTTACGGCGCTCTGACAAGACCTTCGCAGCAGCATCGTAAGCTGCGCGCGTTTCGGTTGCCTGCGCTTCAAGCTGGATCAGCTTTTCTGCACCGGCATCCAGATCGGCAAGATCGGCGTCCATTTTGTCACGCAGTGCAGGCAAGCCTTCAACTGCAACAGAATATTTGCGGGCAGCAGCTCTAAGCGCGAACAGCCGCTCTTCAACCTGTTCCAGCACACGCGGATCAAAATCGATCTCTCGCATGGCGTGGTCGATGCCATCCTGCGCCAGTGCCAAACTATTGAGTGCTTCGTCAATCGCCTTGCAGACAGGCTCGAGCAGATGCGGCGCTTCCGGAATTTTACGCTCCAGACGACGCACAAGGCTTGCAAGTGTCGGCACTGGTGAACCATTGCCCGACAGAAGCTCACCTGCTTCGTTCACGTCACCCGCAATCTTCTCCGACTTCATCATGACAGCGCGGCGTTCAGCGAGCTCGTCTTCCTCGCCCGACTGCGGATCAAGCTTGGTTAGTTCTTCCACCGAAGAGCGCAGATAATCGCCTTCACGCTCAGCCTGTTCAACCCGTGCCCGATGCTTCGACAATGCACTTTCAGCATCACGCCACGCTTTATAGCGCTCGCGAACAGTCGTGGCCTCAGCATCGAGACCGCCAAACGCATCCAGCAATGTACGATGAAGGTCGGTATCGATCAGCGCGCGATCGTCATGCTGACCATGGATTTCGACCAGCCGTTTGCCCAGTTCGCGCAGCAGCGCAACGCTTGCCGCCTGGTCATTGATGAACACGCGCGTGCGCCCGTCACCCATCTGGAGACGGCGCAGGATGACGTCGCCGTCATCATCAAAACCATTTTCGCTCAGGAATTTACGGGCGGGGTGTCCACCCGGCACATCAAAAACGGCAGTCACCTGCCCCTGATCCGCCCCATGGCGAACCAGAGAAGCGTCGCCGCGCGCACCAAGCGCCAGCGACAACGAATCAAGCAGGATGGATTTACCGGCACCGGTCTCGCCCGTAAGCACGGACAAGCCGGTCTTGAACTCGATGTCGAGCCGTTCAATCAGGACAATATCGCGGATCGACAGGTGCGACAGCATGCGGGTATCGGCTTAAGCGCCGCCACCCGTGATCATTGCCGAAGCCTTGGCCAGCCACGAACCGCCGTTTTCACGCGGCTCAAGACCACCGCTCTGCAAGAGCTTGTAGCTATCCTTGTACCAGCGGCTGTCCGGGAAGTTCTTACCGAGCACCGAAGCTGCCATCTGAGCTTCGGAAGTCAGACCGAGCGCATAATAGGCTTCAACCAGACGGGCGAGTGCTTCTTCAACCTGGCGGGTGTTCGAATACTCTTCAACCACACCACGGAAGCGCTTGATCGCAGCCAGATATTCCTTGCGCTCAAGATAATAACGACCGACCTGCATTTCCTTGCCGGCGAGCTGGTCGCGGGCGACACGGATCTTAGTCTTGGCGTCGTCGGTATATTCTGAATCCGGGAAGCGATCGACCACTTCCTGCATCGCAGCGATTGCACGGCGGCTGGCCGCCTGATCGCGGGTCACGTCGGGAATCTGGCGGAAGTAGCTCAGACCGATGATGTAATAGGCATAAGCCGATTCAGGCGATGTCGGATAAAGCGTGTTATAACGCTTTGCCATGCTGACCGCTTCTTCGTAATTGCCTTGACGGTAATTCGTGAAAGCAGCCATGACGAGCGACTTGCGTGCCCATTCGGTGTAAGGGTGCTGACGGTCAACCGCTGCAAACTTCTTGGCAGCTTCACCGAGGCGGCCCGCATCAAGATTCGCGAGGCCTTCGTTGTAAAGCTTGTCCGCCGGATCGATCGTCTCAACATATTTGGTCAGATCGATATCGTCGTTTTTGCTGGCACATCCCGCAAGCGGAACAAAAACGGCAAGAGCGCTGGCAATCAACGCGGTTTTCGTCTTCACCGGGAATTTCGAACTCGTCATGCGGTCTCCGGCCATTTGGCAACGTCTTTTCTGTCTGGAGTAAAATGAACCCTGTAGTTCACTCTTTCCCCATTCTTCCCAATACATCAGCATCAGCACTTAGGTAAACATAGCCGAGGCTGTTTTGGCCGTCCATAAACCACATGCTGGCGAAATCGGCAATCGTCTAGCTGATCAATCGTCCGAATTTGGCACGCATAAGGCATCAATGGCTCGGCCTGAAGCTATATCTATGCAAACCAATGGCTTTTTCCTCACCAAATACGGAGGCTTGGCTCTCAGTCCACAATGAATACGCCGACTCATGCGAAGAAGACCCGGCGATCACGGCCCAATTATGGCCATAAACACCGGACTTCCAATAGAAAGTTCAAAGCGCCCAGGGCGCCGAGATATTTGGACGGACTGTAACAAAGTCCAAATTGTCTGCATTCCGACGCACACCGCTTGCTTCAACGATGTCGTAATTCGACTTATCGGCCAAAAGTGCCTTAACCGTCTCAGCATTCAGCCTGTGACCGCCGCGATAGGAACGGAAACAGCCAATGAAAGGCAGCCCGGCAAGAGCTATATCGCCAACAGCGTCAAGCGTCTTGTGACGCACGAATTCATCCTTGAAGCGCAGACCACCGGGATTGATCACCGAATTATCGTCACCGATGACAAGCGAATTGTCGAGTGATGAACCGAGCGCCAAACCTGCGGCCCACAGGCGTTCAACGTCTTTCATGAAGCCGAAAGTTCGCGCAGTTGATAGTTCTTTGCGGAAAGTATCCTCGGACATATCGGAGCCAAACTTCTGCCGACCGATGAGCGGGCACTCGAAGTCGATTTCCACTTCAAAGCGCGTACCCGAATAAGGCTGAAACTCGCCCCAGGAACCACCCGCTTCTACACGCACGGTCTTCAAAATACGGATGAAACGGCGCTTCGACTTCTGAACAACCATTCCAGCATCATCAAATGCATCAATAAAGCGCGCAGATGTCCCGTCCAGAATAGGAACTTCCGGCCCTTCCACTTCGACAACCAAGTTGTCTATAGCCAATGCGGAAATCGCCGCCATCAAATGCTCGACCGTGTTGATACGCGAATCCTGCGGACCGAGCGCGGTACAAAGGTCTGTTGCACCAATCTGCGAAACATGGGCACGAATATCGGCGTTGGTACTGAGGTCTGAGCGCTTGAATACAATTCCCGTATCCGCATCGGCTGGCAGAAACGTCACCGAGGCTGCAGCGCCACCGTGGACGCCGACGCCGGAAAGAGTAACCGCACGCCCGATTGTTTTTTGGTAAGCGCTCAAAATCAGTCCAATCTATCGTATGGGGCAAGATGCAGCTGCATCCCGCAAGAGATTTGCCAAGCATATAATGCCCGCAACTGACAATCGCCAGTTTCCATCGTATTCTTCTATAATAAGACAGTTATGTCGAAAATAGTGATGAGCGGCAGCTGTTCAAAATCACGCTTTCTTACAAACCATAACGACAATTATCAAAGCAAAATGCCGTGGAGCGTAAACTCCACGGCATCTGTATTTTCAATGTCGTATCAGATGATTAGTTCGACTGACGGCGCAGGAATGCCGGAATTTCGAGCTGATCTTCTTCCGAAGCAGCGCGCGGCTGCGGACGGCCCTGATCATCAAGCTGGCCACGACGTGGAGCATAGATCGAGCTGTCCTGCTGCATTGGGCGACGCTGTTCTGGCTGACGCATAGCAGGTTCACGATGCGCTGGTTCCAGACGAGCAGCTGGCTGCTCTTCTTCACGGCGCGTCAGACCACGGGTCAGGCGAGAAAGCAGACCCATTGGACCACGTTCTTCCTGAGCAGGCTGCTGAGGCGCTGCACGACGTGCATTGATTTCAGCCTGTGCAACAGGTGGGAAATCCGAAACAGCTGGCATACGCGGAGCAGGACGTGGCTGAGGAGCTGGTTCTGCATGCATCTGCTGTGGCTGCTGGTAAGCCTGTGGCTGCATGGCCTGAGCGGTTGCCTGATTGTTGATCATCTGCGGCTGTGGAGCGGCTGGACGTGCAACTGGTGCGCGTTCAAAGCTATCAGCGGCAGGAGCCTGGAAAATGCGGCTCTGTGGACGAAATTCAGGAGCAGCCGAAGCTGCTGGAGCAGCGGTTGCTGCAGCGATTTCGTTTTCGATCGACTGGGCAACTGGAGCAGGCTGTTCGACCTGACGTGGCTGTTCAACAACCGGAGGACGCAGAGCGCCATGCGGAGCCATCGGCTTGGTCTGTGCAGCAGGCTTTACCGGCTGGCGAAATTCCAGCGGCGCAGGCGCCGCGTCTCCGATCTGCTTGTCGATGCCGGTCGCAACAACGGATACACGGATGACGCCTTCGAGGCCTTCGTCGAAGGTAGCACCGAGGATGATGTTGGCTTCCGGATCAACTTCTTCACGGATACGAGTTGCAGCTTCATCGACTTCGAACAGGGTCATATCGCGACCACCGGTGATCGAAATCAGGAGACCCTTGGCACCGCGCATCGAGGTTTCGTCGAGGAGCGGATTAGCAATCGCAGCTTCAGCAGCAGCCATTGCACGGCCTTCACCCGAAGCTTCGCCAGTGCCCATCATGGCCTTGCCCATTTCGCGCATAACCGAGCGAACGTCAGCAAAGTCGAGGTTGATGAGGCCTTCCTTGACCATCAGATCGGTGATGCAGGCAACACCCGAATAAAGCACCTGGTCAGCCATTGCGAATGCATCGGCGAAGGTGGTCTTGTCGTTGGCAATGCGGAAGAGGTTCTGGTTTGGAATGACGATAAGCGTATCGACGTTCTTCTGCAGTTCTTCTATGCCAAGCTCAGCCGTCTTCATGCGGCGAGCACCTTCGAAGTGGAAAGGCTTGGTTACGACGCCAACGGTGAGGATACCGCGTTCGCGTGCAGCGCGTGCCACAACAGGAGCAGCACCAGTACCGGTACCACCGCCCATGCCGGCAGTGACGAAGCACATATGCGTGCCATTGAGGTGATCGACGATTTCGTCGATGCATTCTTCAGCTGCTGCGCGGCCAACTTCTGGCTGCGAGCCAGCGCCGAGACCTTCGGTGACAGCAGCACCAAGCTGGATCATGCGTTCAGACTTCGACATGGTCAGAGCCTGAGCGTCAGTGTTTGCAACGACAAAATCCACGCCGCGCAGACCGGCATTGATCATATTGTTTACCGCATTGCCGCCGCCGCCGCCGACACCGAATACGGTGATGCGAGGCTTCAGCTCGGTGATGTCCGGCTTTTGCAGATTAATGGTCATGGTTCTCGTTCCTCTTAAGCCTCTCACCGCTTCGCCGCCGCGGTGCTAATTGGTTATTACGCTGATGGTTACGCCCACATCACGCAATCAAATCACTCAATGTGTACTCAAAAACTCTCTCTCAGCCACTGGCTGACACGTTGAATTCGCCCGCCCGTACCAGTCATAAGACCGGAGGAGGCTGCCTTCACGGACCGTTCTTCAATACCTGCCACCTGAGGGTAGATCAGAAGACCAACGGTCGCGGAGAAAGCCGCACCCTTAGCCGCCTCAGGCAGTCCTGCTATTCCTAGAGGACGCCCGATTCGCACATTTCTTGCAAGAATCCGTCTGGCAGCTTCTGGCATTCCCGGCAGCTGGCTTGCGCCACCCGTCAGAACAACGCGCTTGCCAACGATATGTCCGAGGCCCGACTGGTTCAGCCTGTCGCGAACCAGTTCCAATGTCTCTTCCACGCGTGCACGGATGATCCGCGTCAATACTGAGCGCGGATATTGATTGGGTACATCACGCTCGTCATCGCCAATTGGCGGAACCGAGATCAGATCACGATCGTCAGCTGCACTTGGCAGCGCCGAACCGTACATGACCTTCAGACGCTCAGCATCTTCCATACGGGTGGAGAAGCCGCGCGCCACATCCATCGTGACATGTGTTCCACCGATAGCAACAGCATCAGCGTGAATGAACTTGCCTTCGGAGAAGACAGAAATCGTTGTCGTGCCGCCGCCCATATCGATGCAGGCCGCACCCATTTCGGCTTCATCACCAACGAGAGCTGCGAGACCGCTCGCATAAGGGGTCGCGACGATTGCTTCGACCGACAGATGACAACGATTGATGCAAAGCTCGAGATTGCGCAGTGGAGCCGCATCAGCTGTCAGCACATGCATATCAACGCCGAGACTGTCGCCCAGCATACCAAGCGGATCGCGGATACCGCGCTCACCGTCAAGCGTGTAGCCAACCGGCAGCGAGTGAACGAGGTGACGTTCAGCAGCAAGCGCCTGCTTGGCGCCTGCAGCCAGTACGCGGCGAATATCTGTCTGCTCAACTTCATGACCGCCGAGGTTGACGCTCGCGGTAAAGGTTTCGCTCTTGAGGCGACCAGCAGAAATATTAACAATCAGGCTGTCGACAGTCAGGCCAGCCATGCGCTCTGCAGCATCAACCGCAAGACGGATGGACTGTTCAGCCGCATCGAGATCAATGATGACGCCAGACTTCACACCACGCGAACGCTGATGGCCAATGCCCAGCACTTCCATGCGGTGCGTGCGACCTGGCAGCAAGACGCCGCTTTCATGAGGACGCAGACGTGCGATCACGCAGGAGACCTTGCTTGAACCGACGTCCAGAACTGTGAGCAGGCGCACCTTGCGCCCTGCAGTTCCAACCTGTGATGAACCTTTTCCGCCCAGAATACTCATACGCGCTTCCCCGTGCGGGCTAATTCTTTTTTACGATCAGCCAAGAACTTCTGGCGCTGCTCCATGCCGCTTGCCGTCAGCTGGACCGTGACGCGATCATCAAGACGCATATCGACCGCAGCAATATCGCGGGACAGAAGATGCTTTTCGCTATCCAGACGCTCGACTTCGGCGAGAGCCTTCATAGGCTCATCTTCCGGCAGCATAATACGAACGCCATTCTCCAGCAGAATGTCCCAGCGGCGGTCAGCAACGCGGATATAGGCACGAACCTTGCCAGCAAGCGCCGGATAGGCCGCAACCTCGTCCACGAAGCCCTTAACGCGCTTTTCAGCACCCTCACCCACAACAAGCGGGAGAGCATTGTAACGGCCCGGACGGAATGGGACGATGGTGTCGCCTGCAGAATCAATCAAAGAGAGCTCCTGGCCATTCTGCCAGACGGCAAATGCCTTGCGCTCTTCCAGAGAAACCAGCAGCGTACCAGGATAAACCTTACGCACTTCAGCACTTTCAACCCAAGGCAGCTTGGCGATAGCCTGACGCGCACCTTCAGCACTCATGCCGACCAGTGACGTCTCGCCGTCCAGCTCAAGCTGACCGAGAATATCGATATCTGACGTTTCGTTGTTGCCAACGACCTTCACGTCTTCAATCGCAAAACCAAAAGTGGAAGCGGTTGCCTTGATCATATTTTCGGAATGACCACCGAGCACCATGCCGTAGATGCCGGTTGCACCGAGAAATCCGAGCATACCAATCGTGCCAGCATAGCGCGGAACATTGATATTGCCCTGAAACATACGGACAGCAAAGCGGAAAGGCTTCCGCAGAAGGCGCGGCAGAACAAAGGCTGCACCCGATGCATCCCGCATCGTGCCCGAACGCCTATATTCCTGAGATCTGCCGTTCAACGCAAACAAGACGCGTCCTCCACCATCCAACTCAACAATTCACCAAAAGAGATACCTGCCGCCTTCGCGATATCAGGTACGAGCGAGGTAGGAGTCATTCCCGGCTGGGTGTTAACTTCCAGCCAAATAACTTCGCCTTCTTCGGAAAAACGATCGTCGAAACGGAAGTCTGATCTGCTTACGCCCCGACACCCGATTGCCCGATGCGCCGTAAGGGCCATTGTTTGTATTTTTTGGTAAATATTTGGTAAAATTTTTGCCGGACACACGTGAGTTGATGCGCCTGCAACATATTTTGAATCATAATCGTAGAACTGATGCCCCACTGGAATGATCTCGCAGACGTCCATCGCGCGATCACCCATCACGGCGCAGGTCAATTCGCGGCCAGCGATGTATTTTTCGACCAGAACCTCGGCACCATAATTCCATTCAGCAGAGCTGATGATTTGTGGCGGGTGAGTCTGATCTTCCTTGACGATTACAACACCGAAGCTCGAACCTTCACGGACCGGCTTGACGACGTAAGGCGGCTTCATCGGATGCTCAGAGCCGATTTCGAAACGGCTGAGCAGAAGCGACGGCGCAACAGCTACACCAGCCGCAGCCGCGACCTTCTTGGCGCGATCCTTGTCCATGGCAAGCGCTGAAGCCAGCACACCGGAATGCGTGTATGGGATCTGGAGATATTCGAGTACACCCTGAATGGCACCATCTTCGCCGAACGGGCCGTGCAGCGCATTGAACGCCACATCAGGCTTCAGCTCAGCAAGAACACTCGCGACATTGCGATCAACATCAATGCGCGTCACGCGATAGCCGCACTCTTCAAGGGTTTGCGCACAGGCAGTTCCGGACGAGAGACTAACTGGACGCTCCGATGAGAAGCCACCCATCAAAACGGCAACATGCTTTCCAGCCTTCTGTCCAGCCATGTCAGTCATCCCCTCTGCGCATCCCCTGCGCTCGAATCAAAAATAGAATCTGGATAGTCCGGCGACACAAGCCGCAGACACCCAAGTCAGGAAAACCCTGACGAATCAAATCACTGTACGGTTAACCATAAAGAATCAGAGAGTTGATTCCGTGGCAAGCCCCTATCAAAAGGGGAGCAACTTACGGAGCGCTCAACAAGCGCAAAAAAGCCCGGAATTTCAGTAGGAAATCCGGGCTTCTTAAAATTAGACTTTTTGCAAGAATTCTTTCACTTCTTCCCCTTCGCGGAACAAGCCAAGCCGCTTGATCTCCCAATGAAGGCGAATACCTGAATTCTCATAAACTTTAGCGCGAACAGTTTCGCCGAGCGTTTCAAGGTCATGGCCGGTCGCATTTCCGGTATTGATCATGAAATTGCAGTGCATCTCAGACATCTGCGCGCCACCAACACGCAGGCCACGACAGCCCGCCTTGTCGATTTCTTTCCACGCAGATGTGCCTTCAGGATTCTTGAAGGTTGAGCCACCGGTTTTTTCGCGCACAGGCTGAACAGTTTCACGGTGATTCTGCACCTCGTCCATGGCTTTCTGAATTTCTTCACGGTCGCCCGGAATACCTTCGAACAGAGCCGAGGTAAAAATCAGATCAGGCGACGCTGAGGAATGCCGATATGCATAACCCATATCCGCATTGGACAGGACATGCAGTTCACCCTTGCGATCAAGCGCACGCACTTCCACAACACGCTCACGCGTCTCAACGCCGTTGGCACCGGCATTCATGCGCAGAGCGCCGCCAATGCCCCCGGGAATGCCGTGGTAGAAATGAAAGCCACTCAGACCCGCTTCAAGTGCTGCCGCTGCCACGCGCTTATCCGGCGTCGCAGTCCCTGCCCTGAGCTGGGTTTCGGAAACACGTTCGACTTCGCCAAAACCCTTCGCCGATAGCCTGACAACAAAACCTGGAATGCCACCGTCACGCACCAGAAGATTGGAGCCGATACCTACAACCAGAAGCGGAATCTCTTCCGGCACAGCTTTCAGAAATTCCGACAGATCTTCTTCATCAGCAGGCTGAAACAGAACCTGCGCAGGACCACCGGCACGGAACCACGTAATCTTGTCCATGCCGGTATCCGGCATCATCCGGCCGCGAAGACCGGAAAGCCTGCCATCAAGCTTCTTGAGAAGAGTTTCGCCGCTTTCCATTACTTTGCACCCTGATCAGCCAATTCTTTCGGCAATGCATAAGCCCACTGTGTAATGTTGCCTGCACCGAGGCAAACCACGAAATCACCAGGCTCTGCAATAGAAGCCACCAACGGCGCCAATGCTTCAGGGCCGCTTGCATAACGTGCATCGCGATGACCAGCAGTCTTGATGCGCGACACGAGCGTTTCCGAGTTCACACCTTCAATCGGGTCTTCGCCAGCTGTGTAAACCGGTGTTACGATAACCGTGTCGGCATCATTGAAGCACGCTGCAAACTCATCAAACAGGCTGTGAAGGCGTGTATAGCGGTGCGGCTGAACAATGCCGATTATTCGACCTTTGGTTGCTTCGCGTGCTGCTTTCAGAACAGCTCGAATTTCAACCGGATGGTGGCCGTAGTCATCGAAAATTTCGACACCATTCCAGGAGCCGGTATGAGTGAAGCGACGCTTGACCCCACCGAACGCACCCAAACCACGACGGATATCGTCGGCTGTTATGCCAAGTTCATTTGCGACTGCAATCGCTGCCGTTGCGTTTGAAACATTGTGCTTACCCGGCATCGGCAAGCGGAGATCCTTGATCTCAACCGTATCGCCCTTGCGTGAGCGGATCAGCACGTCAAACAGGCTCGTTGCGCCATCCATGCGATGATTAACAAAGCGGACATCCGCCTGCGGGTTCTGACCATAGGTGATGATGCGACGATCTTCGATGCGGCTTACCAGAGCCTGCACTTCAGGATGGTCAAGACACATCACGCCAAAGCCATAGAACGGCACGTTCTCGACAAACTGCGCAAAAGCTGCACGTACATTGTCGAAATTGCCGTAGTGATCCAGATGTTCAGGATCGATGTTGGTAACAACCGCAATATCGGCTGGCAGTTTCAGGAAGGTGCCATCGCTTTCATCGGCTTCAACAACCATCCAGTCACCATCGCCCATACGAGCATTGGTGCCATAAGCATTGATAATGCCGCCGTTGATGACGGTGGGATCGAGATGACCTGCATCAAGCAAAGCTGCAACCATCGATGTGGTCGTGGTTTTGCCATGTGTGCCGCCGATAGCAACCGCACGACGGAAGCGCATCAGCTCGGCCAGCATTTCAGCGCGGCGAACAATCGGCAGAAGCTTTTCGCGGGCGGCAGCCAATTCCGGATTAGTTTTCTTGATGGCAGTCGAAACGACGATGACTTCCGCGTCGCCAAGATTCTCGGCCTTATGACCGACAAAGACCTCAATGCCCTTCTCGCGTAGACGCTGCACATTGGCACTGTCCGACTGATCAGAACCCTGAACCTTATAGCCCAGATTGTGCAGCACTTCCGCGATACCGCTCATGCCAATGCCGCCGATCCCGATAAAATGGACAAGCCCGATGTTGAGCGGCATTTTCATGGCCGAGTTCCTTCTTTCAATTCCTGAACTGATTTTCCTGCTGCAATAGCCTCTGCAAGATCGGCAAGCAACTGCGCGGCATCAGGCTTCCCAACGCTTTTCGCAGCTTTTGCCTGTTGCTCAAGCCTTTCTGGCTCGTTAATCGCTGCACTAATGATGCTGGCCAGTCGTTCTGGCGTTAGTTCAGCCTGCCGAACCACATCACAACCGCCTGCCGCAGCAAGAGCCGCCGCATTCGCCGCCTGATCATGATCAAGCGCATGTGGAAACGGCACCAGCATGGCCGGACGGCCAATCGCTGCGATTTCTGAAACGGTAGAAGCTCCCGAACGCGAAATCACAAAATGCGCGTCGGCAATACGGGCTGGCATATCGTTGAAGAACGGCGCGACATCAGCCGGAACGCGCAGATTCTGATATGCGGCACGAACAGTGGCCTCATCCTCTTTACGCGCCTGCTGGGTAATCAGCAGCCTTGCGCGTTCGCTCTCGGGCAAAAGCGCAATTGCTTCTGGGATCGCATTTGAGAAAAACTGTGCGCCCTGACTGCCACCAAATACCAGAAGGCGAAAACGCTGACCCTCTTTGGCCGGCCTATAAGGCGTGTTGGCAGCAGCAAGCACTGGCGGGCGAACCGGATTGCCGGTCGCAACAATCTTGTCAGCGAACGCACCGCTTGTTTCTGGCAGAAACCCGCCAGCAATCGCTTTCACGCGTCCGGCCAGCCCCTTATTGGCACGGCCCATGACAGCGTTCTGCTCATGCACCATTGTCGGGATACCCATATTGCTCGCAGCATAAAGCGGCGGCAATGTTGGGTAGCCACCGAAACCAGCAACCAGCTTCGGTTTCAGACGACGAAATAGTTTGCGGCTGTCGAGATTACCCTGCCACAGCGACCACAATGTGCGTGCCAGCGCAATCGGATTGCGCCCTGCAATGGTTGCTGAACGGATCACATGCACATGGTCTTCTGCAAAGGCACCGGCAAAACGCTGCGCGCGTGCATCCGTTGCCAGATGCACATCCCAGCCGCGAGACTTCAGTTCGTGCGCCAGTGCTTCAGCTGGAAACAGATGGCCGCCTGTTCCCCCGGCGGCCAATACAATTACGCCTTTTCCCATAGTCCCCTCACAAAGCCGGAATGCGCTCGCCCATGCTGACCGTATGCGTCATACGCGCTTCCGGACGACGGCGTGTCAGTGCCAGCAGGATGCCCATGGTGATCGCAATAGCAACAAGCGAAGAGCCGCCATAGGAGATAAACGGCAGAGTCATGCCCTTGGCAGGCATCAGATGCAGATTAACCGCCATGTTGATGATCGACTGGAAGCCGAACAGAATCACGATGCCGGACACAGCGAGACGTGTGAAAGCATCGCGCTCACGCAGCGCAATCGACAGTCCGCGGATCACGATAAACGCGAACAGCGCCATGATGATCATGCACAGAATGATGCCATATTCTTCTGCGGCAACCGAGAAGATAAAGTCGGTGTGGCTATCCGGGATGATACGCTTAACGGTGCCTTCACCCGGTCCCTGCCCGAACCAGCCGCCACGCAGAATGGCTTCGCGCCCTGCATCCACCTGGAATGTATCACCTTCACCGGTCATGAAGCGGTTAACACGGCCCGCAACGTGATCGAGCGTCATGTATGCACCAAACGCACCGACAACGGCGATGCCGCCAAGAACCAGAATCCAGAACATCGGCAAACCGGCGAGGAAGAACATCGCGCCCCATGTGCCGGTGGTGAGCATCGTCTGACCAAAGTCTGGCTGCAGCATCAACAGCCCAGCAGTCACACAGAACAGCATCATCGCCAGAAAATAGCCCGGCATCTCGCCGCCGCGTTCGCGCTCGGAGAAAAGCCATGCGCAGATGACCACAAAAGCGGGCTTCATGAACTCGGAAGGCTGAATGGAAATGCCTGCAAGACTGACCCAGCGGCGCGCACCCTTGATCTCGATACCGACGAAAAGTGCTGCTGCCATCAGAAACAGCGAGGCGCAGAGCAGGATCAGCGCAAAACGCCTGATCTGGCGTGGCGACAGGAACGAGACACCGATCATCACGGCAACAGCCGGAATCATGAAGAAGGTCTGTCGTTCCACGAAATGGAAGCTATCAAGGCCAATGCGCTGCGCAACGGCAGGGCTTGCAGCAAAGGACAACAGCACACCAAGCCCCATCAGGGCCAGACATGCAGCCAGAAAGTAACGGTCGATTGTCCACCACCAATTGGCGACAGCACCACGGTCAACGCGACTTACCATCAGCTTTCCCCTCTCATTGGCTCAATACCTGGGAGCGCAAGCACGGCGTTGCGGAATGCATCGCCGCGTTTTTCAAAATTCTGGAACTGGTCAAAGCTCGCACAGGCTGGCGAAAGCAGAACCACAGGTTCGCTTGCTGCATCATTGCCTGCATCGCGTGCAGCATGTTCAACTGCAACAGCCAGCGTGTCGGAAATCTCAAATGTCACCGCATCTCCCAGCGTCGCAGCAAACTGCGCCGCAGCTTCACCAATCAGATAGGCTTTGGTAATGCGCGGGAAAAACTCCGATAAAGCGCTGATACCACCAGCCTTGGGCACGCCGCCAGCGATCCAGTAAATGTGGTTCGCAAAAGACGACAGCGCAGGCGCGGTTGCTTCGGCATTGGTTGCCTTGGAATCATTGACGAACAGAACCTTGCCGCGATGACCAACCTGTTCCATGCGATGCGCAAGACCGGGGAAGCTTTTCAAACCTGCACGAATTTCTTCAATCGAAAGGCCGACCGACAAACAGGCCACGATTGCAGCCAACGCGTTCTGCGCATTATGCGCGCCGCGCAGCGAACCAATTCCCTCCAGTGAAGCGAGTTCTTCAACCTTGCCGCTCAATGTCGAATAGAGCTTTGCACCGTCAGCGAATGCACCGTTCTCAAGGCGCTTATCCTTGGAAATACGTGCGACTTTTACGCCCTTGTTTTCAAGACGATCCGCAATGCTCCCGCAATATTCATCGTCCACACCAACGATTGCCACACCGCTTTTCTCAACAAGCCGCTGCTTAATGGCAGCATAGTTTTCCATGGAGCCATGGCGGTCGAGATGATCAGGCGTAAGATTGAGAAGAATACCAGCAGTAGGATTGAGCGACGGTGCCAGATCAATCTGGTAGGACGAGCACTCGACCACATAGAAACGATCCGGTGCGGGCGCTTCCAATGTAAGGATCGCCGTGCCGATATTGCCGCCGAGCTGCATGTCGCGGCCCGAAGCCTTGATGATATGCGCAATCAGCGCGGTCGTGGTGGATTTGCCGTTCGTGCCGGTGATGGCGATAAACGGACAATCCGGCGCAATATGATTGCGTTCACGCACGAAAAGTTCAACATCGCCGATAATCTCGACACCGGCAGCATGAGCGAGATCAACTGTCCAGTGTGGCTTGGGATGCGTCAGCGGTACGCCGGGCGAAAGCACAAAGGCAGCGAACTGCGACCAGTCCGCTTGCCTCAAATCACCAGTCGCTATACCCGCACTCTGTGCGCGGGCAACACTGTCGGGATTATCATCCCAGGCAATGATCTTCGCTCCACCCGCCACAATGGCCTTGGCGGTAGCGATGCCCGACCCACCCAGTCCGAAGAGGGCTACAGTCTTATCTTTAAGGGCGGTGATCGGGATCATTCTGCGTGCCTGTTATCTGAGCTTCAATGTGGAAAGGCCGATCATGGCGAGGATAATTGCCACGATCCAGAAACGGATCACGACCTGGCTCTCCGTCCAGCCTTTCTTTTCAAAATGATGATGAATTGGTGCCATCAGGAAGACGCGCTTGCCGGTGAGTTTGAACGAACCAACCTGAATGATGACCGAGAGTGCTTCAACCACAAACAAACCACCGATGATGGCAAGAACGATTTCGTGCTTGGTTGCAACAGCAACCGTGCCGAGCATCCCGCCGAGCGCCAGCGAACCAGTGTCACCCATGAAGATTGCAGCAGGCGGTGCATTGAACCAGAGGAAGCCAAGACCTGCGCCGATAACAGCGCCCAGTACAACGGCCAGTTCGCCCGTGCCTGGAACAAAATGGATTTGCAGGTAATCGGCAAAGATCGCATTACCCGAAAGGTAGGCGATGAAGCCGAAAGAGGCCGCAGCAACCATCACAGGCACAATCGCAAGACCATCAAGACCGTCAGTCAGGTTCACCGCATTGCCTGCGCCAACCATGACGAAGGCTGCCAATGGAATGAAGAACCAGCCGAGGTTCAGAACAAACTGCTTTACGAACGGGAACGTCAGCGATGAGGAGAACGGCTCCTGTCCTGCCCGCATGATGATGAAGGCTGCAATCGCCGCAATCAGAAACTCGATGCCCAGACGCGATTTACCGGAAAAGCCTTTATCCGACTGTTTCGTGACCTTGAGATAGTCGTCGTAAAAGCCGATTGCACCAAAACCAACTGTGACCATCAGCACGACCCAGACATAGACGCTGGCGAGATTGGCCCAGAAGAAGCAGGAGACCAGAATACCGGTCATAATCATCAGGCCGCCCATGGTGGGCGTACCAGCTTTCTTGAAGTGGGTCTGAGGGCCATCAGCACGGATCGGCTGACCTTTTCCCTGTCGCGCGCGCAGCGAATTGATGATCGCAGGGCCGAACAAGAACACGATCAACGCCGAGGTAATCATCGCCCCGCCAGTGCGGAACGTGATGTAGCGGAACACGTTAAACGGTGTCACATGCTCGGCGAAGATTGAAAGAAGCATCAACATGCTGAGAAAAATCCCTCAAAAACTGCTACTCGGCAGGCACCACTGGCGGAAACTGATTGGTAAGCGCCTTGACGATCTTGGAAAAGCCAATCCCCTTGGATGACTTCACCATGACAACATCGCCGGGACGCACAGCCTTCGTCACCAGCGGCAACAATTCATCGGTGCTCTGCCTGTATTCGACGCTAATTTCAACCGGCAAGGCATTTTTGAGCACCGACATTTCGCGTCCGCCGATATAAAGCACGTTCACTTCCGCATCGACGATGGGGCGTGCAAGATCGGCATGAAGCTTTCCAGACTGACGGCCAAGCTCCAGCATATCGCCCAGAATTGCGATGCGACGACCACGCGGGCCTTCAGGCGGTGTTGCATGAAGCAGCGACAGCGATGCACGCATCGAGGTCGGGTTTGCATTGTAGCTTTCATCGATCAGCGTGAAGGAACCACCATCCGGATGCTCCAGAACATGACGCGCGCCGCGTCCGCCTTCAGCAGTCAAAGTTGCCATCGCAATGGCAACCTTTGCCATATCTGCACCAACGAGATGGGCCGCGCCAAGTACAGCAAGCATATTTTGCACGATATGGCGTCCCGGCATGCCGACTTTTACAACAGCTTCTTCGTTACCGATCTTCACCGTCATGCATGAGCAGGTCGGATGCATCTTCACTTCACGCAGGCGATATTCGGAACGGGCATTTTCGCCGAAGGTGACGATATGCTCGACGCCTGCCTTTTCGGCAAGCTCTTCAAGCTGCTTGAAACGCTTGTCGTCGCGATTGAGAAGCGCATAACCACCCGGCACAACACCTTCAAAAATCTCGGCTTTTGCCACTGCGATTTCTTCGAGATTTGCAAAGTGACCAAGATGTGCCGGTGCGATCAACGTTATGAGGGCCACATGCGGGCGAACCATCTTAACCAGCGGTCGGATTTCGTCGTGGTGGTTCATGCCAATTTCAAACACACCATAATCGGTATCAGCTGGCATACGGGCGAGTGTCAGCGGCACGCCCCAATGATTGTTAAACGACGCAACCGATGCATGAACCTTGCCTGAATCGGCCAGCACATGACGCAGCGCTTCCTTGGTCGTCGTTTTACCGACAGAACCGGTAACAGCAATGATCTGAGCTTTGGAACGATCACGCGAGGCAATACCGAGCTTGATCAAGGCTTCAAGCACGTCTTCAACCACGATCATCGGAACCTTGAGATTACCGAGAGCCGGAAGACGGGATTCGTTGACGACCAGAAGACCAGCACCAGCTGCCATGGCAGCCGTTGCAAAATCATGTCCATCAAACAATTCGCCTTTGATTGCAAAGAAAGCTTCGCCCTCTTTCAGCGTACGGCTATCGATAGAAATCCCGGTGATACCCGCAGGCAACGTACCGAAAGGCCGGCCTTCCATGGCCTCCACCATATCGGCAGATGTCCAAAGCCAGTCACTCATCCCTTATGCTCCTCAAGGCGTGCTGCCAGTGCAGCCGCCACTTCCGTATGATCCGAGAACGGCAGCGTGATGTCGCCGACGATCTGGCCTTCTTCGTGTCCCTTACCCGCAACCACCAGTGTGTCACCGGGCATCATCATGGAAACTGCAGTGAAGATTGCCTCGCGCCGGTCGCCGATTTCGGTCGCACCGGGGGCCGCAGCCATGATTTCCGAACGGATTTGTGCGGGCACTTCCGAACGTGGATTGTCGTCGGTTACAATGGCAACATCGGCGAGACGTGCAGCAATTTCACCCATGATCGGGCGCTTGCCCTTGTCACGGTCGCCGCCACAGCCAAACACCACGATCACGCGTCCAGTTGTAAATGGACGCACGGAAGTAAGAACGTTTTCAAGTGCTTCCGGCTTATGTGCGTAGTCCACATAGGCCGGAGCGCCCTCTTCCGTGGCTCCAACCAGATCAAGACGGCCCGGCGCACCCTTGAGGCGCTCAAGCGCACGCATGGCAGCCGCAGCCGGAACACCCGTAACCATCGCAAGACCTGCCGACACAAGCGCATTGGCAACCTGAAAGTCACCGGCCAGCGGCAGTTCGACTTCAAAGATTTCGTCAGCAATGCGCACTTCAATGTGCTGGCGGAAACGTTCATGCTCGACGCGTTTGATGGTAATGAAATCGCCTTTGCGACCAACAGTCTTCACATCGCAACCAGCGGCTTTTGCAGCTTCAATCGCCTGTGGCGAGAACTGGTCATCCGCAAAAATGATTGCAGGTGCACCTTTTGGAAGCAGCGTATCGAACAGGCGCATCTTGGCGTGCAGATATTCTTCGATCGTCGCATGATAATCCATGTGATCGCGACCGAGATTGGTGAACGCGCCAGCAGCAAGCTTCACACCATCGAGACGACGCTGATCAAGACCATGGGACGAGGCTTCCATCGCGGCATGGGTCACACCTTCATCGGCAAGCTCTGCGAGCACGCGATGCAGTTCAACCGGATCAGGTGTTGTCAGCGAATTATAATCACTGCGGGTTGGCGAGAAAACGCCTGTCGTTCCGATATTGGCCGCAGGAAAACCCGCATAAGCCCAAATCTGTCGGGTAAACGAAGCAACAGAAGTCTTGCCGCTGGTACCCGTCACGGCAACCATGACTTCAGGCTGCTTGCCATAAAATTGAGCGCTCGCAACGGCCAATGCATGACGTGGATCTTCAACATGCAGAACAGGCACACCGAGGTTTTCAATGGCTGCATTCTTGCCAGCGATAACGGCAACAGCACCACGCTTGACGGCATCGACTGCATAGGCGGAGCCATCCGCTTTTACACCTTTGAGAGCCGCAAAAAGGAAGCCGCGCTCGACTTTACGAGAATCTGAGGTGACACCAACAATGTCCACTTCGCTCGCAGCGCCGGAGGCCAGTTCCTTAAAGAGTGTAATTTCCTTCAGCTTCATGGTCATACCAAATCCAGGTTCAGTGGTGCAGTTTCCGCTTCCCGCTACAACTACACAAATCAGTCGTTTATCGAATCAGCAGAAGCGATCTCTGATGCTGCTGGCGCAAATTCCTGTTTAAAATCGGGCTTAACCCCCAAAAATGAGGCTGAGCGCCTAATAATATCGGCAACCATTGGCGCAGCATTAAGACCAGCGGTCGCGCTGTACTTGCCTTCTTCCGGCTTAGGCTCGTCAATAATAGTCAGAACGACATAGGTAGGATCGTCCATCGGGAAGGATGCGAGGAATGCATTGAAGCGCACATCCTTCGAATAGCGGCCATGCACGACCTTTTCAGCCGTACCCGTCTTGCCGCCGACACGATAGCCCTGAACCGTTGCACGTTTACCCGAACCGCCTGGCGCGGTTGAGTTCAGGCGATAAAGATAACGCATGTCCGCTGACACCTGCGGATGAATAACCTGCTGCGCCACCTGATCGGCCTGAGCCTGCGTGCGTGTAAGGAATGTCGGCTCAATCAGCTTGCCGCCATTCATCAAAGCTGCTGCACCAACAGCGGTCTGCAGCGGCGTGGTCATCATGCCGTGTCCGAACGAAATGGTCATTGAGTGAACCTTCTTCCAGACGCGCGGCTCGACCGGGCGCGCCACTTCAGGCAGCTCAGTCTGCATACGGTCAAGAAGACCCATTTTCTTCAGGAACGCACGATGACCTTCAATGCCGACAACGTTGGCTTCATGACCCGAACCAATGTTGGACGAGAAGATAAAGACTTCAGGCAGCGTCAACACGCGGCCTTTGCCGTGGAAGTCGCGGATTGTCTGACGACCGATAACCAGCGGACGCGACGCATCGATCCTCGAATTGAGATTAAACTTGCCCGAATCTAGCGCCATTGCTGTAGTGAAGCTCTTGATTGTCGAGCCCATTTCGTAGGTACCCGCCGACATGCGGTTCAAGCGATCCTTATCGAGCGCGTTAACCGGATTGTTCGGATCAAAATCCGGCACCGAAGCCATAGCAATGACTTCGCCGGTCTTCACGTTGAGAACCACGGCACCCGCAGCAATCGCGCGATAACGTTCCATCGCCTTGACGAGAACGTCGCGCATGATGTGCTGCACGCGGATATCGATCGAGAGCTTGATCGGCTCAAGCGATTGCCCGGTTGCCATACCGACAGCGCGAAGATCGCTCAGTCCCTGACTGTCGATATATTTTTCCATACCCGCAATGCCCTGATTGTCGACATTAACGAGACCAAGAATATGCGAAGCGGTTGGACCACCCGGATAAAAGCGACGCTTTTCCGTACGGAAGCCGATACCGGGCACACCCAGAGCCATAATCTGGCTCTGCTGACGTGGCGTCAGACCGCGCTTCACCCAGACGAAGCCTGCTCCACTTTTCAGACGGCGATAGGTCGCTTCCCAGTCGAGATCGGGAATAACGGTTGAGAGAAGTTCGATTGTTTCATCCGGATCGACGATCTTGCGTGGCTCGGCAAACAGCGAAGCGGTCTTGATATCAGTCGCAAGGATTTCACCATTGCGATCCAGAATGTCCGGGCGCGATGCGAGCTGATGTACGGCAGGGCCGCCAGAGTCATCACCCTCGCCGCCAATCACACCGAAATAGACCAGCTTACCGCCGATCACGCCATAAATGCCGACGAAGCAGGCAATGGCCATCCAAAGACGATTGCGTGCGCGATTGCCGTGCTTTTTACGCGAGCCGACAAAAGCCATATTGCCGGCCAGCTTTTCATTGCCAGCCGGCTCAAAGCCGTCATTGGTGTTCTGTTTGTTCTTCTTGGAAAATCCGAGCTTCAGCCGCATGATTAGTGCCTCGCTCCATTCTTCTTGATGCTGCCAGTGGTTGTCGCGTCTGGCTCCAGAACGCCACTTGCCACCAGTTCATCGCTACCTGAGATAAGTTTCTGAATATCATCCAGCTGACGCTCTGGAATGTCTTCCACGCCCATAGCAAGCTGCTCTGCTTCAATTGGCTGGAGCTTCAGCTCTTCCGCGTAAACGCCAACGAGACTCTGCAGACGACCTGGCTGCGTCATCAATGCCCAATCCGCGCGCAACAGCGTAATCGTATCCTTCTCGGAATCGATCTGACGCTTGAGTTTGGCAATAACAGCGATCTGCCTTTCCGCATCATATTTGATGGTATAGGTGATCGTTGCTGCCACCAGCATCGCCGCTATCATGATGAGTTCAAAAGTACGCAGCACTCGTTCAACTCCGGGCCAGTTCATACGTTTCAGGCAGCTTTGGCAGCCCGAAAAGTGAAAGATCATCTTCTAGAGGCGGATTTTCAGTCCTCAGTCCCGCACGCAGTTTTGCAGAGCGAGCACGAGGATTGCGCTCTTCTTCTTCGGCGCTCGGTCCAACAGCCCCTTTTACCGCAGCCGTAAAGCTTGGAAGGCGCACATGCGTTTCCGGCAAATGCCGCGATCCAGCGCTACCACCGGCACGATCAGCAAAGTAGCGCTTGACCATACGATCTTCGAGCGAATGGAAGGTCACGACAACAAGGCGACCACCGGGCTTCAGAATACGTTCGGCTGCAAGCAATGCTCGCGCCAGTTCGCCAAGCTCATCATTCACATAGATGCGCAACGCCTGAAACACGCGCGTTGCAGGATGAATAGGCACTTTTGGATTACGGCCGACCAGCGATTCAATCGCATTGGCTAGATCAAGTGTGCGCGTGAAAGGCTGTGTTTCGCGACGCTTTTCAATCATGCGCGCGATGCGACCTGCATGACGCTCTTCGCCGAGAAAATTAAAGATGCGTGCAAGATCGCCCATCTTCAGGCGGTTAACCACATCGGCAGCGCTTGGACCGTTGCGTGACATGCGCATGTCGAGCGGCCCATCCTTCTGGAAGGAAAAGCCACGCTCGGCTTCATCGATCTGCATCGACGAGACACCGATATCGAGCACAACGCCATCCACCTTCGCGCCTTCTCCCTCGACTGTTTCAACAGCTTCATCCAGCGCCGAAAACCGGCTTTCAACCAGATTGAGCCTGCCTTCGAACTGCTTTTCCATGACACGACCGGCTGCAATGGCAGTCGGGTCGCGATCAATAGCGATTACGCTTGCGCCCTGCTCCAGAATACGTCGGGTATAACCGCCCGCACCGAATGTGCCATCGACGATTACTTTGCCGGTTTCGGGTTTCAGGGCATCAATCACTTCGGAAATAAGCACCGGAACGTGACGGACCTGAGCCCCTTCGGCTTGAGATTGGTCTCCGCCGAGGCTAGCCATCATCCCGATCCTTTCCCGGGATCAAGTCCCGCTATCCTGTGTTTTCTGTATGGATTCCGGCCAATTGTAGACGAGCTTCGATTTGGCGGATTCGTTCAAACAGTTATCGGATATTAAGCTTAATGAACCGTTATCCTTTGCAACGCCCATACAGAAAACCAGGGCTTATACAAAAGTTTTTCTGGCATGATTTCAGCTTGTCCAACGACCGAAAACTGCGCGCTCAACCGGCAGTCAATTCTTCCAATAACCAGATCCAACGATCACATAGATATGAAAAAAGCCCCCATTTGCTGCCGTTGACGGCAAGCCATGCTGGCGTTATTAATTGCAAATAATTCGCAATTGCATTTTGAAAGCTTAACGCATGGCATTTAAGATGGCTCCGCGGGGAAGTACGCCCCCCGCTCCGCAAGACGTTACATTTGAAGGTTGGCGTCGTGATCGGGGCGAAGCCTCGATGTCCGATGTACACCGGTCTATCCGGGTAAACCGATCCGGTTCAAAACTTCGCCGCGCAATGGCTTTCTTTGGCCCCGGTTATCTTGTCGCCGTAGGCTATATGGACCCCGGCAACTGGGCCACCTCGCTCGCAGGTGGCTCCCGCTTCGGCTATATGCTGCTGTCGGTCGTGTTGATTTCAAATCTCATGGCAGTACTTCTGCAAGCACTATGCACCCGGCTTGCGGTTGCAACCGGTCGCGATCTCGCTCAAGCCTGCCGCGATGCCTATCCACGCTTTCTCGCCTGGCCTTTGTGGTTTTTGGCAGAACTTGCCATCTGCGCCACCGATCTTGCCGAGGTTATCGGCACGGCAATCGGTCTCAATCTGCTTTTCGGCATTCCGCTGGAAATCGGCGTCATCATTACCGCCGCAGACGTGCTTCTTGTTCTCTATCTCCAGAACAAGGGCTTTCGTCGGGTCGAAGCGCTCATCATCACGCTGCTCGGCGTCATTGCGCTCTGCTTCCTGATCCAGATTTTGATGGCTGAACCCAAGTGGGGCGAAGTGATCCGCGGCTTTGCGCCAACCACAGAAATCATCCGCAATCCGGATATGCTCTATATAGCATTGGGCATTATTGGTGCGACCGTGATGCCGCATAACCTCTATCTGCATTCCGGCATCATTCAGACACGCGATTACGGGCATACTTTGCCGGAAAAGCGCGAAGCAATACGCTTTGCAACACTCGACTCGACGATTGCCCTTACCTTCGCACTGCTGGTCAATGCATCGATCCTGATTTTGGCCGCAGCAAGCTTCAATGCGACAGGCAATACCACCGTCGAAGATCTCGACAAAGCCCATGCCTTGCTCAACCCGTTGCTCGGTTCCGCTCTGGCGCCAACACTGTTTGCAATTGCGCTGCTATGCTGCGGGCTTAATTCGACCATCACGGCGACCATGGCTGGTCAGATCGTGATGGAAGGCTTTATCGATATCAAACTGAAGCCCTGGTTGCGTCGCGCAATCACCCGCTTCGTCGCTATCGTGCCAGCAGCTATAGTGACGATCATGTACGGCTCGCAGGGCACGACGGAACTTCTGATCCTGTCGCAGGTGGTGCTCAGTCTTCAGCTGCCCTTTGCCATTATCCCGCTCGTGATGTTCACAGCAGAAAAGAAAAAGATGGGCGCGCTGGTGGCGCCGCGCTGGGTAACAATCCTTGCGGCAGTTACCGCTGCCATCATCGTCGTGTTGAACATGAAACTCATCTACGACTTCTTCACAGGCGTACCGATTTGAGACGGCACAGCGGCTTTCCAACCCGGAAAGCCGCTGCTTTTTTACTTGACCGCTGAATTGCCACCGTCAGCATAAAGCGCTGAACCGGAAACAAAGCTCGCCATTGGCCCTGCAAGAAACAGTGCCGCCTGAGCAATTTCTTCGGGCTGCGCAATCCGTTTCATTGCATGAAGGCCCGCCGCCCACTCTTTCTGCGTATCACTGCCTGCCATCGGCGTATCGACACCGCCCGGCAAAAGCGCGTTGGCTCTGATGCCTTGCGCGCCATAATCTGCGGTGATGCCCTTCACCAATCCCATCAACCCAGCCTTTGCGGCACCATAGAGTGACATTCCAGGAATGCCGACACTGGTGCCAACAAAGGTCGATGTAAAAATGATCGAACCGCCGCCGGACTTGAGCATGAATGGTATCTGCGATTTCGCGCCGAGAAATGCCGATGTCAGATTTCCGGCAATCACCTTGTTCCAATCATCAAGGCTTGCTTCTGTCATCGGTCCGATGGGGCCGACAGTACCAGCATTGTTAAAAGCAATATCAAGACGACCGAACTCACTTTGCGCAACGGCTATGAGTTTCTCATGTGTTTCAGCTCGTGAGGCGTCGCCAGCAACATAATGTGCTTCTCCGCCAAGCTCTTTGATAGCTTGCGCTACTGGCACCAACCCCGCCTCATTGCGGGCATTTAGAACGATAGCTGCACCTTGCGCGGCAAACAGCATTGCCGTAGCCCGCCCTATTCCCGACGACGCACCGATAATGATTGCGACCTTATCTTTTAAGCTCGACATGGAAACCTCCTTGATTGGGAAGTTCCGCAATAGATGTGCAACAAAAACACAACTATCCGTTTCCTGCGATCAAACAGAAATGGGGAAGGATAAAGTGTCAGTCGGTCTGTAAGCCGGGTTCTGTATGGCCGGACTTGCGTCCAACGTGGCAGCCATTCATCTGGGACGGATGTCGCCACCCGCCTCTTGCAACCCACCCGGACGGCTGATCCGGAAACTGATTGCCGGTTCTTGCGAACCGGCGCGCCGTCCCTATTCGGTTTTGCTCCCAATGGGGTTTACCGTGCCGCCTGTGTTGCCACCGGCGCGGTGGGCTCTTACCCCACCCTTTCACCCTTACCCCGTCATCCCTGCCGCTTGACCAAGTGGTACGGAAGACGGGGCGGTCTACTCTCTGTGGCACTGTCCCTGGGGTCGCCCCCGCCGGGCGTTACCCGGCATCGTGTTTCCATGGAGCCCGGACTTTCCTCACCTGCCGCCTTTCGGCATATGACAAGCGCGGCTGCCCGACCGACTGACGGGCGCGTATATAGCACGATCATGCCAAGTGGGAACCGGGTTTCGAAAAAATCTATGCAAAACAGAAAAGCCGGCAGCGAAACCGCTACCGGCTTTTCGTTTACATCATCGGTTTGGAACTCTACGCAACCGACAACATAAATTCAGAGCCTATCCCGAAAAGGGCTAAACGACTTTCAGGATAGGCGTCAGAACAAATATTAAAGGCCAGCCATGTAGGCCTTAACCGAGCTGCAATATTTTGCAGAGGTTGGGTTCATGCGCTTTGCACCATGACCGGCATTGTACTTGAGGATCGTGCCGCAGGTGCTGCCGCCGCCGAGCTTCTGTGCCATTGCAAGATACTTCATGCCAAACTGGATGTTGGTCGAAGGCTCATAGAGGCCCTTTGCAGAACCGGTATAACCGAGGCCACGAGCCGTCGAGAGCTTGATCTGCATCAGACCGATTTCACCAGCCTTGCCGCGAACATTTGGCTGGAAATTGCTTTCGTGACGAACAACCGCATGGGCGAGCGACGAAGGCACACCGTAGGTCGCTGCATAGCGATTGATAATCTGGGAGTAGCCGGTACCGCTCTTCACGGACTTTGACGTCTCACCGCGAGACTTGGACCGCTTCGCGCTCTTTGCCGTTGGTGCGGCACGCTTTGTGATGACCGAAGCCTTCTTCGCGGTTTGCTTGCGTTCTGTCTGGGCTGAGCGTGATGACTGTTCAGACTTGTTGGTTTCAGCAGCCTTGTTCTGGGCGCGAGCCTTCAGAAGATCTGCCAGATTGGTTGGTTCGTTGACTGGCGCACTCATTGCAGAATTAAGGCCAAAAGAACTCATGGCGCCAATCAGGGCGCATACAACAACAAATTTTACTTTCATAACCTACCGTCTTGGATCGTTTTTTATGGGGCTTTGCTGGTCTTGGGGGCAGCAGAGCCGTTTGAATTATGATCCCGCATGACTGGCCAAAACCCGCCCGTCGCCGCTGGGAATGCCAGATCATTTGCTGGGGAAATGCAGCCGAAGATTGGTTGGGGAAGTAAATTAGTCTTACAGGTTGTAATAAAGACTGTCACATTTCGTGATACGCGCCATGGTGGAAAAATACCATCGCCAAAAGGTGTAATCGTTCTAATTTAATGAAATTACTACAGAAATATGAAACCTCAAGCTATCACGCATAAGCATGAAATCTCATGCTCATGCGGTAACATTTTGTAGGGAAAAAATAAGCCTGTAGAGGGTATCTATAGTAGATACGTCCGCTACACCGTCCACATTTTGTGTCCGAAAATGCCGCTGAAACGCCTTAATTACGGTCTCGGTAGCCTCATCGAACACACCGTTGATCTCGATTTTATATCCGTAAAGTGCCAGCATGGACTGCAAAGCTTCGACCGGTTGCCCTTGCTCGCCACGCGCGAGAAAGCGTCCGCCCCGGACAGCAGTGGGTTCGATAAGATGACCAATCCCTGCGGCATGAAGCTTCTTCCACGGGAAGTTGTGCCCCGGATCTGTTTTACGCTCTGGTGCGATGTCCGAATGCGCGAGTACGTTTTCGGGACGGATTTCATATCGGCTACATATGCTGCGGCAAAGCTCGATTACTGCTTCAATCTGACGGCCCGCAAAAGGCGGATAATTTTCGAGATTGCCCGGATTGACGATTTCGATCCCAATTGATGCTGAATTGATATCGGTCTCGCCCTTCCAGAAGCTCTTTCCTGCGTGCCATGCGCGCGCCTTTTCCGACACCATCTGCACTACGCGGCCATCTTCATGAACCAGATAATGTGCCGACACTTCCATCTCAGGCGACTTGAGAATATCAACCGCCTCCTGAGCCGTCGCGAGGCCCGTATAATGCAGGATCAGATAGGTTGGTGTCTTGCCGTCCTTGCGAATGCCGAAATTCGGCGACGCATCAATCGAGGCCGCTGGATAATCGGGCCTATCCAAAACAAGTGTCGCCAGGATTTCTGCTTCTGATACGTCTGCGCTGCTCATGCGGCTTCCAATTGTTTTTCTACGCTTGCCCAGGCTGCATTGATGGCAGCAAGGCGTGTATTTGCGATCTTTATAAATTCCAGCGGAAGACCTTCCGCAACAAGCCGGTCAGGATGGTGCTCTTTCACCAATGAACGGTAGCGCTTGCGCGCATCCTCAAACGACACACCGCGAACAAGCCCGAGGATGGCATAAGGATCACCCTCTCCGCGATTGACATGGCGGAGTGCGATGCGCTCGAAGCCTTCCTCGTCATAACCGAAAATCTCAGCAACGCTCGCAAGGAACGCCATTTCCTTGTCATGCACATAGCCGTCAGCGGTCGCGATATGAAAAAGACCGTCGAGAATATCTTCAAGCAGATGACAATTATCGTCGCCTTCGCGGCAAAGACCTGCCAGCTGACGCGCGTAGCTTTCATAGCCCGCCACATCCTGCTGAGCGAGATTATAGAGACGAACCACATGGGCGTGCTCTTCTGGCGGCACTGAAAAAATGCTCTGGAACGCCCGAAACTCATCCTGCGTCACCACACCATCCGCTTTTGCCATTTTTGCAGACAGCGCGATCATGGCAATGGAAAATGCAACGCGACGACGCGTATCTGCATCGCCCTCAAAAACCGTGCGCACGGCTTCGATAACGCTGGAAATAGCGTTCAGCGTTACAGAGGTGACGAACTCACCGATGCGGACCCAGATCGACATGAATCGTTTCTATATAATTCCGTAAAGGCTGGAAACAACAACCCGTTGCAATCGACGAAAAAACAATAATTTAGAAAAATATCGCTGCCTGTGAAGACGATTATTGCGCGGCCTGACGAGCCTCAAACGACTGCTGTGCAGCACTCGCCGCCGCTTCGCCTGCGGCCTGTGCCTGCTCAACGCTCTGACCCACAGCTTTGGCTGCAGCTTCGGCATTGGTGCGCGCACGCTCAATCGCTGCAGCCTTTTGTTCGGGAGTTATGACGCCAGCATTATCCTGCAAAGCCTTCATTAAATCTGGTCCAGCCTGTGTATCACTGGATGGGGCTGGAGCAGATGTGTTTTGCTCTGGCTGAGCTGGAGCAGCAGCCTGCTCGTCCTCTCCTTTGCCGCAAGCAGCAAGGGCAACCAGAACAACAGCGGAAATCAAAAACAAAAAATGACGGCTCATAACAAAAGCCATAACCGAAGAAAGCCTGCGTTTGAACATGGAAAACGCAGTCATACTGTCTTTATTGACGACTACTGCAGAGTTATCCATCAACTTTGCTCCTTTCGGGGAAAATGGCGGCCTGCAAAACAGACCGCCATTCAGCCGCGAACTGATCGCGGTTCACATAAACCAACTGCAATTTAATTTGCAGGAGGTGTACCCGTGCCCGGTGTCGATGGTGCCGGTGCTGGGGTCGACGGAGTCGTTGTTGTATCGTTATTTGCCGGCGCTGATGGCGCAGGGGTGGACGGCGCACTATTCGTATCTTTCGAATTGTCGCTGCAGGCAGCAAGTCCGAGGAACGATACGGCAGCTACCGCACTTACCAGAAACTTTTTCATAATGGCTCTCCTTCCCTAAAAATCAGCGCTGCGGGGATTTAGCCAACGCTGCTTTGGTTTTCCGTGTCTGATCGGTTCATCCGATCAATCACCTACGAAGACAGTCGCCACATCGCTCTTTAGTCCCCGGCGATGCTTTACGACGATGCCAACGTCACAACAAAAAACGGCGAGCATGCGGAAAGGTTCTCTCAAATAGTCTTACTGCTCGTAACAAAACGCCATAATAACAAAGTTTTAACCATGATTTTCCCGTAAAACTGCCGTCACGCCCCTGTCACTGGCAGATGTTTAACTTGCGCAAGCAAGGTCGGATTCGCCTTTAAAACTTCGCGCATCTTGCCCGAACCAATTCAGAATTCGGAATGCGCTCAATAAACGGGGAGCATGGCATGACAGGACAAGACGCCAACGGAACGATCCTTCAACGCGCCGTCACACAAAATCATGCGCTCTCACGACAGGGCTTTTCAGAGCGTCTTTTTGCCTGGTTGTTTAAGGGGCTGGTGTATCCACAAATCTGGGAAGACCCGGAAGTCGACATGGTTGCGCTCGCCATTCAGCCCGGCCATCGTATCGTGACCATCGCGTCAGGCGGCTGCAACGCGCTTTCCTACCTGACCGCCGATCCGGCTCGCGTCGAGGCCGTCGATCTTAACCGTGCGCATGTGGCGTTCAATCGCCTGAAGCTCGCAGCACTCAAGCACCTGCCCGATTATGCCACCTTTTATCGCTTCTATGGTAAGGCTGATGACAAGGCCAATCTCGCAGCCTACCAGCGCTTTATCCGCCCGCATCTTGATCAAGAAAGCCGCGCCTACTGGGAAAAACGCAAACTGAGTGGCCGCCAGCGCATCTCAATCTTCTCGCGTGATCTGTATCGTCACGGCCTTCTGGGTGTCTTCATCGGCATGGGGCACCGCGTTGCCCGCCTTTATGGCATTGACCCGCGTGACATTCTCAAGGCACGCACAATGGAAGAGCAGCGGACATTCTTCGATACAGCACTCGCACCCTTGTTTGAAAAACGCATGGTACGCTGGGCCACCGCTCGTAAATCATCGTTGTTTGGCCTTGGCATTCCGCCGCAGCAATATGATGCGCTGGCAACCGCCGGTAATGGCGACATGGCTTTCGTCCTTCGTGCACGCCTTGAAAAACTCGCCTGCGCCTTTCCGCTGACTGAAAATTATTTCGCCTGGCAGGCCTTCGGACGTGGCTATAGCGGCAATGAGGAAACCGGCCCCCTGCCGCCCTATCTCTCTCGCGCCAATTTTGAAACCGTGCGCGCCCGCGTGGACCGCATGACGGTTCAAAACGCCAACTACACCGAGTTCCTTGCACAGAAGCCAGCCTCATCCGTGGATCGCTATATTCTGCTCGACGCACAGGACTGGATGAATGACGGCCAGCTCAACGCGCTCTGGAGCGAAATCACACGCACAGCAGCGCCCGGTGCCCGCGTCATCTTCCGCACGGCAGCAGAACCAAGCCTGCTTCCGGGCCGTGTTGATCCGTCAATCCTGGCCCATTGGGATTACCGCGAAGATGAATCGCGCGCGCTACATGATCGCGACCGCTCTTCTATATATGGCGGCTTTCACCTCTACACATTAAAGGACGCTTGATATGGGCGTTAATCCATTGGGCAGTCGCGGACGGGCTCAGGGCATCGATCATGCCAGCCTGATGGACCGGGTTTATAAGCGGCAACGGCATTTTTACGATGCAACGCGCAAATATTATCTCCTTGGCCGCGATACAATGATCGCTGGCCTCAATGTTCCGTCCAATGGCCATGTTCTCGAAATCGGTTGCGGCACAGGCCGCAATCTCGTCAAGACCGCCCAAGCCTACCCGGACGCAAAACTGTTTGGCATCGATATTTCAGCGGAGATGCTGGAAACGGCCCACAGTGCGGCTGAGCGGGCCGGGATTGCCGAGCGCACCAGCCTCGAACGCGCCGACGCCACGCATTTCAACCCCGAAGCGCTTTTTGGTCAAAGCGATTTCGACCGTATCTTCATTTCCTATGCCGTTTCGATGATCCCGCAATGGCAACCTGTTATCCGGGAAAGCATTCGCCACCTCAAAGCGGGTGGCGAACTTCACATAGTCGACTTTGGAGATCAGCAAGGTCTGCCCTACTGGTTTAAGAAAGCACTTTTCACCTGGCTTCGCTGGTTCCATGTGACGCCTCGTAGTGATCTCTTCACTGTCGCAGACCACATGGCCGCGGAACAAGGCGCCATATCAAGACACAAAGTGCTCTATCGCGGCTTTGCATGGATCGCGACCATCCGCGCCGAATAAGCCGCAACTGGTGCGACACAATCTATTTCCCGCAAAGTTTTGCCCGCTGACTGATGACGTCAGCATCGGGATCGCGTAACCCTTGTTAAGATTGATTCGCGACACCGGGACCACTGTATGAACCGTATGGCCAACCGCAGCATTCTAGCCCTTGGCATGTTACTTCTAGCCGGCTGCACCACAGTCGACTACGACTTCGCCGACGTTAAAAAGTCGGGCAATTCGATGCAGCAGATGGCGCGCCCGACAGGAGCCGTCAATGCACCGCGGTTCGGTGATCGAAAACCGTTTGAATGGACGGGCCGCACACCGTGGCATTATCCAATCCATGGTACGGATGTTTCAAAATATCAGGTCGATGTTGATTGGAATGCGGTACGCCGCAGCGGCATTTCGTTCGCCTTCATCAAGGCAACAGAAGGCGGCGACCGCTTTGATGACCGTTTCACCGAGCATTGGAACGGCGCGAAGCAGGCTGGCATTCCGCGCAGCGCCTATCACTTCTATTACTTCTGCCGCCCAGCCATCGAACAGGCACGCTGGTACATTCAGAATGTTCCGCGCGATCCGAACGCACTGCCTCCTGTTCTCGATATGGAATGGAACGCAAGTTCGCCGAGCTGCAAGCTAAGGCCAAATGCGGTCGTGGTGCGCAAGGAAATGAAGATTTTCCTTGATGCCGTCGAAAAGCACTATGGCAAACGACCGATCATCTACACAACGGTCGACTTCTTTGATGAAAACGACCTCAACCAGATGCGTGAATATCCGTTCTGGCTGCGATCCACGGCTGGGCATCCTACAGAAAAATACGGGCCGCATCCTTGGACCTTCTGGCAATATACGGGTACGGGAACCATTCCGGGCATCAAGGGTGACGCAGATATCAATGTGTTTGCCGGCAGTGCCAGTGCATGGAAAAAGTGGCTGGAAAGCAACAAGGTCCGTTAACTCGGCATCAAATGAGAACTCACGCTAAGTTTCGCTTCATTTCCATGACGTGATGAGGCAATAGCTTTTGGAAATAAATGGGGAAGTTCTTTCTCTTTTAATTGTGAGTTCTCTCGATGAAACTTATCGCTTCAGTGATGGCTGCCGCTTTACTGGCATCAACTGCAATTTCTCCCGCGCTCGCCTCTCCGGGCCCGGATGCCGCAACCAATGCGGCCAATCTGCCCAAGCCGGAATGCGAGATCGATTACGGTCAGTGGATGGATAATCTGACCAAGGAAGCACGCGAAGCAGGCGTGGGTGAAAAGGGCATTGCCGAACTGCACAAGGCAATGCTCGAGCAAAAAGTTCTCGACCGCGACCGCAAACAGACGGTCTTCAACCTGACATTCACCGAATTCTCCAAGCGCTTGATTTCTGAAGCGCGCCTGAAGAACGGCCAGAGCAACCTCGTCAAATATGCCGATGTGTTCAAGAAGGTCGAAGACACTTACGGCGTGCCGGGTCCGGTTCTTGCAGCCTTCTGGGGGCTTGAAACCGATTACGGCGCCATTCAGGGTGATTTCGACACGCTGAACGCGCTTGTGACGCTTTCCTACGACTGCCGCCGCCCAGAGCTCTTCCGTCCTCAGTTGATCGCCCTTCTCAAGCTTTTTGATACCGGTGTTGTCGATGCGGCAACGACAGGTGCATGGGCTGGCGAAATCGGCATGATGCAGCTTCTGCCGAAGGATTATCTTGAGCGCGGCGTTGACGGCGACGGCGACGGCAAGGTCGACCTCAAGAACAGTGTGCCTGATGCGATGATGACGGCAGGCCGCATGATTTCCGAACTCGGCTGGAAACGCGGCGAGCCTTGGCTCGAAGAAGTACGCATCACCAAAGACCTGCCGTGGGAAGAATCCATCCGCACCAATCGCAAGCCGCATTCATGGTGGGCTGAACAGGGTGTCGTGGGTCTCAAGGGACCGCTTGGCCCTGATGATGGCGATGCATCACTCCTACTGCCGTTGGGCCGCAAGGGACCAGCATTCCTGTCTTATGCAAACTTCGATGTTTTCGTGGAGTGGAACAAGTCGATTGTTTACGCGACCACGGCTGCTTATTTTGCCACTCGCCTTGCAGGTGCTCCAGCCTTCAATCCGGGCAACCCTGATCAGGGCTTGACGCAGGAACAGATGAAGGAACTGCAGAACAAGCTTCAGGCTCGTGGCTATGATATGGGCAAGATTGATGGTGTCTTCGGCGTATTGACCCGCGATGCAGTCCGCACCGAACAGCTGCGTCTTGGAATGCCAGCTGATTCCTGGCCAACTCCAGAGCTGCTTGAAAAGCTCTGACTCTGAATGAATCCAAGGCGCGGATAACCCCGCGCCTTTTTAGTTCTAGAGTATTTCCAGCAAAAGCGGGAACCACTCTATCGTTGCAAGTGATCCCGCCATGCTCTCGACTCTGATCGTCGTCCTGCCCGTATTCGCCCTGATTTTCTCAGGTTGGCTTGCGTTCAAGCTGAAAATATTGGGCCCACATGCAATTGCGGAACTCAATCGCTTTGTCGTCTATCTCGCATTGCCGGCCCTGCTATTCGACATCATGGCCAACACGCATGGCAGCGAACTTTGGCAACCGGGCTTTATCGCCGTGTTTCTGCTCAGCAGCGCCATCGCCTTTGCCCTGCCCTTCATTATCCGCCTGCGCGGCAAGCAGCCGCTCGCAGACAGCGCCATCGATGGCCTTAATGCAGCCTATCCCAATACGGGCTATATGGGCATTCCGCTTTCGATGATTGCATTTGGTTCAGGCGTACTCGCTGCAACTACGATCACCATCATCATCACCGTTTGTGTGACCTTCGCTTTCGCCATTGTCCTGATCGAGATCGGCCTGCAAACAGAGAAGAAGCCGCTGCATCTAGTGTGGAAGGTTACGCGTTCGCTGATCCGCAATCCGCTGCTCGTAGCACCATTCCTCGGAATGCTGGTGCCTGTAACTGGCTTTACCATTCCTGCACCTGCCGAAACTTTCCTGAAGATGTTGGGCGGCGCTGCCTCTCCTTGCGCGCTGGTTGCGCTTGGGCTTTTCCTTGCCCAGCCCCGAAAGATCGAGCGGGAAAGCATCAATGCCATCGCTTTTCTTGTCTCGGTCAAGCTCATCGTCATGCCGCTCGCCACATGGCTGCTTGCAGTCTATGTGTTTAAACTGCCGCCGCATCTGGCACAAAGCGCGACTTTGCTCGCCGCACTCCCCGCTGGCACCGGACCCTTCATGCTGGCCGAACATTACCGTCGTGAGGCAGCAATTACGTCGAATGTAATTCTCTATTCGACAACGATTTCGGTCGTGACTCTGTCCGTTTTTCTGGCGTTTATCAGCTGAAACGCCCCAAAAATTGTGTCAAAACCACCTTCAAAATTGGCGGTTTCGTGGCATTTTCATGAAATGTGAACAAAATTTTACAGTTAAAAATTTCAATGACTTAGGTGGTAAACAGAAGGTTTTTTCCACGATCACCGCATATTGCAGCAAGAAATCTTCTTTTGTTTGAGGCCTTTTGCGCTTAAATTCAGGTTCTCTACCAGCGCGCATTCGACTTCGTCGGATGCTTAGAAGGAGACAGACCAATGGGACTTACGCGATCTTTGAATGTCCTCATGATCTGTGCAGCATTTGCATTTGTTGCAGCGTTGATAGCAGGCGTTATTCCCTGATTGGGAACAGCCTAAGCCATTAGACGGCATCGGTTTTTGAGGATGAACCTATCCGTTTCACTTAAAGGAAAAGCCCGGTTTCAGACCGGGCTTTTTTCATTTCAGGCGACTTCCAACTGGGCTTCAGTTTTAGGCCGAATACCAATCATATGGCAGATCGCGTATGGAAGGTCAGCTCGGTTCATCGTGTAGAAATGGAAGTCCTGCACGCCGCGTTCAATCAGATCCATGACCTGTTCGGCAGCAATGGCTGCTGCAACAAGCTGATGCGTCTGCGGGTCATTATCCAGCCCGTCAAAGCGCTCTGCCAGCCATGCCGGAATATGCGTTGCTGAACGCGCGCAGAAATTGCGAACCTGCTTGAAATTATGGACCGGCAGAACACCTGGAACGATCGGGATATAGATACCCGCACGGCGCACACGCTCGACATAACGCTCATAAAGGTCGTTATCGAAGAAGAACTGCGTGATGGCGCGCGTTGCGCCATTATCGACCTTGCGCTTGAGCATATCGATATCGGTCGCAAAATCCGGGCTTTCCGGATGCTTTTCTGGATAGGCCGAAACAGAAATGTCGAAGTCAGCAAGCTTACGCAGACCACCGACGAGCTCAGCGCCATTCTGATAGCCGCCCGGCGTCGGAACATATTTCTCGCCGATACCGGCAGCCGGATCACCACGCAGCGCTACGAAGCGATTGACGCCAAGTGCTGCGAACTCCTGCGCCACGCGATCAACTTCCTCACTGGTCGCATCGACACAGGTGAGATGCGCAGCAGGCTGGACATCTGTTTCTTTCAGAATACGTGCAACCGTGCGAATCGTGCGCTCACGCGTAGAACCACCCGCACCATAGGTCACGGAGACAAATTCCGGCTTTAGCGGCGCAAGCCGCGTTACCGTCTCCCACAGGCGCTGTTCCATTTCTTCCGACTTGGGCGGGAAGAATTCGAACGAAACCCGGGTGGTCTGGCCGATATCTGGTCGGCGGGAAAGACCATAGAAACCCATCAAACTGTCTCCGTCATGCTTTCATTGCGCGAAGCCGGATCAGCAATCAGCACACGCGGATCACGGGCAAGCCAGAGCTTTACCGTCAATCCGTCATCGCCATTGGCAACCTTCGGCCCCAATTCAGTCGTTGTGTCGGGCTCAAGCCCTGTTTCTTTCAACCAGCCGAGCATCTGCTCATCGCTGAAGCCAAGCCTCAAATGCGCGTGTTCTTCGCGCAGAAACTCAAGCTTATGCGGTGCAAAATCGACAATCAGCAGCCGCCCGCCAGGGCGCAGCGCACGCGTTGCCTCGCGAATAGCAGCCTGCGGATCATCAAGAAAATGCAGAACCTGATGGATGGTTACGAGATCGAAATTCTCACGTTCGACGGGCAGCGCATAAACATCGCCCTGCCGCACTTGCGCATTGCTCACCGTTGCAAGGTCAAGATTGGCACGCGCCACGGCAAGCATGTCGCGATTGATATCGATGCCAAGGCCGCGGGAATAAAGCGGTGAAAACAGTTCCAGCAGCCGACCGGTGCCCGTGCCAACATCAAGCATCGCTTGAAATGGCTTATCACCCACAATGGTCTTGAGCGCCGCTTCCACGGCATTCTCAGACACATGAAGCTTGCGAATTTCGTCCCAGCTTCCGGCATTCGCACTGAAATAGGCCGCAGCCTTTTCCTGACGATTGGATTTGACCTGTGAGAGGCGCTCCAGATCACGCTCAATCAGCGCATCCGTCGCATCGAGCCGGATGAGAAGATTGCGTGCAACCTCGCCGCACAGCGCATTATCGGAAAGCCGGAAATAGGCCCAGGCACCTTCCTGATAACGGTCGATCAGATCAGCTTCACCGAGCAGCTTGAGATGGCGCGACACGCGCGGCTGCGACTGGCCAAGAATTGTGGTCAGGTCAGACACCGTCAAATCGCCCTTGGAAAGAAGCGCAAGGATGCGTAAGCGGCTTGGCTCGGCCACCGCTTTTAAAACATCCACCATCTGATCAAGCTGCAAACGCAATCCGCAACCTCCACGCTCTAAAACATATAAAGATATGTTTATGTGAATTACGATAATGACGCAAGCAGTTTTCGCAAACCCATACACAGCAAAACTGTCACCCGGTTCGGGTAGCCGTTTGAGCAGAATGGTAGCTGGGTTATGATTATATCGAATCTTGCTGCAGGCAGGAAAGGAAGACGGCCATGGGTGCAAGCACTGTACGACAGAAGGCAATTGCAAAATCGCTCACGCTTTTGCTTCCCGCGGTCCCCTATTCAGATTCAGAGCCAATCCGAGCTGCAGCACTTGCGCCTCATATGAAGACACTCCCACCCTCGGTGGCCGTCTGGCTTGCAACGGTTGCGCATGTCCGCCACGCGCATACCGACTATGACACTCTGCGCGATGACGGATACGATAAGGATTCAGCGCGTTTCTTTGTACTGGATGACATCAACAAAAAGCTAACCGAATGGCGCGCCACACGTCTCGTCACCGCGGATGATGATGAGAAGGTAGAAATGTAAACGCCGCCCGAAGGCGGCGTCTAACACGTTCAGGTATCAGTGGGTTCCGTGACCCTGCAAATAACCGTGTTTGCGCGGATCAGGCATGACCAGACCGACGATGAACACGATCACCATCATGATGGTCACGTACCAGAAGAACCCGCTTTCAAAGCCGGCCTTCTTGAACCATAGCGCCACATATTCGGCAGTACCGCCGAAGATTGCATTGGCAATGGCGTAGGAAAAACCTACACCCAAAGCACGCACTTCAGCCGGAAACAGTTCCGATTTCACGATGCCGCCAATCGACGTGTACATGCTCACAATTGCCGAAGCGATGGCGATATAGACAAATGCCATTGTCGGGCTTTGCACAGAGCCAAGCACTGTGAGCAAAGGAATAGTCGTCAACACCGATACGCCGCCAAAGGCGATCATCATCGGTTTGCGACCAACCTTGTCGGAGATATAGCCAAACAGCGGCTGCATGAGCATGAATGCAAACAGCGCGACCGTCATAACCTCGCTGGCCGTTTCCTTGTTCATACCGGCGGTATTGACCAGATATTTCTGCATATAGGTCGTGAACGTATAGAAGGTCAGCGAGCCGCCAGCCGTGAAGCCCACAACGACCAGAAATGCCTTGCGGTGATGCTTCCAGATCGTCGCAAAACTACCTGCAGCCTTGCTGTTACGTGACTCTTCGGTGGAGGTTTCGTGCAGTGTACGGCGCAGATAAAGCGCAACGATTGCAGCCAGACCGCCAATAGCAAACGGGATACGCCAGCCCCATTCATGCAGCTGTTCTGGAGTCAGGAAGAACTGCAGAATTACCAGCACCAGAACAGCAAGAAGCTGACCGCCAATCAGCGTCACATACTGGAACGACGAGAAGAAACCGCGACGCCCGGCAAGAGCCACTTCACTCATGTAAGTGGCAGTGGTGCCATATTCTCCGCCAACCGACAGGCCCTGCAACAGTCGCACCAGCAAAAGAAGAAGCGGTGCCCAAAGGCCGATGGACTCATAGGTCGGAAGGATAGCAATAGCAAAAGAACCAAGACACATCATGCTGACCGAAATCAGCATAGAAGTACGGCGACCGAGCTTGTCCGCGAGCCGACCAAACAGCCAACCGCCAATCGGGCGCATAAGAAAACCGGCTGCAAAAATGGCCGCCGCGTTCAGCAGCTGACTGGTCTGATCTTCAGCCGGGAAAAACTGTGATGCAAAGTAAAGTGCGCCGAAAGAATAGACATAGAAGTCGTACCATTCGACCAGATTGCCGGAGGCGCTCGCAACGATCGCATAAATCCGGCGGCGCGTATCGTGAGCGTCATGTTTCTCTTCGATCTCACCATTGGCATCGCTGTGCATTTCTGCATTGCTCATTCTGAAACTCCCGATAGCAGCCGAAAACGGGGAAACGACTGCATGATCACTTGCCTTGCTTGGGAGAGAGCAAAACCAGTAATCGTTGATCTCTAAATCAATATATTCGGCAGGTCGGTCGGGCCTCAGATTTCAGTCTGCAAGTCTGCATGGTTCGACCAAAAGCCGCACAGTCTCTGAAGCTAACCTTGACGCAACATCTTTGAAAAACAGATGTCACCACTCCCAATCAAGCGATCCCAGCGGGCATCAAAAATTGTTTGGAATTACCTCCGATATCGCAAAATCATAGGAGCAATATCGTTTGTATGCAATCTATTATCATGCACTACTATTGGATTAGAAACTCTTCAGCAGGCACATAAGCATTTGAAGTTTAAATATTTTACCGGATAAGCGATTTGCAGACCCGGTAAAATCTTTGTGAAAGACGGTCTCCGCAACAGACGAGAGAAGACTCGCTAAAGCGTTTTGTTATTTTCTGGCAACGATGAAAATTCGTGGGAAGCGCAGCAGCACACGACCATCATTCAGCGTTGGATAGAATTCCAGAAGACGCGATTTGTATGCTTTCAAAAATTCGCGCTGCTCATCATCATCCAATGGATCAAGGAAGGGACGCAAACCGGTGGATTTCACCCACTCAATGATAGCGTCCACATCAGCCAGCTGATGATTGTAAACCACATGCCAGATATCAACACGGGAAGCATGATCAATCAGCGCGTTGTAATAATCGGCGACAGGCGGCAGAGGACCCCTTCCCTTATTGCCAATCTTCACGGCGAAGGGCTCGGACCTGGCAACTTCACGCATCAATACGTGGGTTGGCTCTGCCATATTATCCGGCATTTGCACCGCGAGATAAGCGCCAGTCCGGAGCTGCGACAAAAGCCTTTGCATCTGCTCTTTATGATCAGGAATCCACTGAAAAACCGCATTGGAAAACAGCACATCCGTCTCAGCGTCAGGCCCAAACTTCGTCAGGTCACCCAGAGAAAAATCAACCTGTGGCAAGCGCTGCTTGGCTTTCTCGATCATATCCGGCGACGTGTCGAAACCCGAGATTCTTGCATTCGGCCAACGATTGGCGAGAAGCTCGGTGGAGTTTCCGGGACCGCAACCGATATCGACCACCTTGCGCGGACTATCGATCATAATCTGCGCTAGAAGATCAGCTGCCGGGCGGCTACGTTCATCTTCAAACTTCAGATATTGCTTTGCGGACCAGTCTTTCATTTTCCACTCCTCATTACACCCTCACAATTCGTGAGAGTTAAGCACATGCGGTCAAACAAAAAGGCCGGTGCGATGCACCGGCCTTTGATTTCTTAGCGCGTCAGCGGCTTGTAGGTTACCCGCTTCGGATTGACGCTTTCAGGTCCAAGACGGCGGACCTTGTCAGCTTCGTAATCCTCGAAGTTGCCTTCGAACCATTCAACATGGCTATCGCCTTCAAAAGCGAGGATGTGCGTTGCCAGACGATCGAGGAACATACGATCGTGGGAGATGATAACAGCGCAGCCAGCATACTTTTCAAGCGCATCTTCGAGCGCTGCCAGCGTTTCCGTATCAAGATCGTTGGTTGGTTCGTCGAGGAGCAGAACGTTGCCGCCTGCCTGAAGCATCTTGGCAAGGTGCACGCGGTTACGCTGACCACCGGACAGATTGCCAACCTTGGCCTGCTGATCGCCGCCCTTGAAGTTGAACGCACCGCAATAAGCGCGGGAGTTCATTTCAAACTTGCCAAGCTTGATAATGTCGTTGCCGCCAGAAATTTCTTCCCAGACATTCTTGTTTGGGTCGAGGTGATCACGGCTCTGATCGACGTAACCAAGATGAACCGTATCGCCGATGCGGATCGAACCGGAATCCGGCTTTTCCTGACCCGTAATCATCTTGAAGAGCGTCGACTTACCGGCACCGTTTGGACCGATAACACCAACGATACCACCCGGAGGCAGCTTGAAGGTAAGGTTTTCAATCAGCATACGGTCGCCAAACGATTTGGTCAGACCTTCTGCTTCAATAACCACCTGACCAAGACGCTCACCAGCCGGGATCAGAATCTGGGCATCGCCCGGACGCTGATTATTGGCAGCTTCGACCAGCTGGTCATAGGCCTTGATACGTGCCTTCGACTTGGACTGACGCGCTTTCGGGCTCGCAGCAATCCACTGGCGTTCACGCTCAAGCGCCTTCTGACGGGAATCGTCTTCACGGCCTTCCTGAATCATGCGCTTGGACTTGGCTTCCAGATAGGCAGAATAGTTGCCTTCATAAGGAATGCCGCGACCGCGATCGAGTTCGAGAATCCAACCCGTGACATTGTCGAGGAAGTAGCGATCGTGCGTGATGAGCAGGACAGCGCCTTCGTATTCACGCAGATGCTTTTCCAGCCAAGCGGTGGTTTCAGCGTCAAGGTGGTTGGTCGGTTCGTCGAGCAGCAGCAGATCAGGCTTCGAAAGAAGCAGCTTGCAAAGTGCCACACGACGACGCTCACCACCGGAAAGCTTGGTGACATCAGCATCAGCTGGCGGGCAGCGCAGAGCTTCCATCGCCATTTCAACCTGACTGTCCAGATCCCAGAGGTTCTGGCTGTCGATAACGTCCTGAAGAGCCGCACCTTCGTCTGCGGTTTCATCAGAATAATTCATCATCAGCTCATTATAACGGTCGAGAATAGCTGTCTTGTCAGCCACACCTTCCATCACATTGCCGAGTACGGTCTTTTCAGGATCAAGATGCGGTTCCTGAGCAAGATAGCCACAAGTCGCACCTTCAGCGAGCCATGCCTCGCCGGTATAATCCTTGTCCATACCGGCCATGATCTTAAGGATCGTCGACTTACCGGCGCCGTTTGGACCAAGAATACCGATCTTCGCATCTGGATAGAATGACAGGTGAAGGTTTTCGATAACCTTCTTAGCGCCGTAGGCCTTATTCAGCCCGGACATATGATAGATGAATTGGCGTGCCATAAAGCGCGTCGTCTCCACGAGTTAGAGAGCGTGTACGACTATTCGGTCGAACCGCAGATAAAATTCTGAAGGCTATGTAGGCGAAATAGAGCGCGGAAGCAAATATCATCGCGCAAAGTCCAAATGGAAATATGCCTTGATAAAATGAAACCGGGCGCGGATATTTCCGTCACCCGGTTTCCCCTCTGGCCACTATTCGAGAAAGTATCCTCCCTTTCACCGAATAGCCTGCTAGTTATGCCTTAACGACTGGAATTCGACGCCCCTGAATTCTCTTCAAAACTCCGTCCATATCCCCTGATAAAGATAGATTTGCCTAGGATTTCGCGGTTTTCAAGCGGAATTTTCTCAAAAATTGCAAATGCCTAAAATTAGTTCATTCAACCTTTGGATGCCTTTTTTAAAGACGCTACCAAAAGACAATTTGACTATTTGCGCAGCATAAATTCAGATGATCCCATGTCATTTGAAACCATCAATCGCTTGCCCCTCTCAGACGGAACCGATCTGCCATACCGTCAGTCGCTGTCCGCTGCGCAAGACGCCCCAAAGGCTATCGTGCACATCTGCCATGGTCTTGCCGAACATTCGGCTCGTTATGCGCGCTTCGCAAAGGCGCTTAATCAAGCGGGCTACCACGTCTATGCACATGATCACCGTGGTCATGGTGCAAACATAAGTCCTCATGCACCAAGAGGAATGTTTGCACAAAAAGGCGGCCAAAGAGTGGCCATCGACGATATTCTCGCACTAAACCGCCATATTCATGCAGCCTATCCCGGCGTGCCTGTGGTTTTGTTCGGGCACTCGATGGGTGGACTTATCGCACTGAACTATGCGCTTGCACATTCAGATACCATCGATGCAGCTGCAGTCTGGAATGCCAATTTCAATGGCGGCATCGAAAACAGTGCTGCCATGGCGCTGCTGAAGGCGGAGCGGATGTTCAAGGGCTCCGACGTTCCAAGCTCTATTCTGCCGAAGCTCACCTTCCGCGCATGGGGAGCATCCATTCCCGGCCATAAAACGGCTTTCGACTGGCTCTCGCGCGATCCGGCAGAGGTTGAAGCCTATGTGAATGATCCGCTCTGCGGCTTCGACGCGAGTGTTGCACTGTGGATCGACGTCTTTCGTATGATGAAAGCTGGTGCAACCGACAGCAATTTTGCGGGTATCCGCAAAGATTTGCCTTTCAATCTGGTTGGAGGCACTCAGGATCCTGCAACAGACAAGGCCAAAGCGACGCGTAAACTTGCGGACAGAATGCAGGGCATGGGCTTCAGCAAGGTCACTTGCACGATTTACCCCGGCACGCGCCACGAAAGCCTCAATGACATCAACCGGGATGAAGTGACGCAGAATTTTCTGGATTGGCTTGCAGAGGTACTTCCGTCTGGACATATGTCGGAGTAAAAGCGGCTGATAAACAACTATCCGGTCCAACTCACGATTTCTTGAAACACTTGGTTTGCCCGGCAATCAATGTTATGGAGCCCGCCTTGCGCGCTACAGGGCACCTGTACTGAGATATTAAGCACACGATTTTACGGCAAATGCGCAAGGAATGAAGGAAGCTCCGCTTGGCAACACCAACGATTTCTGTGGTCATCCCCTGCCGCAATGAGGCCGACAATCTCGCTTTTCTACTCGACGAAGTCGATAGCGCTATGCTGGGTCGCGCGTATGAAGTGATTGTCGTTGACGATGGTTCGACAGATTCCACCAGCGATGTGCTGGCTGGTCGCATCCATGCAGGCAAGCCGCTGCGCCATATCCGCCACGACCGTTCATCCGGACAGAGCGCTGCATTGCGCTCCGGTGTTTTCGCAGCTCGTGGCCAGATTGTTGTGACGATGGACGGCGACGGACAGAATAATCCGGCCTATCTGCCAGCACTTGCAGACGCTTTGATCAATGCAGGCCCGGCTTTTGGTATCGCCGCCGGTCAGCGTCTCAAGCGCACCGACACCAAACTCAAGCAGCTTTCCTCACGCTTTGCCAATAATCTGCGCGGCGCGATCCTGAAGGACAAGACACGCGATTCCGGTTGTGGTCTCAAGGCACTGCACACTGAACTTTTCCGACAGTTGCCATTTTTTGACGGCTGGCATCGTTATCTGCCAGCGCTGGCCCTGCGTGAAGGCTTTGATGTCGTCCACATCGATGTCACCGACCGCGAACGCCGCCATGGCAAATCCAACTACGGCATTCTCGACCGTGGCCTGCGCGGCATTCTCGACCTTTATGGCGTATGGTGGCTGCGCAAGCGTCGCAAGGTTGTGCCGCGCGTGACGGAGATTACCCATGACTGATATTTTCAACAGCCTCGCTCAATGGCTGCACGATGTGTTCGTCGCACAATGGGACGGCTGGATCATTCTAGGCTTTATCGCACAGGCCTGTTTCACCATGCGCTTCGTCGTGCAGTGGCTGGCATCTGAAAAGGCCAAGAAAAGCGTTATGCCGGTGGCATTCTGGTTCTTTTCGCTGTTTGGCGGCGCGTTGCTGCTGATTTATGCGATCCAGCGCAAGGACCCGGTCTTCATCGCTGGACAGGCTCTGGGCCTTATCGTTTACGTCCGCAATCTCTGGCTGATTGCCAACGAGAAGAAGCGCGTGGCAGCGGCTGACTAGTTCGCTGTTCACAGCTCAAAATCAAAACGCCGATCTGATGAGTTCAGATCGGCGTTTTTGTTTTAGCTACTGGATTTTTAGAGTCCGCCCCACTGAGCGATAATCAAGTCCGGTTCCGGCCACATCATCGGCTTTATAGACATTGCGAAGATCAATCAGCACATTGCCTTCCATCGCATTGGCGACACGCTTCAGATCCAATGCGCGATAGGCATTCCATTCGGTGAGCAGCGCCACAACGCCTGCGCCTTTTGCGGCCTCATAAGCGGAGCTGCACCAGATCACATCCGGCAATACTGCCTTTGCAGCATCCATGGCTTCGGGATCATGTGCACGAACAGAGAGGCCTGCCTTCTGGATAGCCGCAATGATATCGAGCGACGGCGATTCACGAATATCGTCAGTGTTCGGTTTGAAGGCGACACCAAGCACGGCAACCGTATTCGCGCCGCTTTCGCGAGCCGCTGTAACGATACGCTCTGCCATTGCTTGCTTGCGCGCCTCATTGACCGAAATCACTTCCTCGATCAGCGACTGCGGCGCATCGTATTTCTTGCCGGTTGCAGCAAAGGCGCGTGTGTCCTTCGGGAAGCAGGAACCGCCAAAGCCCGGGCCAGCATGGAGGAATTTCGAACCGATGCGGTTATCCATGCCGATGGCGCGCGCGACTTCCTGCACATTGCCGCCGGTCTTTTCGCAAAGATCGGCTACCTGATTGATGAAAGTCACCTTCATCGCAAGAAAAGCGTTGGCCGCATATTTGATGATTTCCGCGTTCTCCAGCGACGTGACCACCATCGGCGTTTCACGCAGATAAAGCGGACGATAAAGCCGCTGCATCGCAGCCTTACCACGCTCATCATCAACACCGACGACAACGCGATCAGGGCGCATGAAATCTTCAATCGCAGAGCCTTCACGCAGGAATTCAGGATTTGAAACCATCGAAAAGGCAACGCCCGGACGCGCTTGCGCGATACGATCACGAATGCGCGCATTGGTGCCAACAACAACGGTCGATTTAATGACGACCACCGCCCCCGGCTTCATGGCCGCAGCAATTTCATCAGCAGCAGCTTCAATATATTGCAGATCGGCTTCGCCATCGCCACGCCGCGACGGCGTGCCAACGGCGATCAGGATGACATCGGCATCGGCAACGCTGGTCGCCAGATCGGTGCTGAACTCCAGCCGCCCGTCACGAATATTCCGGCCCATAAGCTCATCAAGCCCCGGCTCGAAAATCGTAACCTTACCCGCTTCAAGCCGTTCGATGATCGACGGATTCTTGTCGACACAGGTGACGTGAAAGCCAAATTCGGCAAAACACACGCCCGAAACCAGACCCACATAGCCCGTCCCGATCATCGCCAACTTCATATGTTTAGACCTTTTTGTTCATCGCAAGCCTGCTGAACCAGTTGAGATTTCGGTTATGGCCTGTCTAAAATGTTGGTTTTCGAGACCCGGAGCGCAGCGTACTTTGGGGTACGTGAGCACCGGAGGCTCAAAAACCGACATTTGCAGACGGCCAGAGCCGGAATATCGCTAGGTTCAGAGCCACTTATCATAATCTGATACCAGCAGATGTACTGGCTGTTCGTTTTCTTCAATATTGGAAAAACGTCCGATCGGCTCACGGAAAATATTATCCGTCAGATCGTCGTTCACTGTCGATACTTCACCGATCAGCACATCGGCACCCTCACCCCAAAAAGCGTGCCAGTTGCCCGGCAGAAGCGTGACGCTTTCACCCGGACTCAGCTTCAGATGAGCACCGGCCTTTTGCGTCACGAGACGGCCATCGGTTGCAACCGTTACATCGGTTTCTTCATCGACGCTGCCATCGGCGCGCGAATTGAAGAGTTCCAGTACCAGCGTGCCGCCACCGCGATTAATGATGTCTTCTGCCTTCACCACATGACGATGCATCGGCGAAAGCTGATTCTTGCGCGAGATCATGATCTTTTCGGCATAAAGCATACCGCCACCGCGCTTGAGGTCTTCGGCATTGCCGTTGCGCGTGGTGAAGAGGAACAGACCAAGATCCTCAAACTTGCCCTGACCGTAATCCGTAATGTCCCAGCCAAGACGACCATCGAGAATGGCCTTTGCATCGCTCGAAGTGCGCGTTTTCAGCTCTTCTGGCGACCAATAAGCAAAAGGAGGCATGACGTAGCCAAAGGAACGAATGAAGGCGTCGCTCTCGCGGATAATCTCATTGATTTCTGAACGTTTCATGGCCTCTGAACCTCCCATAGAATGAAACTGAATATATTTCGCAGTTTGGTAACTGCCTTTTTAGCCTCTTGGCAATCCCACAAGAGAGAGTCTCACACAATTGCGAAGTCCGGCATCATTCTCAGCGCGTCATTTTGGAGCATATCCCGAAAAGTATGAAGCGGTTTTCGGGCAAGATACGCGTCTAAACAACGAGTTAGAGCACCGATCAGCTGGACGCTGATCAAAGCCCGCCCTAGCGTGTCGTCTTTACGCGAAAATCATGTCGCATCCCAATGCGCGTTTAGAACATTTCGATGATTGAATCATGACAACGGGAGCCAGTCTGAACATCGGCAGATGAACAGACAAGCCATTGAGATAACGGGAAAAGCCGTGCTTCCGGAGGATTAAGGGAACACCGGATCGGGCCAAGGTCGCTGAGAGAACAGCAAAAGGCCAATCCAACGACAGAACACAGAGGGTTCGAGGCTATGGACGTTCGCAACGAAATGCTGGGGCTTTTGACCGGGCGCGACCCAAATTTCAGCCTGGAGCAGAAATTTTATACTGATCCGGATTTCTACAAGCTTGATCTGGAAAACATCTTCTATCGCGATTGGCTGTTTGTCGGCCACGATTGCGAGCTGCCAAAAACCGGCTCTTACATGACCGTTCAGGTCGGCGCATACCCTGTCGTCATCGTGCGCGATGCTCAGGGCGGCATCCGCGCGTTCCACAATTCCTGTCGCCATCGCGGCTCACGCATATGCTCCGCCGAAAAAGGCACTGCAGCGAAGCTCGTCTGCCCTTACCACCAGTGGACCTACGAACTCGATGGTCGCCTGCTGTTTGCACGTCAGGTTGGCCCGGATTTCAAGCCTGCCGAATATGGTTTGAAGCAGGTTCACTGCGAAAACGTCGCGGGCTATATCTATGTCTGCCTTGCAGACGAAGCGCCGGACTTCAATGGTTTCCGCACTCTCGTCGAGCCTTATCTCGCGCCGCACAATATCAAGGAAGCAAAGGTCGCCTTTGAAAGCTCGATCATCGAGAAAGGCAACTGGAAGCTCGTATGGGAAAACAACCGCGAGTGCTATCACTGCGCGGCCAACCATCCTGAACTTTGCCGCACCTATCCTGAAGCACCAAGCGCTACCGGCGTTCAGGGGGTGATGGAAGACCCGGAAATCAACCAGCTCTGGAAGAACTGCGCCTCCATCGGCCTTCCTGCTGAGTTTAACATGTCGGAAGACGGCCGCTACCGCATCACCCGAATCCCGCTTCTGCGCGATGCAGTAAGCTACACCATGTCGGGCAAACCAGCCGTCAAGAAGCCTTTGAGCGATCAGGTAGCGGGTAACACCAATATCGGCGCTATGCTGCTCTTCAACTACCCATCAACCTGGAACCACCTGATGGTCGATCACGCCATCTCGTTCCGCGTGCTGCCAATCAGCGCCGAGGAAACCATGGTGACGACAAAGTGGCTGGTTCACAAGGATGCGGTTGAAGGCGTTGATTACGACCTCGATGAGCTGACCCATGTGTGGATTCAGACCAATGACCAGGATCGCCAGATCGTGGAAGAAAATGCGGTCGGCATTCGCTCACCCGCTTACCAGCCCGGCCCTTATTCGGTCGAGCATGAAGGTGGCGTGATGCAGTTCCTCGAATGGTACACCAACACTGTCACACCTCGCCTGAAGGGTGAAACGGCAAAGCTTAGCCGCGTCGCATAAACTGTAATACGTATTGAAGAAGTGAGAAGGCCATGCAGCCTCTGAAATATCTGGACGAGATGCTGCCGTGGAACGACAGGTTGCAGATGCTGCAATGCATCTCGGCCATCGAAGAAGCGCCAGACGTTATGACCTTCTCCTTCAAAACGCTGGAGGACAACTGGTTCCGCTATACGCCGGGCCAGTTCGTCACTCTTGAACTGCCGATTGAACGGGCCGATGGATTAGGGCCGGTGCTGCGGACCTACACGCTGTCATCGACCCCTTCCCGGCCCTATCATATCTCAGTCACCGTCAAAGCGCAGAAAGATAGCATCGGCACGCGCTGGATGCTCGATCATCTGCGCCCACCGATGACCATCAAGGCCTATGGCCCAAATGGCGACTTTTCGCTCGCCAATCATCCGAGTGAAAAATATCTCTTCATTTCGGCTGGCTCCGGCATCACACCAATGGTTTCGATGACGCGCTGGCTATTTGATTGCGCACCGGCAACCGATGTCGCCTTCATCAATTGCGCGCGCTCCCCTGACGACATCATCTTCCGCAAGGAGCTTGAATTGCTCTCTGGCCGCATGGAAGCCATGCGCCTTGCATTCATCGTCGAGCAATCATCCGCCCGCCATGTCTGGCCCGGCCTGCATGGACGTATCGACCGTGCCCGGCTCGAACTGCTGGCGCCGGATTTTCTGCATCGCAAAGTATTCTGCTGCGGTCCTGAGCCGTTCATGAATGGCGTGCGTGGCCTTTTGGAGCAATCCGGCTTCAACATGGCCAACTATCATCAGGAAAGCTTCCAGCCTGCGACCGAAATCTCTGCCGTGCCAGTGCCTTCTGCTCTGGCGGTGGATACACCGGCGGCGCCGGTAAAGCCCGCTGTCGCACCCGCCAGCGTCGTCTTCAGCCTGTCCGGCGTTGAAGTCGAATGCACCGAGAATGACACAATCCTACTGGCAGCGCGAAATGGCGGGCTCAAAATCCCGAGCGCCTGCGAGTTCGGCATCTGTGGCACCTGCAAGGTCAAATGCGTCGGCGGTGAAACCGAAATGAACCACAATGGCGGCATTCGTGACGACGAGATCGCGGAAGGCTACATTCTTGCCTGTTGCAGCCGTCCGCGTGGTCGTGTCGAAATTGATGCCTGATTAGGCTTTTTTCAAAAACTCAGTACGCAGCACGAGGCCTTTGACTTGCTTTGTGCTGCAATCAACCTCGTCTGGATTTCCGGTCAGGCGAATGCCCTTGACCAGCGTACCACGCTTGAGCGTGGTTGATGTTCCTTTGACCTTCAAATCCTTGATGAGCGTAACAGAATCGCCGTCGTTCAGCTGCGTTCCGTTGCTATCGCGCGTGATTTCATCGGTCATAACTACCCCCTGTTCAAGTAAAGAAAGTAGGTCGGTAGCACCAAAGACAATGTAATACCAGAACGCGGATAATTGCTGGCAAGCACCCTTGCCGCTGATTATAATCGCATCAAAGCAGTCAGGAGCGTTTTATGATCGGTCATGCCCTTCTCGTCGTTGATGTGCAAAATGATTTCTGCCCCGGTGGTGCACTAGCCGTCGATAAGGGCGATGAAATTCTGCCAGCTATCAACCGGCTGATCGATGAGAGCGAGCATGTCATTCTGACACAGGACTGGCACCCTGCGGGTCACTCAAGCTTTGCCACAAGCCATTCTGGTAAGAAGCCATTCGACACCATCGCTATGCCTTATGGCCCACAAACATTATGGCCCGATCACTGTGTTCAAGGCACACATGGAGCCGACTTTCATCCAGATTTAAAGTGGACGCGCGCGCAGCTCGTTATTCGCAAGGGCTTTCGCATCGGCATCGACAGCTATTCATCTTTTTATGAAAACGACCGCAAAACACCGACAGGCCTGTCGGGCTACTTGCGTGACCGCAACATTGGCTCTCTGACAATCGCCGGACTGGCAACCGATTTCTGCGTTGCCTATTCCGCGCTCGACGCCGTGTCACATGGCTTTCGTGTGCGCGTTCGGCTCGACGCCTGTCGCGGCATCGACATAGGCGGATCGATGGACACCATGCTCAATCAAATGCAAAAGGCGGGCGTTGAACTCATCAACGAACCCGCCCTTGCATCTCATTTCATCTGATTATTTTTCGATCTCGCCATCCGGCAGGACGACATAGATCAGCACGGCAATGATGGTGATGAAGAAGCGGAAGGCGGATTCGATACCGTTCCAGGTTGAAGACATCCACATACCGAACCATTCGCCGCCAATCGACATGAAGCCTACCTGCCAGACGAGGAAGCCAACAGACAGGCCAGCAATTGCCCATTTCTTTGAGTGATTGAAGCTCTTTGCATCACCACTCAGTCGACCGAACATGGCAAAAGCACCAATCCAGCAAAGAATTGCCGTCAATGTCTCTGCCGCGATAATCAGAATGTATCCGGCATTATGTAGGAAATTGCTATCGATCGCGCGATATTTGATGGTTGCGTCCGGAAAGATCGTATCCATCAGAAGCACATGCTGGACGAAAGCAAAATTGCTTCCGTAGTCTGTGATATTGCCGAACGAAACGAGTGTTGCGAAGAAAGCGATTGCCGCGACAAAGGCGGTTTTGCTCAAACGAGTAACGACCATGGAAGACCCCTCTCCAAAAAAGTCGTAGCCGCTGGCTTATAGGCTTGCGGCATATGCTGATATGCTCCGGCCTATCAACGCCGGGAGCTCACCAAAGCTCGCTAACTCTGCTGATTCCGTCAAGCCTCAAGAAAAAGGAGGCTTTCGCCTCCTTTTCTCGTTTCGCTTGTAAGCGTTTTATCAATGCAGCGCCGCTTCATCGGCCTCATTCTGCCACTCGGGGTTTTTCTTGTTGTAGCGAATGGATGACAGCAGCGAGAGACCGATCAGCACTGCGCCGATCAGACCAGTGATAACCTCTGGAATGTGGACCAGCGTCTGCACATACATGATCACCGCCAGCACCATAATCGCGTAAAAAGCGCCGTGCTCAAGATAGCGATACTGGCCGAGCGTCTTACGCTCCACCAGCATGATGGTGAGTGAGCGCACATAGAATGCACCGATGCCAAGACCGATGGCAATCACAAATAGATTGGTGGTGAGCGCAAAGGCACCAATCACACCATCAAAAGAGAAGCTGGCATCCAGCACTTCAAGATAGATGAAAGCGCCAAGACCGCCACGATGGACCATGTCCACCTGTTCCTGCGAAGCGTCGAGCACTTCGCCCAGGCCCTCAACTGCAAGGAAGGTCAGCAGGCCGAACAATGCGGCGACTAGAAATGTGTGCGAATGCTCGGCATCAAGCTGATAGGAGAAGAAGAGAATGAGTGCGACGGCAACGCCGATTTCAACACCCTGAACCGACGCGAACTTCGACATGCGGCTCTCAATGATCTTCACCCAATGCACATCTTTCTCGACGTCGAAGAAGTACTTCATGCCAACCATCAGCAGGAATGTGCCGCCAAAGGCAGCAATGCCCGTGTGGGACTCGGCAATGACCCGCGCATATTCATTAGGCTGCCAAATGGCGAGTTTCAGTGCGGAAATCGGGTCTGTCCACATGGCAACCGCAACGATTGCCAGCGGGAAGATGATCCGCATACCGAAAACGGCGATGATAATGCCCCAGGTCAGGAACCGATGCTGCCACTTGGGCGTCATGTCACGCAGAATGCGTGCATTCACAATGGCATTGTCGAATGAAAGGGAAATTTCGAGAACACTCAGCACCGCACAGATGATGAAGACGGAGACCATGCCCCCGACGGTGCCGGTTGTCGAATAGCCAAGCCAGAGAGCGCAGAGAAGTCCAATGACCGTGAAAATCGCAGGCCAAATGAAATATTTATAAGTGGTCATCGGAAACCATCTGATTTTTATGTTTATGAGGCAGGCCGAACTATCGATCTGGCAAGGAGCCAGACAAACGGCATCCTCCTGCGGGCGTTCTTCCTTATGTAAGAAGCGACACCGCGGCGGACAAGAAAAACAATGGCGAAATTGTGTTCACGAAAAAACGCAAGCTTCAAGATTGCGTGATCGTTAACGGTAGCACTTCATTGCTAGCAAAAAGCCGCATGGCTTTCGTGGTTATTTGTCATAGACTTATCGACATCAGAGGCAGAAACCATGTCATCCGGATAGGAAGTTTACTATGATAACAGGGCCGCAATGCCGTGCAGCACGCGCACTCGTAGAATTCTCTCGCGAGCGACTGGCACAACTATCGGGTATCGACACCGGAACCATTGAACAGTTCGAACGGAAGCTTGGAACGCCTTCCGATAAACAGATCCAAGCGCTGCAAGATACGCTGGAGAAGGTGGGCGCTCAGTTTATCTGGGAGAACGGTGGTGGACTTGGCGTGCGTCTGAAATTTAACCGCTCCGAAGCAAAACGAATTGCCAATCTCGAAAACGAGGGCGGAGTGGTCGGTTACGACGACGTACCATAATTATAGCATTTCCAGCAAAAGTGCGAAGCGGTTTTGCGTCGGATAATGCGTAAAAACAAATAGTTACAGCGGTTCCAACGATTCTTTCCTAACTGGAACCGCTGAAAAAGGGCGACCTGATCGGCCGCCCTCATTTTCAGAGTTCTTACCAGCTTACTTTTTCTCAATGAGTGAAGCTGGCTCAAGCTTCGAGGTCCAGTTCTTTGAACGAAACACCGCGAAGAACCGGATCATCGTAAGTCTTGATGTAATAGACCTGGTTCTTCAAATCGCCGATTGTGCTCCACTGTGTATATTCAGCAGGCGTATTCGGCTCTTCGATCCAGCCTTTTGGAATGTCGAAGTTATTGACGATATGCTCAGCAAGTCGCACGCTTTCGACGCCACTGGCAACCGGTTTGGCTGACAGGACATAAGCGCTAGCACGAACGAAACGCGATGGTGGTGTCGTGTCGCCCGGAATGCCCAACATGCCTGAACCCTCGCCAAGCGGCGTGATTTCAGCCCCGAGGATTTTCACAGGCTTCGCATTATTCGGCGACAATTTGACGTAATTCCGGAGATTGGTCATGTGCCAATCGAACGAAGGTGAATTCGTCATCACGCCAAGTGGGTTGTCATAAACCTTCAGCTTGCCATCGACTGGTTCGATGACAATAGATGCGCCGGTGGCATCGTGAAGGGTGTAGTGCAGCGGTGGTGCGATGCCCATATTCTTCTGGATAACTGTAACGACTGAAATATTGCTCAGCGCTTCTTTCACTTCTGCAACAGTTGCAAAATTCGTCAAAGCCCAGGTCAGAACATCCCAAGGTGCAAGGCTGTCTTCAGCTTTGGCATCTGCAGGATCGGTGTATTTTGCAAAATCAGAGAAATAAAGAACGCCGCCGGTCAGGCCTTTTTCGTTCATACCATCCGCGAGTGCAGTGACGCCGAAAGCGTTCATGCCCACCGCCGCATATTTGGCTTTCCACGACTTCGCTTCCTTGCCATCTGCCGGTGTGGCTGAAATTTCAAAGTTGCGCGGCAGTACGATCAAATCGGAATCGATTGGGAAAGCGAATTCCATTGTGCGTCCGTAAACGACGCTACCGTCTGTTGTCGGCAATACAAAGCTCGTGCAGGCTTGTGCCACCTGCGGGACGATGAGTGCCGAAGCAAGTGTTGCAACCGCTGCACCACGAGCCAACATTCGGTAAGAGGACTTCCAGATAGACCAATTCTTTTGCATGATAAACCTCATCACAAAATTAGATGCCTGGATTGATAAAATGCAGCCACTTGGGAGCTCGGCCACATTCGGAAGCCAGAAACATTCATTAATCCAATTGCATCGGAATAGAACGGTTGCCTCAGAGCAAAGTCAACAGACAAAACCTCTGTATTACATTCATTTTCTGGTTTATTTCTTGTCATGATTAACATAATTATGGATTACGCCTTTAATGGCCCTGTCTTTTATATGTTTCTAAATTAGGTTCCGAGAGGATAATTCCGTGAACAGAAACAATTCGCGCACCGATAGTAATAATTTACTGAATACTACTTTTAGAAATATTATATTAGCTAGCTCTTTTATATTAACGGCTGCTGGGGCTACCCACGCTGCCGATATCGTCGCTGCTCCTCCTGTTCAGACCGATATTCAGGATCAACAGCGCTGGCGTGTGATTTTCAGCCCCTATGTCTGGGGTGCATCGCTGAACGGTAAAGCGGGCCTACTTGGGCTGAACACAAATGTTGACGTGCCGTTCAAAGACATTCTCGATAATCTCGATATGAGCTTCATGGGCAATGTCGAAGTGACGAATGGTACATTCGGCGCCTATTTTGATGGCCAATATACCAAGACCAGTCAGGGCGCGGATGTTCTCAATGAACAGCTCGACATGGACATCACATCGACGACCCTCTCAGGTGGCGTCTACTATCGCCTCTATGAACAGCAGCTCGAGGGCACCACACTTTTCGGCAGACAGCGCGTCTTCGCAATCGAGCCGACTGTGGGCGTTCGCTGGACCGAACTGAAAGCGAAGGTCAATATCGGACCATTCAGCGCATCTCGTAAAGCAGATTGGACTGATCCATTCATCGGGACGCGTGTCTTCTACGACATCAATGATCGCTGGAACATCTTCGCAGAAGCGGATATTGGCGGCTTTGGCGCAGGAACCAAGCTGAGTGCGAATGGTCAGATCTATCTCGGCTATCGCACACTGGTATTTGATGTTCCCACCACCTGGCGCGTCGGCTACCGTGCGCTCTACCAGGATTATCGCGACAATGATGGCGTCGAGAAGTTCAAATATGACGTAACTCAGCACGGTCCAGTCATCGGCCTCTCGGTCCAGTTCTGATACCCATTCAGCAGCTCTGCAATTGGTCGAGCTGTAATTCAAAGCCGCTGGGGTTTTCCGGCGGCTTTTGCTTGTCCATGGAATTGGTCAGCCAAATAACCAGGATCGAGCGCAAGCCTTTGTTTAGCAAGAAATAATGGAAAGCCATTTCATACTTGCAAGATTTTCTAATATGGCCTCAACTACCTGAGCAGGTTATAGATTTTGGGGAACAGGGCGCGGGATGACATCAATATTCGAACTATCCGTGTATCTTTCGTTCGTAACGTTCGCGATACTCGGTGTTGCCGTATATTTTGTGGGCCGCTTGGCACTCCACATTCTGTCTCGCCATGCCAATCACGATATTTTATCAATCCCGATCGGTGCTTTCATCAGCACTATTGCTACGGCTTGGGCGCTCTCGCTTGGGTTTGTGGCCGCAGATATCTGGACAGCGAACTCGAAGGCTGATCAGGCTACAAGCGAAGAGCGGTCATCAATCTCGCGACTGATCGGAGCTGCAAGCCCCGACATTCTCAACGCGCCTGTGCTCGTGAATTCGTTGTCCGAATATCGCTCTGCAGTCATTAAGGACGAATGGCAGGGGAACAGTAACATTTATCCCGTTCATTCCGTTGAGGTTGCACTGCAAAATATTCGGCGTGAGATCGTACACCTCGCCAAAACTGACATTCCTGCACCGATCATATCGCAGCTCGTCCGCGATTTTGATGAATTGCAGGATGCGCGCAATGCACGGCTTTCTGTCGGCTCAACTTCGGTTGACATGTATAAGTGGTATCTACTGTTCTCACTAACGGTCCTGACGATAATTACAATTGCCGCAACACATGCGGACAGAGTAACGGCAGGGATCAAAGCTATGGTAATTTATTCGATCACGGCTGCATTTTGTCTATGGATTCTCGCCATTCATGCCAATCCTTATCAGGGGATAGAGCGTCTTGAACCATCGCTCTTGTTTACAAACCAGAAACAAACCTGATCCGCAGCTTTGAAAGCGAAATAGGAACTCGTTATGAAACCGCTTGCCGTAGCAATCACTGCACTGACGCTCTTTGTAGCTGCGCCAAAGGCCGAGGCTCAGACTTTCAGTGTTTGTCATGGCTATGAATGCTATTATCGAACCAAGGTGACTTTATCTGCCCAGGATCTGCGCCGAGTTCAAAGCCTCATGCGCCAGGGAGCGCAATCGCCCGCCGCCGAACGTAAAGCGTTGCGGTCAGCAATTGCCTTGTTTGAGCAACGCAGCACGGCTTTCATCGGCGTGCGCGACAAACCGCGAATGCAATTTGGCAAAGCGCGCATCAAAGGCCAGATGGATTGTATCGATGAATCGACCAACACTGATAATTTTATCCGATATCTGGATGCGCGAGGGTGGCTAAAACATCATTCGCCAGCACGCAAAACAACACGCGGCAGCTTTATTGACGGCCGCTATCCACACTGGACCGCCGTAATCCAAGCGAAGGATGGCGAGCGCTGGGCCGTTGATTCCTGGTATGAAGCAGGCGGCGGTCCGCCCGACATTATGCTGCTTGCCGAATGGAAACGCCGTGGTTATGGCGGTGAGAGATAAATATCGATCAGGTGTTGCACTGGATTGCCGTGATAGGCGTCACGAATGCAGCGCATAAAGTTGAGAAATGCGTCGACCGTTTCAACAAGGGGGTTACCAATGGCTATTCTGAGAAAGTCCTTTGCCGCTGCATGCACCAGCGCTCTCGTCGCCGTCAGTATGTTTGTCGCACCTGTCGTCGAAGCCTGCACACGCGTAGTCTATCTCGGAGCGAACGATCAGGTAATCACTGCCCGCTCCATGGACTGGAAAGTTGATGTCGGCACCAATCTCTGGATTTTCCCGCGCGGAATGGATCGTTCAGGTGAAGCCGGACCAAACTCCGTCAAGTGGAAGTCTAAATACGGAAGCGTCATTTCCTCCGGCTACGACATTTCCACAACCGACGGCATGAACGAAGCCGGTCTTGTGGCCAATGTGTTATGGCTGGTTGAATCTGAATATCCGAAATATGACGGAACGGGTCCCGGCCTGTCCATAGCAGCCTGGGCGCAATATGTGCTCGACAATTTTGCGACCGTCGATGAAGCCGTTAAAGCGCTCAGTGCCAACCCATTCACAATCGTCACTGACAAGGTTCCCGGTGAAAGCAGGCTAGCAACGCTGCATCTCTCCATGTCAGACGCATCAGGCGACAGTGCCATCATCGAATATATCGACGGCAAACAGGTCATTCATCACAGCCGTGAATATCAGGTAATGACCAATTCGCCGACCTTTGATGAACAGCTGGCACTTCACTCCTATTGGACACAGATCGGCGGAACGGTGATGCTGCCGGGCACCAATCGGGCTTCGGATCGCTTCACGCGCGCGGCCTTCTACATCAATGCTATTCCGAAGTCAGAAGAACCAGTCGAAGCACTGGCGAGCGTTTTCAGCGTCATTCGCAACACATCAGTACCTTTCGGCATCACCACACCTGATCAGCCGAACATCTCATCGACACGCTGGCGCACAGTCGCTGATCACAAACGTAAGCTCTATTTCTTTGAATCTGCGCTTACGCCCAACATCTTCTGGGTCGATCTGAACACAATCGACTTTTCAGCCGATAAAGGAAAGGTTCAGAAACTCGATCTGGGACCAGATCAGCGCAACATCTTTTCCGGCGTCGTAAACAAAGATTTCAAGGATTCCGAACCGTTCAAGTTCCTCGGTCTTTGAGTTCAACGAAACTGCAATCCGGCCAAGAGAATTTGAAAAACCGCCCATTAATCTGAACCAAACAGCCTTTGACGCGTTGTTTAATCACAACTAACCAGAACGGAGGAAATCCAATGGACTGGAATCGCGTAGAAGGTAATTGGAAACAGGCTAAGGGTAAGGTCAAGGAACAGTGGGGTAAACTTACTGACGATGATCTTGACCAGATCAATGGTCGCCGCGAACAGTTGGAAGGCAAGATTCAGGAGCGCTACGGTATCGCTAAGGACCGTGTGAAGTCCGACATCGATGACTGGTACAAGCACCAGCAGTGGCTGTCATAGCCCGCCCAAGCTCTAACGAAATGAAGCCCTGCCCGTTGGCGGGGCTTCATTTTTGCTTGCTTAGCAGCGATCAACGCGCTGAAGCGATGCCGACAGTCCCATAAGCGAGAATGTGTAGCGTGTCTGCGTGCCACGAACAGAAGTCGCCTGCACATTAACCGAGCGGCCAGACCGCATTGCGCTGATAATGCGCGCCTCATCGCCTTCATTCTGTGCCCAAGCCCGATTCCCTTCAGTGAAAAATGGGAACTGCGCACCGTCCACCATCACCCTCACCGTGCTATCGGCTTTAAGCTGATAACCCATAACGAGCTGGGGGCTGTAACCGCCTCCAGACTTGGAAATAATAATAAAATTATCGCCATGCCTGACGCCTGCCGGAAGGAAACTCGACGGCACAGTCAAAGCATAGCATTTGTTTCCGGGCAGCTGCGTGTTCTGATAAACGCCCCAATCCCGAAACTCACCAACATGACTTGTTTTAGCCGAAGCCGCGAAAGAACTCGCCACCAACCCTGCAAGCGCCAACGCAACAGTGGTTGTTTTTTTAGTCATTGCCTGAAACCTCCATAATATCGCCAATCACGCAGCATAAAAAATTGTTTCATTGCGTTACTATTTCCTTAACAGACCCCTAAAAAATTGTTGAACAGGTAAAATCGTCGCGGCCACGCGTAATTCGCGCATGAGAAAGCCCGCCTGGCGATTAAACCGGGCGGGCTACAACCGTATGAGCTTATGAAATCAACCAGATTAAATTCGGATTGAAATTCAATTCACTGCTTAGAACACGTTTCGCTCTGACTAAAACGCACCAGCGCTCTAAAAGCGGAACTGAAGACCGAAGGAGTAGCCAACCTGATTTCCGTCGTCATGACCAAAGCGCGCATTGATTTCGCTGAAGACGCCGACCTGTTCAGTTACAGCGAGCTGAGCACCAAGCTGCGCACGTCCAAAGTCTTTATCAACATTGCCCAAATCGGCGATACGTACACCGCCATCCGAAAGGCTTGTCAGCTGGATGCTGTCAGGACGACCATCTGCAAACTCATGCACCCACTTCAAGCTGGAATATGGACGGAGAACCATTCCATTGCCCAGCGCAATTGTGCCATGCAAACGCCAGCCGATACTGGCCTCGAATGAATCAAACGTTTGTTTGTCATAGCTCATGCCGGTGCGGAAATCGCTGTCTTCGTCAAAGCCGTTGATGCGATACCGCATATAATCAAGACCAGCGACCGGGCCGCTTTTTACGCCGCCCAATGTGAAGTCATGGCCACCCTCAACCCGAGCGCCCCAAGACAAGGCTGACGTATCTGACGAAAGTCGTTGATCGAGTAGCACTGGGCCGTCAATCGCCTGTAGGAATATCGAGCGTTTATTATCGAAGCTGCTACGCCCGATATTCAAATCACCCGCAAGCCAATTTGAAGCGCTGTCCTGAAACAACGCATAAAGGCCAGCCTGCCAGTTGTCGCTCTCGATAGAACCCTCGTGGTTGAGCTTATCGCGACTGCGTTGAAATCCGATACTGCCACCAAAGGTCCAGGAATCGTTGTAACGATAATCACCGAGAAGATTGATGCCCAAACGCGTTGCATCGGATATCCGTGCGCTGATTGATCAGGCGTTTCAGGTCGACAAACAAGGAAAGCTGAACACAGATCGCATTCTCGCCCTGAAACGACTGAAAATCACGGATGAAACCGGCGAATGGGAAAAGGCCATGATGGTGATTTCGGATTCCGTGCGTGTCATGGCGTCCAAGGAGCATGCTCGCTTCTATTCGGTGGACAAAAATACGGGGAACGCTGCTCGCATTCCGCTGGATTTAGCCAATGCCTAACATCAACTTCACAGCATCCAAAATGAAAAGAAATCAGAGCCTGTTACGATCAGAAAGAGCGCTAAGACCCATTTCTAAAAAGCTGAGGTTCGCCGAAGCGCTTCTTCAAAGCTCCAAGCTCATTATTCAATTTATCAAGCGCGGACAAAACAAAGTTCGTATGTTTGAAAATATCAAGGTATCGAACTGTGAAAAAATCGACGAAATCCAAAATTTCTTTGTCGCTGGCATCGTCGGGATCATCCAGAGTAGAGACGTGTACAAAATCAGCCAATCTGTTGGCAGCATTTCGCGCCAGCAAAAGTTGAAGCACAACGTCCCCTCCAATAAGCGGCTCAACGCGAGCAATCGATGGAGAATTCAGGAAACTCTCAACATTCCTAAAAGCAATTGCATATTCTTCAGCGTCGGGGAACACCATTGCTGCACTGTTCCCGTCCCTCTTTATAGTGTTCCTAAGCCTAACCAAAGCTGGGGTGCTACTTATGAAGAGCGCTCTAATCAATTCACAACCCTGTTGAATAGAAACCTGCTGCTGAAAGAGTTGGATATCAATCAACTCTCTATGATGCTTTGCCTGCTCCGCGTCAGTCGCTTGCATTTGGCGAATAGTAAAAAATGCTGCTGCTACAGCCAGAATACCCCCAATAAGGCTCTGGAAATCATAAAGAAAATTTGCGACCGGGTTACCACAACGTTTTCCAATACTGTTGGCTTCTGGCAATGCGCACCTTTGACCAAAGTGAAAATCGATAAAGATAAAGGTGAAGACAATTGCAATCGCTATTGTCAGAAAAATCAAGCTTTTTTGCAACGTAGACAAGTCGCTCATTCGTATTCCCCCGCCAATACCACGATGCTTTCGTTCAGGTGTGGAAGCTGATGACCAATAATTTCAAGCTTAGATATTACAATTTGCCGTCGTCGCTCGCCTTCATCGTGAGAGGGAACGTATCCCTTGCCTCGGTTGTAATCGATAATGTCGCTTTCCACTTTACTGGACACTTTGACGAGCAGATCGAGTTCCCTACGCAAAATCTGAAGTGCTCGATATCCCCGTTGGTCCAAGAGTGGCTTCACCGCATCCAATTGATCTCGAAGGAGTACATCTTTGAGCTCTCTAACAACGGGCGTGAGAGAGTTCACGCGTGTTTCATTAGAAACGCTCATAATCCAACTATTGTAATCAGTAGACTGGATTTCATAAATCAGCTCTTCGACGTCTCGTTCACACTCTTGAATATCGATGACCTGCGGATGTGCTGCGCGACGCGCGATCAACTGGTCTCGTCTGAGATTAAGGCGCATCAACTCTTGATGTCGCGATTCCTGACGATCATCTGTTTCACGCATCGTATTGACAGTCAGATAAGCTGCAAAAATCGCGAACGCACCCGCAATGAGGGGCTGGTAGTCATAAACCCACTTAGCCCACGGGTCATTCAAGTGATCATGCCAAAGCGTAGGAGGCACTATGGCCACGAATGCCACCAACGCGGCCAGACCTATTATCCTGTTGTTCAACTAGGCTCCCCCCATAATCGAATCGAAAATCACAAATTCAGTAGTTTTTTTACTGCCGATATTCGCGATTGTAAGCTCAAAGAAGGAGTTCTGAAATGAGCTCAACGACAATTATAAATATCGCCAAGAACCAGCTCGGCCTTGACGAAGACACCTATCGCGGCATGCTTCACCGCGTGACCGGCAAAGTTTCTCTGCGCGTCATGACTGAGGTCGAAAAGCAGAATGTCATCGAAGACTTAAAGCAGAAGGGTTTCGATCCCGCCGCTAAGCGGCCTTTAAAGGACAGTCGAAAACGCCTTGAAGGCAAATATGCCTCAACACTGCAGGCCATGTGGATAGCTGGTTACAATCTCGGTGTCGTGACCAATGGCTCTGACGAGGCGCTTATTGCATTCGTTAAGCGCCAAACAAATCTCGACCATGTGCGTTTTCTTCACAATCCAGCTGCTGCCAACAAGGCAATTGAAAGCCTGAAAAGCTGGCTTAAACGAGCAGCTGGTGTTGACTGGAAAAAAGACGTCATGCTGCCAAAAATGGGCCAATGCACCACAAGGACAGGTAGTGCTGGCGCAATGGAAAATCCTTCTCAATAGCAAAGCCAGAGATATTGAAGGAAGAACTTTGGCGCAAACAGCGTGGTCTATTTGTCGTCGTTCTGGAAAGCCGGTTCGTGAGTTGATTATCAGCGGGCCGCACTAATGACTGTCGATGGCAATTACGCCTTGCAGTTCTACCATTGCCAGCCCAAACGAGGACGCTTAGCGTCAAGGCATATTAAGAAGGGGCATCAAAAATGAAACGCGCATCATTACTCGCCACGGCTCTCTTACTCTGGTCATCAGCCGCATTTGGCGGAGATCAGAACCAGACACTAGAGGACTTCTCTAGCGATCTCGTCGAGCTTTACAGCCTTTCAGGGATTACTAAGAACCAATTAGCTGCCATGAACCCTAAAGCTCAGGTGTATGCGGTTCATCGTTTAATGAAGCAAGCAAACCAGTTTCAAGCTAAGTGGCGAGATAGTGATCTGGTTGAAATTGATCGCTTCCATGTCTCCGGAGGCGATCAACCGGCACTCGATATTGAGTTTCGCTTCAAATGATAAAAGCCCCGGCAAGTGCTGGGGCTTTCTTTTATCTGTGAAGGCACTTTAAAAGCGCTTTAAACGCTCCTTGACAAGGCAACTGGAATTTCGATGATTCCGATTTCCCCTGACAAAATTCCGAAAAATCGCGTCACGCTACACCGGAATTCCGGTGAGACAAATCGAGGAAAAAACGATGGAAAAACAACGTCCGAAGACAGAAATGGTGGGCCCGGAGGGACTCGAACCCCCAACCAAGCGGTTATGAGCCGCCGGCTCTGACCAATTGAGCTACAGGCCCACGCAACACTGCACCTACCCTAAAGAAAGATACGACACAAGCTGTCAATTACACGAGTTGCCCTAATGCGCACATATTCGATTGTCATTCATGCAACTCAAGACACGATTCATCTGAATTGAACCGCCAGGTTGCAAATCAACTGCGTTTCAGGCCAGATATTGTGGCGTTTTGCTTTAGAGGGAACTTAAATACACTCAATGACAAAGCAGAAATGGCTTCTCAAGGAGTCTGCTTTGCACAAGCTGCCTCAACTTTCTCTACAGGAGATTTTATGAACAACCGCGCTACTACCCTTCTTGCCACTTCATTTTCGGCAATCATGCTTGCAGGTGCATTTTCACTGCCAGCTGCAGCGCAGGAGAATCACATGACGAAGCAGCCAGCACGCATTGCAGTGACCGGCGAAGGCAAGATGAACTCTGCCCCGGACATGGCAATTCTGAACCTCACTGTATTGCGCGATGCTGAAACGGCACGCGAAGCAATGACGGCCAATAATGAAGCAATGGCCAAGGTGCTGGAAGCAATGAAAAAGGCCGGCGTCGAGGAGCGTGATCTCCAGACCAGCGGCATCAATATTCAGCCGCGTTATGTCTACCCAGACGACAAGAATGGCCTGAAAGAACCAAAAATCAGCGGTTATAGCGTATCCAACAGCCTGAGCGTGCGTGTGCGTGATCTGGCCAAGGTTGGCAATGTCCTCGATGAATCCGTAACGCTTGGCGTCAATCAGGGCGGCGACCTTACCTTCGTGAACGATAATCCAGCTTCCACGATCAACGAAGCCCGTAAGCGTGCCGTTGCTGATGCTATTGCCAAGGCAAAGACCCTTGCCGATGCAGCAGGTGTTGGCCTTGGTCGGGTCGTTGAAATCAACGAACAGAGCCGTCCGCCTATGCCGATGCCAATCGCGCGTCAGGCCAAGATGATGTCAGCCGCTGCCCCTGAGGATTCCGTTTCAGTCGCAGCCGGTGAAAACAGCTATAATGTTTCGGTCAACGTCGTTTTCGAGATCAAGGAATAACGACAAAGAAGGGGCGTTCACGCGCCCCTTTTACTCTACCAGTCTAAGACAACAGAAAAAGCCAGCCTGAGTTTCAGGCTGGCTTTTTGTTTAGTCACTAGGTCCGATTAACGGATGATTGGGCAACCGCGTACATTGGCGAATACAACGCCGGTCGGGCGACCATGGCGGAAGCCGCGTACCTGAACCGATTTTCCGCGATAAGCAACGCGTGCGTTACGAATACCCATGCGGTGTGCCTTCATCTTGGCGCCTTCAACCGAGCAGGCCGGACCGCGATAGGCAGGACGTCCATGATGACGATTACCACGATAATCGATGTTGATCACAGGCGAATGCGCTGCGGTGCTGACCGCAGGCACGGATGCAGGCGATGCAGCATTTGCCGAAGCACCAGCGGTGAAGACGGCAGCGAAACCGATTGCAGCAGTGACAACGAATGACTTGAGCGACATTGCGGACATCTTAAAACCCTTTCGAACTTTTATCAGGTGATCTTTACCCGAGACATCCGATAAGTAGGCCATCGAACATGAACGGAAAGCCAAGCTCACGTTCATATAGCGTTCAGTTTGGTAAACACCGTCAAGGACCGATACAACGTATCCTCATAAAAATAATATAAAACAATCACTTAAGTTGAAAAGTAGCGCCAAACCGAAATCGCTAAAGAGCGAACATTAAACTTAATTAATGCACCCTATTAAGATGATTAATCCAATGGCACCATGTGCTGGATGTATTCTTCTTCATCCTTGAGTTCATGATCAAAAGCCGTCACCTTGCCGCGAACGGAGACCCCGGCTTCATAGATCGTATCTGGCGAACCTGATACCAGAGGGTGCCACCAATAGAGATCAGCACCTTCTGCAACCAAGCGATAAGCACAGGTAGCCGGAAGCCAATTGACTTCATGAACGATCTCAGGCGTCAGGAACACACAATCCGGCACCGTTTTGCGACGGTTCGGATAGTCGCTGCACTTGCAGCTCTCTGCATCCAGAAGTGTACAGGCAACAGTCGTCCAGTAGACTTCCTCAGTGTCGTCATCCAGCAATTTATGCAGGCAGCACTGACCGCATCCATCGCACAGGCTTTCCCATTCCTGTCGGTTGAGCTGCTCTAGAGATTTGGTTTGCCAGAAGGGTTTCTTATCCATGACGCTGCATATAGTGCAATTAGATACTTTTGGGCATGGGCAAATCGCCGCCCTTCCCTATTGAATGCTGAGCATTCTTGCGTTAGACAACCTTCGTCATCCTTATGACCGTAAGCGTCTTACGTTAGGCAACGCATCAATTTAGCTGGGAACAGCTATCCGCTTTGATGTTTCGTTGCGCGTTCCCCGCATAATATTCAGGAATACATATGTCTCAGTTTAACGGGTCACGCCGCAGAAAACTGCCAGCGCGTTATGCATCTATTGTGATGCCATTCATTCTTTCGATCATGATGACGTTCGTCGTCTCGCTGATCGCAACGGCGAAAAGCCTTGGCTTTGCCCACCCTGATCTGGCCTATAGCTGGATGACTTCGTGGGCTCTGTCCTGGGCAATAGCCTTCCCGGTCCTGCTTGCCATCCTGCCAGTGGTTCGAAAGATGGTCGGCTTCGTCTGCCATCCGCATTAGAGCGCCGTGCGCCCTTTTGAGCGCACAAAGGACGCTCTAAACTATCGAATCTACGCATCGTGCTTTCCGAAAATCGATTCCGATTTTCGGGCCGATGCTGTAGAGCGCCGTGCGTCCATTCGGACGCACAAAGGTCGCCCTTTTGCGTAGGATAATGAGATAATAAATAACTAGAGCACACAAAAAAGCCGCGCAGTGTTCATGCGCGGCTTTTTCAATTTATTGTAGTTCGCTTAGCGGAAGATAGCTTCGCCCTGCTCATCCACGATCTGACGGCCCTTATTAAGCGAAATGCTCGCGGCATCTTCAATGCCAGGGCAGCGATCAGCGCGCACAAAGCGATGTTCTTTCAGCTCACCATTGATCGTCTTCGAGATAACACCGCAAACCTGATACTGGCCGCCTTCGCTGTAAGGCGTCGCGATGATCAGAAAGTCTTTGTGTTCAAGACGCCCAGCTTCTTTCGGTTCTGCTGGGGTTTCTTCAACAGAGCCACCGCCAAAAAGACGCTTCAGAAAAGACATAACGCTCCCTCTTTATAAAAATCGCCCGAAACCGTATCCGGCATCGGGCGAGGAGTTATTAGCTGTCGAGGAACGAACGCAGCTTGCGCGAGCGGCTCGGATGCTTGAGCTTGCGCAGTGCCTTCGCTTCAATCTGACGGATACGTTCGCGCGTTACCGAGAACTGCTGACCGACTTCTTCAAGCGTATGGTCAGTGTTCATGCCGATACCGAAACGCATACGCAGCACGCGTTCTTCACGCGGTGTAAGCGATGCGAGAACGCGGGTCGTCGTATCGCGAAGGTTTGCCTGAATGGCCGCATCAATTGGCAGCAGCGCATTCTTGTCTTCGATGAAATCGCCCAGGTGTGAATCTTCTTCATCACCAACTGGCGTTTCAAGCGAAATTGGTTCTTTGGCGATTTTCAGAACCTTGCGCACTTTTTCAAGCGGCATGGCCAGCTTTTCAGCCAATTCTTCCGGCGTTGGTTCACGACCGATTTCATGCAGCATCTGGCGCGAGGTACGAACGATCTTGTTGATCGTTTCGATCATATGCACCGGAATACGGATGGTGCGGGCCTGATCGGCAATCGAACGGGTGATCGCCTGACGGATCCACCAGGTCGCATAGGTCGAGAACTTGTAACCACGGCGATATTCGAACTTATCGACCGCCTTCATCAGACCGATATTGCCTTCCTGAATAAGATCAAGGAACTGAAGGCCACGATTGGTGTACTTCTTGGCAATCGAGATAACGAGACGAAGGTTGGCTTCCACCATTTCCTTCTTGGCGATGGTTGCTTCGCGTTCGCCCTTCTGAACCTGATTGACGATGCGACGGAATTCGCCAATCGAAATCGCGGTTTCAGTAGCCAACATCTGAATTTCCGAACGCAGACGATCAATCGTGCGTTCTTCCTTCGTGGCGAAGTCTTTCCAGCCGCGAGCAGCCAGAGTGCCGACGCGCTCAACCCACTTTGGATCAAGTTCGTGACCCTGATATTCCTTCAGGAACTCTTCACGACGCACGCCAAACGATTCAGCCAGACGCAGCAGCTTGCCTTCGTTCTGAACGAGACGCTTGTTGATGTCGTAAAGCTGTTCAACCAGCTGTTCGATACGGTTCTGGTTCAGCGAAAGCGACTTAACCGCCTTGATCAGCTGATCCTTCAGTTCCTTGTAACGACGTTCCTGGCTGGAAGACAGATCAGCGGCAGCAGCCAGACGGCTTTCAACCTGCTGGTCCTGCAGCTTACGCAGCTTGCGATAGGTATCTGCGATCAGATCGAGTGTTTCCATGACCTGTGGGCGCAGTTCGGCTTCCATAGCCGCCAGCGACAGGTTGGCTTCATCCTCGTCTTCTTCTTCCTCTTCCGCAGGCATGTCACCGCCGACATTGGTAATGTCGTCGTCATCACGCGAACGGCGCGGACCCTTGTCATCACGCGGCTTTTCTTCTTCCACGCGCTCGACAATCGGAGCCTGCTTGGCTTCCGGTCCGGCATAAGTGGTTTCAAGGTCGATGATTTCACGCAGCAGAATGTTGGATTCATTCAGCTGTTCACGCCAGATGATGATCGCCTGGAATGTCAGCGGGCTTTCGCAAAGCCCTGCAATCATCGTTTCACGACCGGCTTCAATGCGCTTTGCGATGGCGATTTCGCCTTCGCGTGACAGAAGCTCGACGGAACCCATTTCGCGCAGATACATGCGCACCGGATCGTCCGTACGATCGGTCGGCTCTTTCTTGGTAGTGGTGGCAGCAACAGCCGTTCCGGTCGATTCGACCAGGTCGCCGCCTTCTTCATTGTCGTCGTCGTTGTTGTCGTCGCGATCGTTTTCCTGTTCGTCGTCTTCAACGACGTTGATGCCCATGTCCGAAAGCATGGCCATCGTGTCTTCGATCTGCTCGGATGTCACTTCCTCGGAAGGCAGCACGGCATTCAGCTCGTCCATAGTGACGTAGCCGCGCTTCTTCGCGAGCTTGATCATCTTCTTGACAGCATCGTCAGAAAGGTCGAGAAGCGGCCCGTCGGTCGCACCTTCGCGCTCGACTTCGGCTTCTTCGTTTTCCTTAACCTTCGTTGCCATATTGCTCGTCTCCAGGCGACACCGGTCGCTTCTAAGATATATAGAGTGGTCAAACGGTTTTGCGAGAGCGCCGTTTAACTGTTGATTCTGCGAATAGCTGATTTCACGTTAATGCCGGATTAACCCTGCCGGTATTAACGGACCCTTTCGTCTCCAAATTCTTGTGGGTAGATCCGGGATCAATGGTCGCCTTCAAGGCCCTGCCCGGTCTGTTATTATGGCCCATCAAGGCTGATTTCAGGAGTCCACTTAGGGAACGTTTATCAATATCAGTTCTTTAATCCTTGCTCGAACTGTCGTGATTCCGTCATTTGTGCCGCACGTCAAGAGCGACTCACCTGATTCGGGTCCAAAAAGCGAATCATTTATTGTCGCGGCGCGTTCTCGGCCGTTTTCAACGCCTCAAATTCCCGCAAACCCGCCATTTCCGGCAGTTTGAAGTCTTTCGCCGTTTCCAGGTGATTCGGGGCCTGTGACATTAAACTGTTACGCGTTTACCTGATTGCAGGCAGCATGACTGAAATCACGAACTTCCCGGTGCGCGTCCCGATGAAAGTCCAAACCCGTCAATGAGGGCTTCGGTTGCTTCTGCCTGAGCAATCTGTTTCTGAATATCAATAAGTCGGGCGAAAATTTCACCCGTTTCATCCCTATCAAGCGATGCTTCGACAGCGCGCAACTCCCTATGTAGGGTGCGCGCCCGCTGATGCAAGTGAAGCGCCTGTTTTAAGGCTTCACGAACATCATCCTCGGCCGCCTGCGCCGTGGCCGTCCACTCGCGGGTACGCCTGACAACAGCTTCAAGCGTCTCGATCAATTCGACATGCCCGGCCGCAACCAGCGCCTTGCGCATCGCGTATCCATCTTCGACATGATTGGAGGCCAGCACATCCAGCATTGCCAGATGCAATACCTTCAAGGCCTCGTGCTCAAGATCCAGTGCGGCCATCGTCTCAAAATCTTCTTCGATCAAACGCGGATGGTTAAGCAGCATCAAAACGATTGCCGTTTCGCGCAGCGGCGCGTTGCGGCCTTTGACCATGTTGGAGCGTGTCAGACTGTCAGAAAACGACAGACGACCGCCAAAGGCAGCACCGCCGCGACCCTGCTGAGGGCCTCGCGCCTTATCTTTGCCACGATTAAACGTATTTCCGCCATTATTTTGCCGTCGCTGCCCAAAAAATGCCTGAGCTCTGTCACGCATTTCCTGACTATAATGGCGCCGAATGTCCTCATTTGCGATGCGGCTGGTGATTTCGCGCAAACGCGCTTCAAGTTCCGCACGGCGCTCCGGGGTGTCGTAAACGCCGCTGGCAGTCTCACGCGTCCAGACCATATCGACCAGCGGCTTAGCATCACGCAAAACGGAATAAAACGCTGATGGACCTTCTGCCTTCACCAGATCGTCCGGGTCCTGCCCTTCGGGAAGCATGGCGAAACGCAACGATTTACCCGGTTGCAACGTAGGCAATGCCAGATCAGCCGCACGATAGGCTGCGCGAACACCTGCGCCATCGCCGTCAAAGCAGAGGATAGGTTCAGGACTGATGCGCCAAAGCAATTCAAGCTGCTCTTCTGTCAGTGCCGTCCCGAGCGGCGCCACGGCCTGCTCAATGCCCGCCTGTGCCAGCGCAATCACATCCATATAGCCTTCAACAGCGATGATAGGCTTTGCCGGTTCGCCGCCCTGTGGCTGACACGCCTTGCGTGCACGGAGGCCATTATAAAGAATGCGGCCCTTATGAAACAGCTCGGTTTCCGGTGAATTGAGGTATTTTGCAGGGGCATCAGCCGAAAGCGCACGACCACCAAAAGCGACAATGCGTCCGCGCAAATCCTCAATCGGAAACATGATACGATCACGGAAACGATCATAGGAAACCGCAATGCCTTCACCATGGACAACGAGGCCGCAGGCTTCGATCTGGTCTTTCGCGATACCTTTGCCCGCCAGGAACTCTTTCAGCGCATTGCGCGATTCCGGCGCATAGCCAATGCGAAAAGTCTGCTGTGTTGCGCTGGAAAGTCCGCGATCGCGCAGATAAGCACGCGCCTTTGCGCCTGCAGCAACCTGCAGCTGGCTTTCAAAAAACTGCGCTGCAAGCTCCATCACATCATAAAGCGATGCGCGCTGCGCTTCGCGCTTTTCCATTTCCGGATCGCGTGCGGGCATCGGCACGCCAGCCATGTCAGCGACGCGCTCCACTGCTTCAGGAAAGCTTGCGCCTTCCAGCTCGGTCAGAAATTTGAAGTGATCGCCGGTTACTCCGCAACCGAAACAGTGGTAACGTCCCTTACGGTCTTCGCAGTGGAAGCTTGGCGTTTTTTCGCCATGGAACGGGCAACAGCCCCAGAAATCACCCTTCGGCGGATTGCTCTTTTTCCGATCAAACGAAACGCGCGTTCCGATCAGCGTCGAGATCGGCACGCGATCTCGGATCTCATCGAGAAAGGAAGGCGGAAAACGCATTACGATTGTCTCTTTCAGCTCAGCAGGCAATTTGTTCTTCAGCATATATAGGCGCGCGCGAACACGCAGTCCATGACACAGAAGCGGCCCTCCCCGCTAATCACAGTCCGCAGTACATAGGGACTGCGTCGCCCGATATGTCATAAAACTGTCACATATCTTTCACATTTAAGCGACGCCGCTTGATTTAGAGGGATTTCAGGCTCATATTCCCTCATTAATATAATTAGCCGGAACATATTTTTTCTCTTTTTGTTGTTTAGACTTAATTGAAAAATTTGATCCCCCAATCTCCAACCCGAAAGGAGTTCCAATGAACGGTTCTCTTGTCCTTTTGCATCTTGCTGGTGCTGTTGCTCTCCTTCTTTGGGCGACCCGCATGGTGCGAACGGGTGTGGAGCGCGCCTATGGTGATCGGCTACGCCGTCGTCTGCGCAATCAGATGCAGAACCCGCTGCTGGCGATAGCCTTCGGCCTCGTCATGGCAATTGCCCTGCAAAGTTCCACCGCAGTCACACTTTTGGTCGGCTCTTTTGTCGGATCAGGCATTGTGAGCGGCGTTGCGGGCTTGATGGCTGTGCGCGGCGGCGAACTTGGATCGGCGCTTGTCGTCAAGATCCTGAGCTATGATCTGACCTTGCTTGTGCCGCTCTGCCTTGTTTCGGGCACCGCGATTTTCATGACCACCGAGCGACGGGACTGGCGCCAGATTGGCCGCATCCTCGTCGGCATCGGCTTGCTCATTATGTCTCTGGAAATGACAGGACAGGCCACGGAGCCGCTGCGTCAGAGCGAGCTGCTGCCAATTATCGTAGATTATCTGTCCAGCGATCCGGTGACGACTTATCTTCTGGCCGCACTGATGACCTGGTTGTTCCATTCGAGCATTGCAGGCGTCATCCTGCTGACCACATTCGCGTCCCGGGGACTAATCACGCCGGAGCTTGCAGTTATCATGGTGCTGGGTGTTAATCTCGGCTCGTCCATTATCGCCCCAATTCTGACCCGCAACGCGCCACCAGAAACCCGCGTCGTCCCGCTCGGCAATTTGCTGATGCGCGGCGCAGGTTCGCTGATCATGCTGGTGCTGTTTGAAAGCTTCAAGCCTTCGCTCGGTTTCCTCGGCGGCGACCCTGTCTCGCAGGTGGTCAACGCGCATATCCTGTTCAATGTCATCATCATGCTTGCGGGCATTCCATTGTCCGGCCTGGTTCTGCGAGCAACAGAAGCATTGGTGCATCTCAACTCGGACAAGAATGCCCCCGTTCAGCCAATCGAGGTCGAAGAATACAGCGCGCTCGATAATGCGGTGCTCGACCGCCCTTCGCAGGCGCTTGCCAATGCAACGCGCGAAGTTGTGGGCGTCTGCGACACGATCGAAGTAATGCTGCGCCGCATTATCGACCTTTACGAGAAGCCGGATCAGGCCCGTATTAATGAACTCGCAGCACTCGATGACCGGGTCGACAAAAAACATGCGGCGATCAAGCTTTATCTCACCAGGCTTGCAAGCAAGGACCTTGATGAGTTTGAAGCGCTCCGTATGCAGGAGCTGATGGGTGCCTGCGTCAAGCTCGAACAGGTCGGCGACATCATCGTCCGCAACATGCTTGCGCATGTGCAAAAGAAGATGGACCACAATCTCGAATTCACCGAGGAAGGCTGGAAGGAGCTGAGCCACTTCCATGCCATGGTGCTGGCCAACGCGCATATGGCTTTCAACGTGATTGTTTCGCGTGATGGTCGCACGGCGCGCCTGTTGGTTCAGGAGAAAGACAACCTGCGCGATCTCGAAAAGCAGACGAGTATGCGTCACTTCTCGCGCCTTCGCGAAGGCTCAACGCGCAGTATCGAAACAAGCACCATCCATCTCGACACCATTCGCGATCTCAAGCAGATTAATTCATTGCTGGCATCGATGGCATATCCGGTTCTCGAAGAACAAGGACTGCTCAGTGCAACCCGCTTGAAGACAGCGAAACAAAGCTAACAAAAAGCCCCGCAGAAGCGGGGCTTTTTTATTTACAACAAAGGCGCTTCTATTGAAGCAGTGTCTTCACCAGAGCGCTGGCTTTGGTGAAGTCCATCTGGCCTGCATAGCGTTCTTTCAATGCAGCCATGACCTTGCCCATATCGCGAAGGCCCTGCGCACCGATATCTGCAATAACCGTTTCACAAGCCGTCTTGATCTCATCATCGCTCATCTGCGTTGGCAGGAAATCATTGAGGATCGCAATTTCCTGACGTTCGCCTTCAGCGAGCTCAATACGATTGCCTTCTTCATAGATGCGCGCGGATTCTTCGCGCTGCTTGACCATCTTTCCGAGAATGCCAAGCAGTTCCTCGTCGCCAACCGGATCTTTGCCAGCGCCGCGATTAGCAATGTCACGGTCCTTAACCGCAGCCATAATCAGACGCAGTGTCGACAAGCGCAGCTTATCCTGTGCCTTCATTGCATTGGTAAGTGCCTGAGAAATCTCCTGGCGAAGCATAACGTCTCTCCTGACGGTTAGGTAAGAAATATAGCTATACAGCAATGCTGCATATCCGCCGAGCTGTCGAAACCATCATCCCACAAGTAAAAACTCGGCAATTATCGCCGATATTACCGGAAACAGTGGATCAAGACGATTGACCCCGCGCCCAACTTTCTCTATTGCTCGAGGCTTAGCAGGACATCGGCATGTGCTCACGGCGGAAGGTTTTTAACCCCGCTGCTTTTTGGCGCGTATATGGCTCTAAAAGTTCCAGTTTTCAAGCAGCCTCTCAACTGGCTGGCTGAAAACAGGCGCATGTCGCATACTGATAAACTCGAAACGTGCGCCAGACGGCAGCCGCGAAACCACACAGGAGTGCACCTATGACCGAAACCACATCGAAAACCGCACCCTGGACGACGACCAAGCGAACCGCCATTCTGGTTCTGGCAGACGGAACCGTTATCGAAGGTCAGGGCCTTGGCGCAACCGGCGCGATTGAAGCCGAAGTGGTCTTCAACACCGCCCTCACCGGTTATGAAGAAATCCTGACCGATCCATCCTATGCCGGACAGATCGTGACCTTCACCTTCCCGCATATCGGCAATGTCGGTGCGAATGCTGAAGACATCGAAGACCTGACGCCAGCCAATCGCCACGGCGCAGTCGGTGCAATCTTCAAGGCAGACATCACAACGCCTTCGAACTTCCGTTCATCGGAAGACCTCAACACCTGGCTCAAAAACCGCGGCGTCATCGCGCTCGCCGGCATCGATACCCGCGCCCTCACATCGCTGATCCGTGAGCGCGGCGCGCAGAATGCCGTCATCGCACACGATCCTGAAGGTAAGTTCGACATCGACGCTCTCAAGGCCCGCGCTGCAAACTGGAGCGGTCTGGAAAATCTCGATCTGGCAAAGGATGTCACCATCGGCCAGAGCCTGACCTGGGACCAGACCCCGTGGACGCTAGGCGAAGGCTATAGCGAACAGGCCGACAACCAGTATCATGTCGTAGCACTCGACTTCGGCGTGAAGCGTAACATTCTGCGTCTGCTTTCCGGCCTCGGCGCGAAGGTCACGGTTCTGCCTGCAACCGCTACTGCAGAAGATGTACTGGCCTATAATCCAGACGGCATCTTCCTTTCGAACGGCCCTGGCGATCCGGCTGCCACCGGTGAATATGCTGTGCCAACGATCCAGAAGCTGGTTGATGCCGAACTGCCTGTTTTCGGCATCTGCCTTGGACACCAGATGCTAGCGCTGGCACTCGGTGCGAAAACCGAGAAGATGCATCAGGGCCATCATGGCGCAAACCATCCGGTCAAGGATTACACAACCGGTAAGGTTGAGATTGTTTCGATGAACCACGGCTTCGCGGTCGATTCCGACAGCCTGCCAGACCATGTAGAAGAAACGCATGTATCGCTGTTCGACGGCACCAATTGCGGCCTGCGCGTCATCGGCAAGCCGGTCTTCTCCGTACAGCACCATCCGGAAGCTTCTCCCGGCCCGCAGGATAGCCACTATCTCTTCCGTCGCTTCATCAATCTGATCCGCGAAAAGAAGGGCGAAGCTCTTCTGCCAGAACGCGAAGAGGCTGCGTGAATCAACGCTCTAGATTTGTTATTTAAGCATTTCCAGCAAAAGTGCGAAGCGGTTTTGCGTCGGATAATGCGTAAAAACAAACAGTTACAGCGGTTCCAACGATTCATTCTTAACTGGAACCGTTGTAAGACTCTGTTAAGAAAAGAAAAAGCCGGGATTTGATCCCGGCTTTTTCGTTGTTTATATCGGCTTTAGCGATCAGACATCGCCGCTGAAAGTATCGCAGGATTCGATCTTGCCGCTCTGGAAACCGCGTTGGAACCACTTGGCGCGCTGTGCAGACGTTCCGTGATTGAAGCTTTCAGGAACGACATAGCCCTGACTACGCTTTTGCAGCGTATCGTCACCAATCTGGTGCGCGGCGTTGATCGCTTCTTCAAGATCGCCAGCTTCCAGAATGCCCTTCTGGTTTGTGTAATATCCCCAGACACCAGCAAAACAATCGGCCTGCAATTCGACACGAACCGACATCTGGTTGGCCTGAGCCTGACTCATCTGCTGACGCATTTGGTTGAAGCGCGGCAGGATGCCGAGCAGATTCTGAACATGGTGGCCGACCTCATGCGCAATGACATAGGCATTGGCGAAATCACCCGATGCACCGAACTTAGTGGCAAGTTCATTGAAGAACGTCAGATCGATATAAAGCTTGCGATCACCGGGGCAGTAGAATGGCCCCGAAGCCGCCGAAGCCATACCGCAGGCTGAACGAACACCATCCGAAAACAGAACCATCGTCGGCGGCGTGTAAGTCTGTCCGCGCGACTGGAAAATTCCGCTCCATGTATCTTCGGTCTCAGCGAGAATGGTGCGAGCAAATTGTGTCGCCTCGTCATTGGCGACCTTGCCGCCCTCAGCAGGCGTGCGACCACTGCCCTGCTGCGTCTGCGTAGACTGGATACTACCATCACCAAACAGGAATGGCAGTGGATCAATGCCAATTGCACGCAACACGAAGAACATCACAACGAGAATGAGAATACCGGAAATGCCGCCGCCGCGAACGATGCGAAAGCCCGGTCCGCCGCCCATGCCGCCACCGCGACCAAAGCCGCCGCCGAGGCCACCACTTTGTTGTCCACGAACATCCTCAACATTATCGCTTTGTCTACGGCCTTGCCAACGCATGGACCAACTCCCCTTCACCGTGCCAGCCGTTAAGAAGGCAGCACCAATCTGTTGCAAGCAATTGTCGCACAAACAGTTGGCGCAGCAACAGAAAAAGTAAATGAGCGAGGATCACAAACAAACACGTATCTGCAACAAACGCACCAATGAGTGGTTGCAATCTCGACGCTTGTTTGTGATTTTCCGTAAATGCCCGCATTTTCTTTTAAATAAGGGCATTTGTGGGGTTCCGCTTTGGGTCATCATTGCCTATAAGGCCAGCTTAGCCCACAGAATTTCTCTCTGCCAACCCGCCGGTAAACCGTGCGGGCTTTTCTGGCAGGCTAAGAACAAGGAAAACGCCCCCATGCCGAAACGTACAGATATCAAATCGATCCTGATTATCGGCGCGGGCCCCATTGTTATCGGCCAGGCTTGCGAGTTCGATTATTCCGGCACGCAGGCCTGTAAAGCGTTGAAAGAGGAAGGCTACCGCATCATCCTCGTCAACTCCAACCCAGCCACGATCATGACCGATCCTGATCTGGCGGACGCGACCTATATTGAACCAATTACGCCTGAAGTCGTCGCCAAGATCATCGCCAAGGAACGTCCGGACGCACTGCTGCCAACCATGGGCGGTCAGACCGCGCTGAACACTGCATTGTCGCTCCGCCGCATGGGCGTTCTTGAGCGCTACAATGTTGAGATGATCGGCGCACATGCAGAAGCCATCGACAAGGCAGAAGACCGCGCCCTTTTCCGCGAAGCAATGGAAAAGATCGGTCTCGACACGCCAGAATCGCGACTGGCCAATGCGACCGAAATCAAGGACGAAGACCGCAAGCGTCACGAAGCCAAGCGCGCTGAAGTGAAGTCGCAGTATTCTGGCGATGATCTCGACAAGGCGCTCGACAAGCTGGAAACCGAATGGCAGCTGGGCGAAGTTGAGCGCAAGCAGCGCTACATGAGCCACGCGCTTGCAAAAGCTGCGCAGGCACTCGACGTGGTTGGCCTGCCTGCCATTATCCGCCCAAGCTTCACGCTCGGCGGCACCGGCGGCGGCATCGCTTATAACCGTCAGGAATTCTTCGAAATCATCGAACGTGGTCTGGATGCATCGCCAACGACTGAAGTTCTGATCGAAGAGTCGGTTCTGGGCTGGAAAGAATATGAAATGGAAGTCGTCCGCGACAAGGCGGATAACTGCATCATCATCTGCTCGATCGAAAACCTCGATCCTATGGGCGTTCATACCGGCGACTCGATCACCGTTGCGCCAGCCCTGACGCTGACCGACAAAGAATACCAGATCATGCGTAACGCCTCGATTGCGGTGCTGCGCGAGATCGGCGTTGAAACCGGTGGCTCCAACGTGCAGTTCGCGATCAACCCGGCCAATGGCCGCATGATCGTGATTGAAATGAACCCACGCGTGTCGCGTTCTTCGGCTCTCGCTTCCAAGGCAACCGGCTTCCCGATTGCCAAGGTCGCGGCCAAGCTTGCTGTCGGCTACACGCTGGACGAACTCGACAACGACATCACCGGCGGCGCGACACCTGCATCGTTCGAACCATCGATCGACTATGTCGTCACCAAAATTCCGCGCTTTGCATTCGAAAAATTCCCGGGCTCTTCGCCAATCCTGACCACCGCAATGAAGTCGGTCGGCGAAGTTATGGCCATTGGCCGTACTTTCCAGGAAAGCTTGCAGAAGGCGCTTCGCGGCCTCGAAACCGGCCTGACAGGTCTTGATGAAATCGCCATTCCAAATATTGAAGAAGGCGATGAAAAGAACGCGATCCGCGCCGCCATCGGCACGCCTACGCCAGACCGTCTGCGCATGGTCGCTCAGGCAATGCGCCTTGGTTTGACGACCGAGCAGGTTCACGATGCGTCCAAGATCGATCCTTGGTTCCTCGAACAAATCGAAGCCATTGTGAAGACCGAAGAGCGTGTTCGCGAACACGGTCTGCCACAGGATGCAGAAAACCTGCGTATGCTGAAAGCCATGGGCTTCTCCGATGCGCGCCTCGCCAGCCTGACGGGAAAGGACGCAGAGGATATCGCAAAACTGCGCGGTGAACTTGATGTGCATCCGGTTTACAAGCGCATCGATACCTGCGCTGCAGAATTCGCTTCGCCAACCGCCTACATGTACTCGACCTATGAAACGCCATTCGTCGGTCAGCCTCGCTCCGAGGCACAGGTTTCGGATCGCAAGAAGGTCGTCATTCTCGGCGGTGGTCCAAACCGCATCGGTCAGGGCATCGAATTCGATTATTGCTGCTGTCATGCCGCTTTCGCACTCGGCGATGCCGATTACGAAGCCATCATGATCAACTGCAACCCGGAAACAGTTTCGACCGATTACGACACGTCCGACCGCCTCTACTTTGAACCGCTTACAGCTGAAGATGTGTTGGAAATCCTGCGCGTAGAGCAGGAAAAGGGCACATTGCATGGCGTGATCGTACAGTTTGGTGGCCAGACCCCGCTCAAGCTTGCAAATGCACTGGAAAAGGCAGGCATTCCGATCCTCGGCACTTCGCCTGACGCGATTGATCTTGCAGAAGACCGCGACCGCTTCCAGAAGCTGCTCATCAAGCTCGGTCTCAACCAGCCAAAGAACGGCATCGCCTATTCGGTTGAACAGGCACGCCTGATCGCAGCAGACCTTGGTTTCCCGCTGGTTGTTCGTCCGTCCTATGTTCTGGGTGGCCGCGCCATGCAGATCATCCATGATGAACGCAGCCTGCAGGCCTATCTGCTCGATACCGTTCCGGAACTGGTCCCTGAAGACATCAAGGCCAAGTATCCAAACGACAAGACCGGTCAGATCAACACGCTGCTCGGCAAGAACCCGCTCCTGTTCGATACCTATCTTACACAGGCCATCGAAGTGGACGTCGACTGCCTTTGCGACGGCAAGACCAGCTTCGTTTCCGGCATCATGGAGCATATCGAAGAAGCCGGTATTCACTCGGGCGACAGTGCCTGTTCGCTGCCAGTTCACTCGCTCTCCGCTGAAACCGTTGCTGAGCTGGAACGTCAGACCGAAGCTCTTGCGAAGGCACTTAATGTTGGCGGCCTGATGAACGTCCAGTTCGCGATCAAGGACGGCGAAATCTTCATTCTTGAAGTGAACCCCCGCGCTTCGCGTACGGTTCCGTTCGTTGCCAAGACCATCGGCACACCCATTGCCAAGGTTGCGGCCCGCATCATGGCTGGCGAAAGCCTTGAAGAAGCGCTCGGCGCGTATGGCGGCAAGCCACAGGCTCCTTCGCGCCCACACATCGCGGTCAAGGAAGCCGTGTTCCCATTTGCACGCTTCCCGGGCGTCGATACGCTGCTCGGACCTGAAATGCGTTCGACCGGTGAAGTCATGGGCCTCGACTACGACTACGCACTGGCCTTCGCCAAGGCGCAGCTCGGTGCAGGCGTTGAGCTGCCGCGCGAAGGCACGGTCTTCGTCTCAGTTCGCGATGAAGACAAGGAACGCGTATTGGGTGCAGTCCGCAAGCTTGCAAGCATCGGCTTCAAGGTAATGGCAACCGGCGGAACACAGCAGTTCCTCGTCGCCAATGGCGTGGAAGCGACCAAGATCAACAAGGTCATCGAAGGCCGTCCGCACGTTGAAGACGCGATCCGCAACCGTCAGATCCATCTGGTCTTCAACACGACCGACAGCGCAAGCGCTGTTTCGGACAGCAAGTCGATCCGCCGTGCAACACTGATGCAGAAGCTGCCTTACTACACCACCATGGCTGGTGCAGAAGCTGCTGCTGAAGCTATTGCAGCGCTTAAGGCCGGGTCGATGGAAGTCCGTCCGCTGCAGGATTACTTCCGCGATTAATCAAACTGAGAGACACGAAAAAGGCCGCAGATGAGAATCTGCGGCCTTATTCTTTGGTAGCAGCCACCAATATGACGAACTCGGCAATGCTCTATCTGTTTGTTTTTGCGCGCATTTTGCACTGAAAACCGCTTCGCACTTTTCTAGATAAGCTCTAGGGTCTGCGGGGAATTAGGTTTCGGGCGTGGCGTGCGACGGATTTTGGTCCTGAACAGGAGAAAAGACCGCCGTAGCTAATTCCCCACAAACCCTAGACCGTTGCTTCTGTTTGATGCGGCAGGCGAAGTGGATCAGCCTGCAAGTCCATCTCAAGATGGAGTTGGCGTGTGAACAAACCATTATGCCCAAGACCTTTGCCGATATGAATGACGGATGCATCTTTTAATGGGCCGGTCAAAATTGCATAGGCGCGTTTGCGCGCTTCTTCATCCATACCGTCCAATGTGCCATCAATCACGATCCAGCTTGGATTTTGCAGAACAAGCCGCGCGAGTGCCAGGCTTTGCTGCTCGTCATCAGTGAGCGTCCTATCCCAGCGCAAGGTACGATCAATCTGTGGTTCCAGACGCTCCAGCCCCGCGAATTTCAGCACTTCCGCGACCTGATTTTTTGAGAAATCGGCAGCATTCAGTGGATATACAACGGCGTCATGCAGGTTGCCGGGTGGGATATAAGGCGCATGAGGGATAAACACCACGCGATCACCAGCAGGCAGACCGATGCGCCCGCTTCCCCAAGGCCACAAACCACCGAGAGCACGGAAGAACCGGCTGCGCTCGGTCTCTGTCGCCCCTGTCACAAACAGACGTTCGCCGGGGTTGATCGCTACTTGCTTCTCAACAAGATTGAGGCACCCATCAGGCACCGCAATCGACAAACCGTCGATGGTCAAACGCTCGTCTTCGTTCGTTTCGAGCGTGATCTGGCGATCAATATGGCCGATATCATCCATTCGCAAGATAGCCTGACGGAAGCTTGCAACGCGCAAAAGCGTTGCACGCCAGTCGGCAATAGCGCCGAAATTATCGACGAACCAGCGTAGGGAATTATGTACCTGCGTGAAGGCACCCACAGCCATCATAAGGCCACCGAAGGTCAGCCCACCGGAAAAATAGACCGGTGCAGCGACAAGAATCGGCGCAATAATCGTGAACCAGCCATAGCCAGCAGTTACCCATGTGAGGTTCGTTGTCGCAATGACGATCCTCTTGATCGCGCTCAAAACGGCATCGAGATCGCGATCCAGCCTGCGGCGTTCATCAGCTTCACCGCGTGCGAGTGTTACGGCATCGATATGCTCGTTAACCCGCATCAGCGAGAAGCGGAAATCAGCCTCGCGCGCATAGCGGTTGGCATTGTGATTGACGAGGCTGCGACCGACAAACCACGAAAGCAGCGACGCAGAACCCGCATAAAAAACAGCCGCCCAGACCATGTAGCCGGGAATAGAAAAACTATAACCCCATACATGGAAGACAAAGCCGCTTGAAAGCGACCATAAGACGCCGACGAAACTCACCAGAATGACTGTCGACTGCAGCAGATTGATGCCGAGATCGCTCGTCGTTTCGGCCAGATGGCGCGCATCTTCCTGCAAGCGCTGATCGGGATTGATGCCAATTTCGCCAGCCTTTGCCAGTCGAAACGCCCTCCCCGGCTGCAACCACTGACCAACCAGATCACGCGCCAACCCATCGCGCAGCTTCAGCTTGAACATCTGGTTCAGCCAGGTCTGTGAGACGTTAAGGATGAGAACTGAGCCGGCAATGGCAAAGAAAATTAATAGCTGATGGAAGAACGCACTCAAATTGCGGTCCGATAACGCATTGTAAAATGGCACGTTCCAGCGGTTGATTGCCACCTGCCCGATAGCGATCAGAACGATCAGCACGAAGATACCTGTTCCCAAGGCGATCAGCTGATTACGAACGGGGGACACCCAGAACGCGCTCATCATCATGCGAACTTGCGAGAGAAGATCGCTGCCGTCCTGCTTGCTCTTATCCGGATGACGACGAGGCGGGCGAGTAGCCCTATGCGGCTTATCCTGCTTTGATTTGGACACCACGTCTTTCCTCATCGGGCTTGTGTTTGGCAGATGCAAAACTTTGCTAGTGGCTTGAATTTGACGTTTGAATTCCGGCTGACACCTATGTTGTTTCAAACGTCAAATTCGAAAAATCCACTAGATAGAAATACTTACTAGTGGTCCTTTTAAATTCCAACATTTGCTCAGCACATGAAACGAGGGAAGCAAATGTTGGAATCAGACCACTAGTAAATATAGGCGTAAATACCAAAGGTCATGGGATTGTTCTTAAACAATTCCGGCCTCACTCTGTAGCAACATTTTGGAACTTTTGTGTGAGAACCAGACCGCTCACTTTATCGGATGCTTGCACCTGCTTATCCAGCTGGCAGCATTATAAAATGCATCCCCGTTTGAGGAATAAAACCATCTCTTTTCATCTCTTCCAGGTGCATTTGGCAGACGTTAGCGATCACATCTGGATCGGAATATGAAAAAGCATTTCAAAAATAGGCCTTTAGAGATATCAAAGCCTGTCTTGTATTGGTCAAATTTGTCGCATATAGTCGGGCAATCGATTTTTCGGTCAAGTGACTTTGCGACCCGCCCGGCCTGCCGTGCTTCCTGACGATCTCCTGTCCATAAATTCGATCCACAGGGACGTGTGCGAAGCATACGGACTACACGACTACTAATGTTACAAAGGAATTTCCCATGGCTACGGGAACTGTTAAGTGGTTCAACACGACCAAGGGCTTCGGCTTCATTCAGCCTGATCAGGGCGGCACGGACGTATTCGTTCACATTTCCGCTGTTCAGCGCGCTGGTCTGGCCACGCTCGATGAAGGCCAGAAGGTTACGTACGAAATCGTACAGGACCGCCGTTCGGGCCGTTCGTCTGCCGACAACCTCGTCGCAGCATAATTTTTGCCGCAAGGCAGAGGAAAGGCGGGACTTGTCCCGCCTTTTTTATTTGTCCGATTTCTTATTCGATAATATTCAGACTTTTATCAGCGCACTCGCTCCCAGCATAAGAGCTGCGACCAACGCTGCTACGGTGCGAACATGGTTCCAAAGAGTCCAGTCGCGCACATAAGCGATCCAGACATCCGCTGATGCAGCAGCATTTGCATCCATGACGGCAAGCTGATCATTGAGCGGCACATTCAGAATCATGGTTACGCCAATGGTGCCGATCAGATAGATGCCAGCACCGATCATCGTCCACTTCGACAGGCTGCCAAAACCCATCAGCCCGAGCGCAATTATCGCCAGACAGAGCAATGCCGTTCCAAAAAAGACGGCAAAGAATGTACCATTAATCACTGTTATGTTGATCGACTGCATTGCCGATATGCCTGCATTTGCCGGAATGCGTGCGAGAGCAGCCATCACAAAACTTGAGAACGCATAGAAAATACCGCCTGTAATCGCACTACCCCATGCCGTCAGCAGCACAAGCAGTTGAAAACTCATCGTCATGATCCTTCCTCCCAAGCGCCTTCTTCAGCGGCCTTGCGGGCAAAATCTGCAAAGCGGCGCGGCTTTCGACCCAAAGCTTCCTCAACGCCATGAGCCACTTTGGCGTTACGACCATCAAAAAGCTCAGTGAAAAGATAGCGCAAAAGTGCAATCACATCTTCAGGCAGCGCCTGTTCGCGCAACGCCACTTCATAATCAGCAAACGAAACAGAATAGAACGACAGTTCCCTCCCCGTAGCGCTTGCGAGCTCGCTCACTGCATCGTTAAAACTCAGCAGTTCCGGGCCTGTTAGCTCATAGAGGCGATTGCGGTGGCTCGATTGCGTCAGGGCTGCAACCGCCACATCAGCAATATCGTCGACATCGATGAACGGCTCTTTTGTCTGCCCGACCGGCAACGTCAGCGACCCCGATAAAAGCTCATCCCGCATGTAATTCTCACTGAAGTTCTGCATGAACCAGCTTGCGCGCAGCACGGTCCAATCAAGGCCGGAGGTTTGAAGCACCTGCTCTGCAGCTTCGGCCTCCTCCTCGCCTCGCCCGGAAAGAAGCACGACATGCTTCACACCAGCCATCTTCGCGGCCATCAGAAATGCGCGGATTGCATCTACTGCACCCGGCAAAGCCAGATCCGGCTGATATGTGACATAGGCACGTGTGACACCTTCAAGCGCCGCAGCCCAACTGGATTGACTATTCCAGTCAAAGGCAATTTCCGTGCTTCGCGATACGGCACGAACAGACAGGCCCTTTTCCCGTAATTTCTCCGCAACGCGCCTGCCAGTTTTTCCGGTCGCACCGATCACCAGATAAAGATCATTCGAGTCCGTATTCATTTTCCATCTCCCAAAATATGAGCATCCCTCATATTTGCAATATGTGAGCAATCCTCATATTCTGTCAAGAGCGGATAATGTGAGTCGGTCATGAAGCAGAATTCGGGTACGGAAACAGAAGTAATCGGTGCCGCAATCCTGCGGCGCACGCCCAGTCAGAGCCGGGCACAGGAAAAAATCCGCCGCATAGCGGAATGCGCGACCGCGCTGATCGCCGCAAAGGGCAGCGACAGTCTGAAGATGAGCGAAATTGCCCAGCAGGCCGGCATTTCGATCGGTGCGCTCTATCAGTATTTCCCCGATAAAAGCGTCTTGATCCGGTATCTGTTTGAAAGCTGTAACGCGCAATCGCGTCAGTGCATCGAAGATGGACTTGCCGCAGCAAATTCAAGCGACGAATTGATTGCTGCATTTAACGCCTTGATTGACGAATATCTGGCTTTGATGCGGCTGGAACCAGCAATGCGCGATATATGGTCGGCCACGCAGACCGATAAATCCCTGTCGAAGCTGGAGATTGCCGAAAGCCGCCAGAATGGCAAGTTGCTAGCGGATACAATTCGCCGGATCGCCCCCGATAAAGAAACTGCCCAGCTGGACGAAACCGCATTTCTGCTGATGCATTTTGGCGAATCCACCATGCGCATCGCCGTCGAGGTTGCGGAGGATGAATGTCATGCGCTGATTAAGGCTTACAAAGTCATGGCCACGCGCAGCTTGCGAGACCTCATGGGCCATTAAAGCATTTCCAGCAAAACTGCGAAGCGGTGTTGCGTAGGGATAATACGTAAAACAAAAAGATGAAGCGGTTCCAACAATTTAATATTAACTGGAACCGCCCTGAACATTAAGGCAGCCAGTCCATCGAAACATGCCCTTCATCGGCTGCTACGCGCTTAAGCCACGCATTCACTGCCGGATAGCGATCCATATTGAAGCCGCCCCGATGCGCCTCATGCGTATAAGCATAAAGAGCAATATCAGCCACCGTCAGGCTGTCACCTGCCAGGAAAGGTGTCTTCTTCAATTGCTCTTCCATAACGCCGAGCGCCTTGTCGCCACCGGCAAGCGTCGATGCCAGACGTTCAGGCGTCGCGTCACGGGCGCGCTCCGGATAGACCATCAAGGCACGGCGCACAGCGACATAAGGCTCATGGCTGTATTGCTCGAAGAACAGCCACTGATAAACCAGCGCCCGCTCATAAGCGTCCTTCGGCAGATAGGGCGTCCCTTCCGCCAGATGGAGAAGCATGGCATTCGATTCGGCAAGGAAGCGACCATCTTCCAGTTCAAGGAGCGGAACCTTACCATTCGGGTTTTTCGCCAGATATTCAGGTGTTCGCGTCGAACCGTCGAGGGATGAAACGGTGACGTGCTTGAAAGGCTTACCGAGTTTTGCGAGCAAAAGCCGTGGCTTATAGCAATTTCCGGAATCTGGCTGTGAATAGATCGTGAGCATTTGCTTCTCCTATACCGGTATAACATGTCCGTCAGACTGAAAGCTGTCCAATCAGTTTCATTGAACGAATATGTGCGGATCTCTGATGGATCAGAACTTTTCAGCAACACAATCGCGCGAGAAATCGGAATTTCTTGCGAAAATGCAAAGCTTTTGTTGCGATTCGTGCGCCGATGCGACATAGAAAGTCCGCAAAACCGGACCGTGCCCGGTGCCGGTTATCTGATCCTGCCATCTATGGAGATCTATCATGGCATTTCTCGCCGACGCCCTTTCTCGTGTAAAGCCATCTGCAACCATCGCGGTCAGCCAGAAAGCACGTGAACTGAAAGCCAAGGGCAAGGACGTGATTGGTCTCGGAGCGGGCGAACCCGATTTCGACACACCAGACAATATCAAGAAGGCTGCCATCGACGCGATCAATCGCGGCGAAACCAAGTACACGCCAGTTGCTGGTATTCCTGAGCTGCGTCAGGCCATCGTTGCTAAGTTCAAGCGCGAAAATGGCCTCGACTATAAGCCGGAACAGGTTATCGTCGGCACCGGCGGCAAGCAGATCCTGTTCAACGCTTTCATGGCGACCCTGAACCCAGGTGATGAAGTGATCGTGCCTGCCCCATACTGGGTAAGCTACCCGGAAATGGTTGCAATCAACGGCGGCACGCCAGTTTTCGTCAACACGAAGATCGAAGACAACTTCAAGCTGACTGCAAGCGATCTTGAAAAGGCGATCACGCCAAAGACCAAGTGGCTGATCTTCAACTCGCCATCGAACCCAACCGGCTCGGCATACACTGAAGCAGAACTGAAGGCTCTGACCGACGTTCTCGTCCGTCATCCGCAGGTCTGGATCCTCACCGACGACATGTATGAACATCTCGTCTATGGCGATTTCGTCTTCACGACGCCTGCACAGGTTGAACCTTCGCTCTATGATCGTACGCTCACCATGAACGGCGTATCGAAGGCCTATGCAATGACCGGCTGGCGTATTGGTTATGCCGCAGGCCCGCTGCAGCTCATCAAGGCTATGGATATGGTGCAGGGTCAGCAGACCTCCGGCGCTTGCTCCATCGCTCAGTGGGCAGCTGTTGAAGCGCTCAACGGCACACAGGACTTCATTCCGGAAAACAAGAAGATCTTCCAGGCTCGCCGCGATCTGGTCGTATCAATGCTCAATCAGGCAACCGGCATCCATTGCCCAACGCCAGAAGGTGCATTCTACGTTTACCCATCCTGTGCAGGCCTGATCGGCAAGAAGACTGAAGCTGGCAAAGTCATCGAAACTGACGAAGACTTCGTAACTGAGCTGCTCGAAGCAGAAGGCGTTGCAGTCGTTCATGGTTCGGCTTTCGGCCTTGGACCAAACTTCCGCATTTCTTATGCGACATCCGACGAACTGCTTGAAGAAGCCTGCTCACGCATTCAGCGCTTCTGCGCAAGCCTGCGTTAAAAGCTAAAAATACAAACGACGAAGGGGCCGAAAGGCCCCTTTTTCGTATCTTCACCTCAAGAGAAAAACCAAGATCTGGCGAAAAGCCAAAAAAAAAGCCAGACAAATGTCTGGCTTTGAGTTTTGAAGGTGCCTTCAAGGCGAACCTCCAGAGGGGAACACTCAGCGCGCGCAAATGGGAGGAGGAAACGCAGCGCTGAGATGACTTATATATGCCTTGTGCTCATTGTTTTTGCAATGCAACTTTAGCGCAATACAGCTATGCGTTTTTTGCATGGCTGGAAAATCGATAAAAAGTCAATATATTCATAGTGTTAGAGATTAACCACTTATCCGACTTTCTTAACTGGCTATTATAGAGCCGCCCAAACAGAAGGCATAGCCGAACAATCACTGCCTCTAAAAATAGCAAATCACTTCCGTAAATCGCAAGCATCCGCCGCTGTCATGAAACTATCATGGCACTGAATCTGACTTGTCACAGAAGAGGCATAGAAGCCCTCGCAAGGCCGCAGCCATCCTTTTTGAATGCCGAAACGGCACATGCTGCAGCGCACCCCTTATCCAACAAGGAGCGCCATCTTGCGTATCGTCCAGATTACCGACACCCACCTCAGCCCAACCAAGTCGCACTTCAACAGCAATTGGGCACCCCTTGTTGCGTGGATTGAAGAACAAAAGCCGGATCTCATCATTCACACCGGCGACCTGACCGTTGACGGTGCAGATATGGAAGCGGATCTCGCTTTCTGCCGCGAACGTATCGCCGAACTTACCGCCCCTGTGCTGAGCCTTCCCGGCAATCACGACATCGGCCACCTGCCCGGCAGCCATCAACCTGTCAACATGCAGCGCCTGAAGCGTTGGCGTGATCATTTCGGTCCAGACTACTGGGCTAAAGATCTCGGCGACTGGCGCATCATTGGACTTAACAGCCTGATTATCGGTGCTGACTCCGCTGAGGAAGAAGAACAGTTCCAATGGCTTGAGGCAGAGCTGAATAACAGCGATGGCAAGCCTGTTGCTATTTTTGCGCATAAGCCGGTTTTCGTCGATCAGCCAGATGAAGGGGACACGGGCTACTGGGGTATTCGTCCCGCTCCACGTCAGCGCCTCTACGATCTGTTTGCTGCCAATAATGTAAAGCTTCATGCAAGCGGCCATCTTCACCGCGCATGGGCTGGGGAAGCTTATGGTACAAGCTATATCTGGGCACCGGCAGCAGCATTCATAGTGGGCGCCATGGAACGTGACCTGCCCGGTGAGCGTATTCTGGGAGCAGCTATCCACGACCTCGGCGAAACAGTAAAAAGTGAAATCGTCCGTATTGAAGAGCTTACACCTTACGTCATTGATGATGTTGTGCATGAAGTCTATCCGCATCACACGGGCGATGGTGAGGCGGAAAAGCTTGCTGAGGAGGCTACTCAGTGAGCACGCTTGTCCTTCGCGATATCAGCAAGTCTTACGGCAACAATCAGATCCTTGACGGTATTTCCATTGAGGCCGCAGAAGGCGAGTTTATTGCACTCGTGGGTCCGTCAGGTTGTGGCAAGAGCACGTTGCTGCGCATACTTGCAGGCCTTGATCACGCCGATGAAGGCAGCATTGCCATTGCCGGACGCGATATCACAGGCGCCCATCCTGCTGACCGCAACATGGCGATGGTCTTTCAATCCTATGCACTTTATCCGCATTTAACGGCCGCGCAGAACATCGCGGTTCCTCTTGCCATGCGCGATATGACCACTCTGGAACGCTTTCCACTGGTCGGCGCACTCGTTCCGGGGCAACGCAAGAAGCGAGCAACCATCCAAAAGCAGGTCAAAGCGACAGCAACCAGCCTTAAAATCGATCATCTGCTTGATCGCAAGCCGGGCCAAATGTCGGGTGGCCAGCGCCAGCGTGTTGCGCTTGCCCGTGCTCTTGTCCGTCAGCCCGGCGCGTTTCTAATGGATGAGCCGCTGTCCAACCTCGACGCCAATCTGCGGGTTCACACCCGGGCGGAAATCGTTGATCTACATCGCCGCGCCGGTGTGCCGACAATCTATGTAACGCACGATCAGGCTGAAGCGCTGAGCATGGCCGACCGTGTGGCCGTCATGATGGGCGGTAAGTTACTGCAGATTGATACGCCAACTGCAATCTATAATGATCCAAAACATATTGAAGTCGCTCAGTTTATCGGCACACCGCGCATCAATATCCTTGACGCTCTGGTGAGCGACAATGGCATCGTCCATTTTGCTGGCCGCGCGATACTGCAAGGCATCGCGGCACATTCTGGCACGCAAATCCGCGTCGGCATCAGGCCCGAACATTTCCGCATCGTTCCACACGACAGAACCGGTATCACTGCCACGGTTTCGCGGATTGAGTTCCTGGGCTCGGAAGTGTTGATCTATGTAAAAGCTCCCGGCGCGTCACAGGATCTCACAGTCAAGCTTGATCCCGCGAACGCAAAACATATTGCAGCGGGTTTAGCCGTTGGCCTGCATTTTGATGCAGAAAACGCCTATCTTTTTGGCGACGACGGTCTGCGTCTGCGTCAACCCACCGGAAATGCAATACAACTTGCCCCGCGGGAAAAGGCGCCAGCTCATGTCTGACGCCGCTCTTCCTCACACGGGTTTAACCAACGCTCGCACGGCTGCAGCAAAGGCACGCCGGCGTGAAGAACGCCTTGCCTGGAAGCTTGCGGCACCGGCCATTCTCCTCACAGCACTTTTGATCCTGTTACCGACAGCAGCTGTGATCTTCTGGAGCCTCACCAATTTCGAGTTGGGCTATGACGGCTTTGAATTTATCGGCCTTGATAACTACCGCGAGTTATTCACCGACCGCACGTTTTTGATCTCACTCAAAAACACGGCAGTTTACACAGCCATCGTAGCTCCGGCTTCCGTTTTTCTGGGCCTTGGCGTGGCGCTTCTTATTGAAAGCGAAGTTCGCGGCAAATCATTTTTCCGCACGGTTTACTTCCTTCCTGTCGCTTCGCTTCTCGTCGCCATGGCAACCGTCTGGCAATATCTGCTGCATCCAACGCTTGGTCCGGTAAACGCAATGCTTGGGATGATCGGCATTACCGGCCCCAACTGGCTAGGCTCCAGCGATACCGTGCTCTTTAGCCTTGCACTCATTGGCGTCTGGCAAAGCGTCGGTTTCAACATGGTTCTGTTTCTTGCTGGCCTGACCGCGATACCACGCGAACTTTATTCGGCTGCGGAAGTTGATGGCGTGAAAAGCAGCTGGGAACGGTTTCGTCTGGTCACTTGGCCTCTGCTCGGCCCCACCACGCTGTTTGTAACGACAATCAGCATTATCAACGCAGTGAAAGTCTTTGAGACAGTCAAAACACTGACCGAAGGCGGTCCAAATAAAGCATCCGAAGTGCTGCTCTGGACCATTTATCAGGAAGGCTTTGTCTATCTGCGCGTGGGCTATGCCTCTGCGATGACCGTGATTTTCCTCGCTGTGCTGATCGTTCTGATGATGATGCAGTTCCGCGTGCTGGACCGCCGTACCCATTATTGAGGAACCAGAAATGACTTTTGCCCGTTCCTTCCGTCTCGGCTTGCTTTCATTGGGTGCGCTTATTTTTCTGGCACCCTATATCTTCATGCTATCGACGGCCGCCAAATCGCAACAGGATATCTTTTCCTCTTCACTTTCGCTCATTCCGCAGAACTGGGCTCTTTGGGATAACCTCACCAAAGCTTTGACGCGCGTTCCGATGGGACTTCTGCTGTTTAACGGTGTCGTCGTCTGTGGACTGGTTCTCGTCGTACAGGTGGTGATTGCCATACCGTGTGCTTATGCAATGGCAAAGCTGCAGTTTCGCGGTCAGCGCACGATGATGATGCTAGTCATGCTTGGCCTTCTTGTTCCGATCCATGCAACGGCCCTCCCGTTCTATGTCGGCTTCAATCAGCTTGGCGTTCTCAATAGCTACTTCGCACTGAGCGCACCGTTCTTCATTTCGGTCTTCGGCATTTTCCTGTTTCTACAGTTTTTCCGTGCTCTTCCGGATGACCTCATCAGCGCTGCTCGCCTTGATGGAATGTCCGAAGCAGGCATCGTCATGCGCGTCATTGTTCCAAATGCGTGGCCTGCCATCACCGCTTTCTCGATCTTTTCGGTGGTCGCACACTGGAACGATCTGTTTTGGCCGCTCATCGTCGTCAATGGCATGGAACGGGCCACACCACCGCTCGGTCTCCTCTATTTCCGCGCAGCAGAAGCTGGCGACGACTATGGCGCACTGATGGCGGCAACGCTTATCATCACCCTGCCGCTTCTCCTCGCGTTTCTCGCAGCCCAACGCCGCTTCATCGAAGGCATTACTTTAACCGGCCTCAAAGGCTGAAATCCTCCCCGCCCTCCCTTATCCTCCCAAGGAGTTAAACCATGAAACGCCTTTCCAGCGCTCTTGCCGCTCTGGCTGTTGCAACCGGCCTCGTCTCTCCGGCTTTCGCAGAAACCACGCTTAACGTGCATTATCCGATGCCCGGTTTCTTCAAAGATGTCATGGCCGACATCTCGAAGAAGTTCATGGACGAAAATCCAGATATCAAGATCAACTTCGTAAGCCCCTCAGCGACTTATGAAGAAGGCATCCAGACAATCATGCGTCAGGCTGGCACCTCGGAACTGCCGGACATCACTTTCACTGGCTTGAACCGTCTGCGCGTACTGGCTGAACGCAATATTGGCGTCGATATGAAGCCGCTCGTTGATAAGGAAGCAGACCTTGAAGCTCAGGGCTTTACCGATCGCCTGCTAAGCCTTGCTCGCGTTGGTGATCGTCAGGTTGGCCTTGCTTTCGCAACGTCAAACCCGATCATGTATTACAATGCCGATCTGGTTAAGGCTGCGGGCGGCAACCCAGATACACCGCCAACCACCTGGGACGAGGTGATCGAGCTCGGCGGCAAAATCAAGGCACTCGGCAACGGCAATGAAGGCATCGACTTCCGCTGGCAGGGTGACGACTGGATGTTCTCAGCGCTGCTTTTCGGCGCGGGCGGCACCATGCTCACTGAAGACGAAAAGAAGGTTGCCTTTAATGGACCGGAAGGCCTTGAAGCCTTCAAACTCGTTGATCGTTTGGTGAAAGAAGGCGGCATGCCAGTTCTGACCAAGGCTGCGGGTGAACAGGCTTTTGCTGCTGGTAAGGTAGGCTTCGCATTCCAGACCACTGGTGCGCTGCGCAACACAATCAAGAATGTTGGCGATAAGTTCGATATGCGCACCGCCAAGATTCCACTGCTTAACGCTGAAAAGGGTCGCTTGCCGACGGGTGGTAATGCAGTTGTCATCCTGACCGAAGACCAGGCAAAGCTTGATGCAGCCTGGAAATTTGCCAAGTTTGCTGCAGGCCCATATGGCGCATCGGTCGTTGTACCAGGTACCGGCTATGTGCCGAACAACGAACTGGCTGCGAAGTCGGATGAATATCTCGGCAAATTCTATGAAGAAAATCCGCTCTTCAAAGCTGGTCTGAGCCAGATGTCGATCATGATCCCTTGGTATGCATTCCCGGGCTCGAACGGCGTCAAGGTAACACAGACCATTGTCGACAACCTCTCGCGTGTTGTTGAGCAGTCCGCATCGCCTGAAGATGCTCTTGCCGATGCATCGAAAGAAGTTCAGCGCCTGCTGCCACGCAAATAGCTTCACAAAACAAAAAGGCCGCGCTGGATTGTCCAGCGCGGCCTTTTCTTGTCAAAAACGAAGATCAGAAGGTCCAGTTTCTTGCCTTCGAGAACAGGAAGTCACGGAAAGCATGAAGTTTGGCTGAATTCTTCAGCGCTTCCGGATAACAGAAGAACGTGTCGAAGGATGGGATTTCCTCAAGCTCAGGCAGAAGCTGAACAAGCCCGGATTCCTTGTCCGCCATATAGTCAGGCAACACCGCAATTCCGACACCACGCTGGACTGCACGACGAATGGAAAGCAGATTATTCACCTGCAAAACCGGAATGCGTGAGCTGCCATCGGACCGACCAGCGATCTCGAGCCAGTTCAATCCTGTCAGATAGCTTGGAGCAGGCTCACCGAATGTCACAACCCGATGCTGGTCGATCTCGTCTATGGAATTCAGCTTCCCATATTTCGAGACATAACCCGCAGAGGCATAAACATGCATATGCACGGTGAACAGGCGGCGCTGGATGAGGTCAGGCTGCTGGGGCTGGCGCAAGCGGATTGCGCAATCCGCATGACGCATGGTCAGATCCAGTTCCTCATTATCGAGGATCAGCTGCAGCTGAATATCCGGGTAAAGCTCGACAAACTCCTGAATGCGCTCGATCAGCCAGCCCGAGCCAAGACCAACCGTCGTGGTCACACGCAGGCGACCCGTCGGCTTTTCCTTGCTTTCGGCAAGTTTGGAGCGGACATTTTCGAGCTTCATCAGCACGTCATGCGCCGTGCGATAGAGCGTTTCGCCTTGTTCCGTCAGAATAAGTCCACGCGCATGGCGATGAAACAGCGGAACGCCGACATCCTGCTCAAGCGCGCTGACCTGACGCGAAATAGCCGACTGCGACAGATGCAATGTCTGCGCGGCATGGGTAAAGGACCCCGCTTCCGCGGCAGCATGGAATATGCGCAGTTTATCCCAGTCGAGCGGTGCGACCACCTTCTCCCCCTCTCGTTACTCCGCAGCTTCGTGCAGCGGTTCCTGTGCAGCCAACCAGCGCTCTGCTTCCAGAGCAGCCATGCAACCCATACCTGCTGCCGTTACAGCCTGCCGGTAAATATCGTCCGTAACGTCACCGGCGGCAAAAATGCCTGGAACGTCAGTGGACGTTGAATCAGGTGCAGTCCAAAGATAGCCGTTTGGCTTCTGCTTGAGTTTGCCCTCGAACAAAGAAACGGCAGGTGCGTGGCCAATGGCTATGAAAACGCCATGAACGTCGTGAACAGCCGTTTCGCCCGTGACAACATTCTTGAGGCGCACGCCGGTCACTGTCGCGCCCATTGGTGGCTTGGCCTCGGTGCCGACGATTTCGTCGATGACGCTGTTCCAGACGACTTTAACATTGTCGCGGTTCAGCAGGCGATCCTGCATGATCTTTTCTGCGCGGAAGCCTTCGCGGCGATGAACAACGGTCACGCTCTTCGCGATATGCGAAAGGTAAAGCGCTTCCTCGACAGCGGTATTGCCGCCGCCGACAACCACGACATCTTTGCCGCGATAGAAGAAACCGTCACAGGTCGCACAAGCTGAAACGCCGCCACCCATGAAGGTCTGTTCGCTCTCAAGCCCCAGCCATTTTGCCTGCGCACCGGTCGCAATGATCAGCGCATCACAGGTATAAACCGTGCCTGAATCGCCGATCAGGCGGAATGGACGCGATTTCGTATCGACCTCTGTGATGATGTCATAAAGAATTTCAGCGCCGACATTCTGAGCCTGTGTCGCCATCTGATCCATCATCCATGGACCCTGAACAGGTTCGGCATAGCCCGGATAGTTTTCCACATCGGTGGTGATCATCAGCTGACCACCCTGCTGCAAACCGGTAATGATGATCGGCTTGAGCATGGCGCGCGCTGCATAAATGGCTGCTGTATATCCTGCCGGACCTGAGCCGATGACAATGACGGGCGCGTGACGCTGTGACATGGGTAGTTCTCCGGTCCCAAAAATCGATTTAAATCGCGGACTTCAGGCTTACTAGAATCGCCTTCGCGCTCAGCTCTGCCAATGCCCTGATATTATGGCCAAGGTAGGTCTGCAAACTGGCCATTGCAAGGTTCGACCAGCATTTGAAGCCCGTTAGCCACAGCTTGTGACCTTTCGGCATGGCTATACGTCACACCACATTGCAGCTGGCAATTTCCCGCGTTAAACACACAGAATATGAAGCAGCTTCTAAAAAACGCTGGAGCCGACCGCCATCTATAAGACAGTCGCCAATATCTGTGCGCGTTTCGGCCTTGTTATGGCTGTTGCAATGCTGCTGCCTGCAGCCATCGATCTGCGCGACGGCAGCGATGACTGGCTGATTTTCGTGCGCTCTGCGGCAGCAACCGGAGCGCTATCCGCGCTGATCCTGTTTGCCACGCAGAACCAGAACACACGCTTCACACCACGTCTTGGTTTTCTGTTGACTGCCTGCCTTTGGCTCACCGCAAGTTTTCTTGGCTCTATCCCGCTTTATTTTTCGCATCTGCCAATCAGCTATGCGACGGCATTCTTTGAGGCCATGTCGGGTGTAACGTCTACAGGAGCTACAGCACTCACAGGCCTTGATGACATGCAGCGTGGTATTCTGCTGTGGCGCTCTCTGCTTTGCTGGATCGGAGGCGTTGGCTTCATCGGCTTGGCTCTCCTGATGCTGCCGTCATTGCGAGCTGGTGGTCTGGCGCTGTTCCATATGGAAAACTCGGACAAGTCGGAAAAAATTCTGCCGCGCATGAACCAGATCGCGCTTGGCATTATTTTGGCTTATCTCACCCTGACAGCCGCCTGCATGATCGCTTATTTCGCTGTCGGGATGAGCATCTTCGATGCAATCAATCATGGTTTGGCGACGGTTGCGACGGCCGGTTTTTCGACCCATGATAATTCGTTCGGCTTTTATCAAGGCAACCGAATGTTGCTGGTTGTTTCGACAGTTTTCATGGTGCTGTCGGCCCTGCCGTTCGTTTTATACATCAAGGCATTTATGCCACGCCGTACAGAACTGCTGAAAGATCCCCAGGTGAAACTCTTCTTCACCATCGTAATCGGTTTCAGCTTCGTTCTCGCTGTCGTACTGCGCCTTGGTTCTAACGTTCCATTTGGCGATGCTCTGATTTCAGCTTCGTTCCACTTTGTCTCGGTCATCACAACCACCGGCTTTACAACCGAAGATTACTCACTGTGGGGACCACCCGCGATAGGCATCTTTTTCCTCGCGTCCTTTCTGGGCGGCTGCGCAGGCTCGACGTCCGGCGGCATCAAGATGAACCGTCTCATCATCCTGTGGAGCTTGACACAAGCCAATCTGGCACGCCTCGTCATGCCCCACGCTGTCATCAAAATCCGGTACGGTTCATCAGAAGTGTCTGGCGAGATCGCCCAGAACGTATTGCTCTATCTGTTTCTCTATATCGCATCGCTCATTATCGGCGCGGTCTTGCTCGCCTCACTTGGCCTCGACTTCGTGTCCGCCTTCACTGGCGCACTGACCGCATTATCCAATGTTGGCCCCGGATTCGGCGATACAATTGGTCCTGTGGGCAATTTTTCGACGATCCATGACCCCGCACTTTGGGTGCTCTCGTTCCTCATGTTGGTCGGCCGCCTCGAGCTCATAACCATATTTATCCTGTTCACACGTACTTTCTGGATGCGCTAACAACGCTTTAGGCGGTTTACATCCTGTCGTTTCTTTTGGTATGAGCAGGATTAGATTGCGCTATACCAGCGCTGAGTGTTTTATAATTACAACCGACTGAAATATCCTTGCGCGCGGAGTTTTGCATGCCTATCAAGGCTGATCTGGACGATATCGATTGGAAAATCCTTCGGGAGCTCCAGAATGACGGGCGCATCACCAATGTCGAACTCGCTGAACGGGTCGGAATCTCGGCCCCTCCTTGCTTGCGTCGTGTACGCAAACTCGAGGAAAGCGGCGTTATTCGTGGCTATCGCGCAATCCTGAATGGTAATGCGCTCGGCCAGGATCTGGTAGCTTTCTGCTCGGTTGGCTTGCACCGTCAGGCTGATGCCGATCTCAAGGCATTTGCGGAGAAAACAAAGCAGTGGCCTCTGGTACGCCGCGCATGGATGGTTTCTGGCGAATCCGACTTCCTGCTTCATTGCGTTGCACGCGACCTCAACACCTTCCAGACTTTCGTCATTGAAGAGCTGACCGCGGCCCCAAATGTGGATTCAGTACGCACAGCGCTGACAATTCGTCCGGTCAAGGACGAGCCGCTGATGATTCTATGATAAGATAAATATTCCATAAGAGAGCGACTACGTCCCGGCGCAGTCGCTCTTTTTATTTGGAATTAAGTTCAGCTGTTAAAGACACGCTCATAAACGGCGCTGATAGCGTCCGCTTCTTTTTCGAGCGGAAATGCTTCATGCACATGGGCAAGCGCATTTTCACCATGGCGCTGCGCCATAGCCGGATCGGCAAGATATGGCTCAATCGCATTGCGAAGCGCATCGCCATCACCCGCTGCAACAAAGCTGCCCGTGCCATCCACGATCATTTCGGCATAAGCGCCGGCATCACTTGCAACGACCGCAGTTTTTGAAGCCATTGCTTCCAGCGGGGTCAGGCCAAAACCTTCGTTACGCGATGGCGCAACATAAAGCGTCAACCGGCGGTACCAGACACGGATGTCCGGCACTTCACCTAAGATAAGAATACGATCCTGAAGACCTGCAGCAGCAATACGCGCTTTCAGATCATCCTCGAACGACTGATGTTCGGACGTCGTACGGCCGGTGATTATTGCCGTCCATTCCGGATATTTGGGTAAAAGTGCGATCATGGCGTCTACAAAAAGGTCGGTGCCTTTGGAATGACGCACACGCCCAAAACAGCCAACGGCATATTTGCCCGGCAACCCTGATGCGCTGAATGCATCAGCCAAATCAACGGGCGGATGAAAACGCTCAAGATCGACACCATGCATAATCACATCATGCGGCACTTGAAGAAAACTGCCCGACCGGCCACTGGTCGCAATCACCGCATTCATGCGACGGATCAGCCATTTGGTGAAAGGCTTGTGGTCACGCTGCGCAGCTGAGGTGAATACCAGTCGAAGCTTCATACGCAGAATATCGCGCATGAAAATACCCGCCAGCATTTCGATGTTGCGGCGTGCATGCCAGATACGAAAACGGCGTTTAGCGGGCTTTTTCCAGAACGAGAAAAGTGCTGACCAGCCCAGATGCGGCAGGCTGTCAGGAAGTCCCGGCCCCATTGTTGCAATGCCCAATCCCTTTGCGCGTTGCAAAGGGATGAGCTGTACGATGGTCGAAGTCACACCCGAAAGGCGGCGCTTGAAGTTCGGCGCTACGACTTCCACCTGTTCAACGGGAACGGACACGTTCCGACTCAAGCGAACTTGAAGCCGAGAATTTCGTAGGAACGCGAACCGCCCGGTGCATTGACCTCAATGGTATCGCCTTCACCCTTGCCGATCAGCGCACGCGCGATCGGGGAAGAAATCGAAATACGACCTTCCTTCACATTGGCTTCCTGATCGCCAACGATCTGATAGATTTTTTCTTCTTCGGTATCTTCATCAATAAGCGTGACAGTGGCGCCAAACTTGATCTTGTCGCCGGTCAGCTTCGTAACGTCGATAACTTCTGCGCGGCCAACGAGGTCTTCCAATTCGTTGATTCGACCTTCATTGAGGCTCTGCGCTTCTTTTGCTGCATGATATTCGGCATTTTCAGACAGATCGCCATGTGCACGCGCTTCAGCAATTGCCTCAATGATCCGCGGGCGTTCATTTTGCTGACGCGTGCGGAGTTCTTCCTTGAGGTTTTCGAAACCGCGAGGGGTCATTGGGAACTTTTCCATACCCAGTCCAGTCCTTTCCATCGCCCGCCGCACGTCCCTCCAGGATGAGCGCGACGGCAGTTTGGTTGCCCGCCTGATCTTGAGCCGTGTTTGGCACAAGACACCCGCCCGGGAGGTGAATTCACCCGCCGGTACACAAAAAGAAAACGGTCACCGAAGCACACGCTTCGGAACCGTTCAAAGTGATGTTGCTTAAACTATAGCATTTTCGTCGATCATTTCACGAAGAAAAATTTAAGCCTGTTAATTGTATCCAAAACCGCAGCTATTTTGCAGATACAGGCCAGCTCGCTGGCCATTTTTCGGGGCCGCCCGCATAATTGCCGTCGCAATCACCTTTCGAGCGTTCTTCAACGAGCACAAAGCGAACTTTGCCCTCCCCGTCGTCAGTCGCTTTCCAGACGTCATAGATGCCGCAATCACCCAATCCCCTGCCCTTGAAGAACGCTGTGATCGTTTTATTCGACTGCGACCAATCAATATTCCAGGCCTGATCCGTTGTGCTTGGTCCAGCATCTGAAATGGTCGGCAGTGAAATTGGAACGGTCTGATTCTCGCTCTGGCTATAGAACACGTAAGACTGATTATACGCCCCAGGAGAACCACAGGGCATTCCGATCAGATTAAGCCCATCCGCAATCTTTGCATTAAAACCGCCACCGGAGCTGAACGAATCCCCGTTCGATGTTCCGCAAACGCCATCCTCGTCAGTGAAGTCTTTGCGGACTTGTTCGGGAATCTGCTGAACATCCTTGATCAATGTCACATCAGGCGCAGGCGGGGCTGACTTGGCGCCTTTGGCTTGAAGTGCATCAACCGTTCCTGCACGCGATTGCTGTTCGTCAATATAGATCAAGCCTCCCACAAAACCGGAAAGCGAATAGTTCGAAACCTTGCCTGCGAATTTAAGCTGCAGCTTCTGACCATTCCTCATCGCTTCAATCAATTTGGCGACCGCGTCCGCATCTCCATAGCTGAGTTGTTCATCCTGCAACTTCATGACTGACGCATCGACACTCAACGCGGGCTTGCCATCAATCGATAGCTCCAGCTTACCCGACACTTTCGATGGGTCGATATAAGAGAGTTGAAGTTCAGGCTTTGCGCCCACAGCACGACCGCGATAAATGCCCAATCCCGGCGCACCGTCACTGGCAACTGGCGTCAGAGACAATGTGCAATTCTGCGCGAAATCACACAGGACGGATGTATCGCGGATCAACTTGTAGGCGGCGTAAGAGACGCCAAGACTGCTCAATATCGACGTAAAAACCGTCCCGGCCAGCAAGATAGCTTTACTGCTCTTTTTCAATGAAAGCATAAACAACTCCCCGCGTATAAATATTTGCTTTCTTATGTGCAGCAGTGTCGCAGTGAAACTACTACCTTGCCGATTATCCCGAATATTCTCTATAGCATATCCTGCCCCGGGAAGATGATCCAAATGAAAGAGGGCAGTTCTCTTTAGAGCACCCTCTGCGCTTCAAGAAGCCAAGAGCCGCTTAAAGAATTATTTGGTGGGATGAGGCAGCAATGACGCGCGTTCAGGCAAATTTACTTCTCCTTTTGGCGGGCGTCATTTGGGGTATGGGCTTCGTCGCGCAGTCTACCGCAATGGCAAGCATAGGCCCCTTTTTGTTTATAGGTGTCCGTTCAGCCATTGCCGCCCTGACCGTGCTACCATGGTCTATCGCCGAAAGCAGACGCTCACCGCACAAGCTCAAAGGCTCGAACTATCTTTACTTCATGGTCGTTGGAGCAACGCTTTTTATCGGCCTTGTGCTGCAGCAGATCGGACTGATCACCACCTCCGTCACCAATGCCGGTTTCCTGACAGGTCTTTACGTCGTGATGGTACCGGTGCTCGGCGTGATTATTTTCCGCAGCTGGCCACATCCTGTTGTCTGGCCAAGCGCTATCGCCTGCCTCACAGGCATATTCCTGTTATCAGGCGGGGAACTAAGCGCTCTCAAACAAGGCGACTGGCTTGTCATTGCCGGTGCTGTTTTCTGGGCTATGCAGGTGTTGTTGATTAGCCGTGCCAATCGCGCAGGCCGCCCGATCACGCTGAGCTGCGTTCAGTTTGCGACCGCCGCAGTCGCAGGCCTGCTGATCGCCGCAGCAATTGAAGACATTAACTGGAACGTCATCGCACTCACCTGGAAAGAACTGCTGTTCACAGGCGTCTTTTCATCCGGCATTGCCTTCACGCTGCAAGCCATCGGCCAACGCTACACCACCTCGGCGCAGGCTGCGATTTTCCTGTCGTCCGAAGCGATCTTTGCAGCAATGTTTGGCGCAATTTTCCTTGGCGACCGGCTGACTTTCATCGGCTTCATCGGCTGTGGTCTGCTGTTTACGGCCATGCTTGCTGTCGAACTGGTTCCGATGTTCTGGAAACGTAAAGCGGAACCAATCCCGGCAGCTGCTGAATAATTACCCTCGGAAAATAAGGGCCGCCCCGCCTGCGATCAGCGCAAAGCCAAGCACATGATTCCAGGTGAAGGCTTCTTTGAGATAGAAGATCGAGAACAGGCTGAATATCACCAGCGTGATCACTTCCTGCATCGTCTTGAGTTGGGCAGCTGAATAGACTTCATGCCCGATACGATTTGCCGGCACAGCCAGACAATATTCAATCAGAGCAATGCCCCAACTGATGAAAATGACAGTGACCAGAGGGGTACTGGTGAACTTGAGATGCCCGTACCAGGCAAAGGTCATGAAAACATTAGAGCCGATCAGAAGCAGGATCGGCAGAACACTTGGCGACATCAGTGCTGACATGGAAAGAACTTTGGGGACCGGGAGGACACTGTCGCGGCTTGGCCCGAAACCGCTTTTAAGCGTTAGCACAAAGCCATGAAGATTTCGTCGGACTTATGACCATCAATTGGGCGATAAATCACCTTATTTGCGCCGCAGCTCTTAACAGGCTCACTGACTGTTCGTTTACGCTTATCGGCTAATATGAACGGAAGCCCGGTTCCAAAATGAAAGGCAGGGGCATGAGTTTTGCGTTGTCCACTCGCTTTCACCATTACGTATTACCGGCATCTCTTGCGCTGTTCACACTTGTTGCAGGCTGCTCCGGAGAACGGCCGCCGCGACCGCAGGCAGATATTGGCAACACCGATGTCATTGTCCCGCCTGCCCCTGTTGCTTCGGTGAACACACCGCAGGAACAACGTGTCGTGGGGTTGGCGGAGGAAATCGAAAACAACGCCAATGAAATGACGACACAGAGCCAGCCGCATTACACTGGCAATTACGGTTTTGCGACACCTGTACAGAACCCAGTCAGCACTGCGGAGAACATCTACACGATGTCCAATTCGGAAGCCGCTTGCCGAACCCGGCTAAAGCGCCTCGGTGTTGTCTTCACTGAAAAATCACCCATCAATCAAAGCGGCAGCTGTCGTATCGACAACCCTATTGAAGTCAGCGGCTTTAACAGCGGTGCCATCGCTTTCAAACCTGCCGCGACTTTGAATTGTCAGGTGACAGAAGCCTTTGCGCGCTGGATCAAGGGCGACTTGCAGCCATCTGCGCGCCTTCGTTATCTGTCCGGCATCAACACCATTCACAATGCCGGTGGCTATTCCTGCCGCACAATGAACCATCGCCGTGGCGCCAAGATGTCGGAGCATTCTCGCGGCAATGCGATCGATGTCACCAAGATCGTTCTGAATAACGGCAAGAGCATCACGGTGCGCAAGCCCGGCTTCTTTGCTTTCCGCGAAAAAGGCTTGCTCAACAGCGTGCGCTCGGACGCCTGCTCCTATTTCACAACCGTTCTTGGGCCAGGCTATAACCGCGAACATGCCGACCATTTTCACTTCGACCTGATGCAGCGACGCAGCGGCCACCGTGCCTGCAAGTAGTAAAAAAGCCCGGATCACCCGGGCTTTTTCGATTCTCTTTCATCAGCTTAGCGAAACAGGCTGAATCAGTTCCCGAACTTGCTTACTCAGCCGGAACTGGTGTCGGCTGGCCACTCTTGTCGAGTGCCACCATGACGAATTCGCCATGTGTAACCAGATCCATTTCGTCAGCTAGATAGCGCTGAGCCCATGCTTCAACGCGCAACGTAATCGAGGTGCGACCAACGCGCTTAATCTCGGTATAAACACACAGAACGTCGCCAATCTTGACCGGCTTGGCGAAAGACATTTCACGCACCGCAGCTGTTACAACGCGGCCCTTGGCACGTTCTGCAGCACGAATGCCGCTGGCCGTATCCATCTGCGCCATAACCCAGCCGCCGAAAATATCACCAGCCGAATTGGTATCTTTAGGCATGGCCTGCGTGCGTACAGTCAACATGCCCTTTGGCGCATTAATATCATTCATCAGTAGGTCCTTCGATCACCAGAGGCGCATCCCAAACCGCATGAAGCGGTTTCGTAAAAGATGCACGTCAAAACAGAAAACTAGAGTCATCGCTGAGTATGCTGCAAGCCTCTCCGAAGGGAAAGTGCGACATGCGCACCGCAGCCATGCAAATCAGGCACGAAACACCTACAAAAGTTAAACTCTTAATTATTAATCATACCGTAAATATTCATATTGGCTTTAAAGTAATAATAACAATTACATGCTATGTATAAATTCATGTAATACATATCAGGGGCTAAAATGAAGATTATTATTACATCATCTATTGCTACATTAGCAGTTTTATTTGCAACGAATGCTGAAGCATATAGTGGCCTTGCAACCGCGAATATAAACCTTCGCACTGGCCCCGGCACACAATACCCATCAATGGGTAGAATTCCGAATGGTGTCCTTCTCAACGTTGCAGGCTGCACCAGCGGATATGGTTGGTGTCGCGTCAACTATGCCGGCCTCGACGGTTGGGCTTCTTCAAATTACATCGCCGTACAAACGGGTGGTGGTGGTTACACGACCAACGACAATTTCGGCTCGACTGCCGCAGCCGTCGGCATTCCCCTGATTGCCGGGCTGGTGATCGGCTCGGCAATAAACAACAATCGATGGGACGATGGTCCAAATTGGGGACCAGGATGGGGACCACGCCCATACCGTTCCGGCTGGGGCCCCGGCCCTTATCGTCCGGGCCCAGGTTGGCGCGGACCCGGCCAGTGGGGTGAACCACGTCCACATTGGGGCGATCGTCCCGGCTGGCGCGACCACCCCGGCTTTCACCCAAATGTCTACGGCCCCGGTGATCGCTGGCGTCCACGCGGGCCACGGTGATTGCCACCTCCTGACAGCCTGATGTCAGGAGCCATATAGAATTGCGACGCGGCGCACCGGATTTGTTCCATATTTGATCCGGGCGCCCTTTTCATTTGTGCCGTGAAATTCCATATTGGGACCATGGCTTCCTCAAAAGACAAATACACTCAGGATTCGCATGATGAAACTCGCGGCTTTGGCGAAGTGCCTCAGTCCGGTTTCTCAGGTGCACCGCTTTCAGGCTCAATTTCCGACTGGGCGAAAGAGATAGGGGATGAGGCTGAAAAACCTCAACCTAAAGCCAAATCACCCAAAGCAGCGAAGACACCGAAAAAGGTGCCTGAACGCAGCAAAGAAGCGACGCGCAGCGCGCGCGGTACATCGATGGGCGGCGCAGCCTCGGCTAAGGAACGCGCAGCCGCGGGGCTTAATCCTGTGGCTGGTCTTGATATAAGCCTCGAAGACGCCACGGCTCTTAATCCTTCCGGCGCCACGGCCACCGTCAAAGCGCTGTCTGACCTGATTGAATCCGGCAATCCGCTGTTCAAGAATGGCGAGCTTTGGACACCGCACCGCCCTGCCCGTCCGGCCAAATCCGAAGGCGGGATTGCGATTGAGATGGAATCGAGCTTCGAGCCATCTGGCGACCAGCCGACAGCGATCCGCGACCTGATCAGTGGTTTGAACGACGAAGATCGGACACAGGTTCTGCTCGGCGTCACCGGCTCCGGTAAAACCTTCACCATGGCGAAAGTCATTCAGGAAACGCAGCGTCCGGCGCTTATTCTTGCGCCGAACAAGACGCTTGCGGCGCAGCTTTACGGCGAGTTCAAAAACTTCTTTCCGAACAATGCCGTCGAATATTTCGTTTCCTATTACGATTACTATCAGCCCGAAGCCTATGTGGCGCGGTCGGACACCTATATCGAAAAAGAATCGACCGTAAACGAACAGATCGACCGGATGCGCCACGCAGCAACGCGAGCGCTGATCGAGCGCGATGACGTCATCATCGTGGCATCAGTTTCGTGCATTTACGGTATCGGTTCGGTCGAAACCTATACGGCCATGACGTTTGAGATGAAGATTGGCGACCGGCTCGACCAGCGCCAGCTTCTCGCCGATCTCGTGGCACAGCAATATAAGCGGCAGGACATCAACTTCGTCCGCGGCTCATTCCGCGTGCGTGGCGATACGATTGAAATCTTCCCGGCCCACTTGGAAGACCGCGCATGGCGCATCTCGCTGTTTGGCGACGAGATTGAAACCATCGCTGAGTTTGACCCGCTGACTGCCCAAAAGACCGGCGATCTTCAGTCAGTCAAGATCTACGCGAATTCGCACTATGTGACTCCGCGTCCGACGCTTAATCAGGCGATCAAGTCCATTCAGGAAGAGCTGCAGCATCGTCTTGCGGAACTCACCCGCGCAGGTCGTCTGCTCGAAGCGCAGCGCCTTGAACAGCGCACGAATTTCGACCTTGAAATGTTAGAGGCAACCGGCGTCTGCAACGGCATCGAAAACTATTCGCGCTATCTGACAGGCCGCCAGCCGGGCGAACCACCTCCGACCCTATTCGAGTACATCCCGGACAATGCTCTGGTCTTCCTCGATGAAAGCCACGTCACTGTTCCACAGATTGGCGGCATGTATCGCGGCGACTTTAGGCGCAAAGCAACATTGGCCGAATATGGCTTCCGCCTGCCATCCTGCATGGATAACCGCCCGTTGCGCTTCGAGGAATGGGACGCCATGCGTCCGCAGACCATCGCGGTTTCGGCAACGCCCGGCAAATGGGAAATGGAAGAAGCTGGCGGCGTATTTGCCGAACAGGTCATCCGCCCGACCGGCCTGATCGATCCGCCAGTAGAAGTGCGTCCTGCGAAAAGTCAGGTCGATGATGTGTTGGGCGAAATCCGCGAAACTGCGCGCAAGGGCTATCGTACGCTCTGCACGGTTCTTACCAAGCGCATGGCGGAAGATCTAACCGAGTATCTCCACGAACAGGGCGTTCGCGTGCGTTATATGCACTCGGACATCGACACGCTGGAACGTATCGAAATCATTCGCGATCTGCGTCTTGGCGCGTTCGACGTGCTGGTTGGTATCAACCTGCTGCGCGAAGGTCTCGATATTCCGGAATGCGGCTTCGTCGCCATTCTTGATGCTGACAAGGAAGGTTTCCTGCGTTCGGAAACGTCTCTGGTGCAGACGATTGGTCGTGCGGCGCGTAACGTTGACGGCAAGGTTATTCTTTACGCCGACAACATCACCGGCTCGATGCAGCGCGCGATGGATGAAACCAGCCGCCGCCGCGAAAAGCAGGAAGCCTACAATCTTGAGCATGGCATCACGCCTGCCTCGGTGAAGAAGAATATCTCGGACATTCTGAACTCGGTTTACGAGCAGGATCACGTCCGCGCTGATATTTCGGGCTTTGCCGAAGAAGGCTCGATGATGGGCAACAATCTTGCTGCTCATCTTGAACATCTTGAAAAACAGATGCGCGATGCCGCCGCCGATCTCGACTTCGAAAAGGCAGCGCGTCTGCGTGATGAGGTCAAGCGCCTGCGCGAAATGGAGCTGGCAATTGCCGACGATCCAATGGCGCGTGAAGTGGAACTTGAAAGCCCTGTAACTGGCCGTACCAAGGGCCGTCACAATGCGGGTCGCAAGGTTCACCGCACGGTTGATGCCGAGCCGAAGAAGTCGCTTTTTGCCAAGCCTTCGCTCGACAATATGGGACCGGGCACGGACATGGCAAAACCGCTGTTCCGCAAGAACACGCTGGATGAGATGACTGTCAAGCGGACAGAAAAACCGGCAGGTGCGGATGAAGCTCTTCTTCGCCGCGAACGTTCAGGCATCGGCTCTTATGAAGACCCGGCTGAAACCGCCCGCAAGAAGCGACGCCCCGGCAAGACTGGCCGACCGGGGCGGTAATATCGCAAAACTCGGAGGCTGCTTCTTACCAGCCTTCGAGTACGATCTTGCCCTTAGCCTTACCGCTTTCAAGCACAGCATGAGCGGCCTTGAGATTTGTGGCGTTGATCGGGGACAGCACGTCCGTCACCGTCGTTTTGATTTTGCCTGCATCGATCAGGCGTGCAACTTCATTCAGAAGCTTGCCCTGCTCATCCATGTCGGCAGTTTCAAAAATTGGACGTGTGAACATCAGTTCCCAGTGCACTGACACCGACTTGCGCTTGAATGGCATGATGTCAAGCTTGTCCGGATCGTCAATCAGACCGAACCGTCCCTGTGGTGCGATCAGTTCAACGATTTCGCTAAGATGATCCAGCGTTTGCGTGGTCGAGAACACAAAGGCAGGCGCACCAATCCCCAAAGCCTCGACCTGCTCTGCCAAAGGCTCACTGTGATTGATGACATGGTGCGCGCCGAGCTGCTTAACCCATTCCTGGGTTTCAGGACGCGATGCTGTCGCAATTACAGTCAGATCGGTTAATGCACGAACGAGCTGGATCGCGATAGAACCCACACCGCCTGCCCCACCAACAATAAGCACCGCATTGGCGGCACCAGGCACAGGCTTGCGCACATCAAGCCTGTCAAAGAGCATTTCCCAGGCAGTAATCGACGTAAGCGGCAAAGCTGCAGCCTCACTCTTGGCAAGCGATACCGGCGCCTGTCCAACAATACGCTCGTCCACGAGGTGATATTCACTGTTTGCACCCTGACGGATAAGTGACCCGGCATACCAGACCTTGTCGCCAGTCTTGAAGTTCTGGACCGCCTCACCGGTTTCAACCACCGTTCCAACCGCATCCCAACCCAGCACTTTCCATGTGCCTTCGTCTGCCGACGCACGGTTCCGGATTTTGTAATCGACGGGATTGACCGATATCGCCTCGACCTGCACCAGCAGATCACGGCCTTTCGCAACAGGCTTATCCAGTTCGACATCAACCAGCGAATCTGCACGGTCCAGCTTTCCGGCAGTTTGATAGGCAACAGCTTTCATAGTCTTTGCTCCATTTGCTATGGATCAAATATTAGACTACTATCTAAAAATGAAAATACGCACAAAAATCGCCCATAGTGACGATATCTGTACTTAGTATATAAAGGTTACTGTAATGACCAAGCCAAAGCACTCACGCTTCGATTGCAGTCCCGGCTGCGCAGTCGAGGCTGCAATCAGCCTCATCGACGGCAAATGGAAGAGTGTGGTGCTATATCATCTTCTGGATGGAACGCTGAGGTTCAATGAATTGAGACGGCAGATACCGGGCGTTACGCAGCGTATGCTCACCAATCAGCTACGTGAGCTGGAAGAAGATGGCCTGATTGAGCGCAAGGTCTATGCGCAGGTTCCGCCCAAAGTGGAATATAGCCTCTCCCCACTTGGCCGCAGCATTGAGCCCATTCTTCTTGCGCTCAAAGACTGGGGTGACACCAATATCGAACGATTCAGCAAGCCACAGTCAACACAAACTGCGGCTTGAAAAAAGCGGCCCATGAAGGCCGCTCTTTTAGTTCAGTTATCTTACCGGCACTGACCACCACCAGTAATGCGATAGCCTGCGCGTTCTGCTTCACAACGGTTAGGGAATGTCTGCCTGTCATTACCCCTGCGGGCGCAAACTGGCATATATTCCCGTGTGCAGGCACCAGCACCCGGCCCCGGACGACCCGGTCTGTTGCCTTGATGCGGCGGGCGTCCTGGCCGCTCTCCTCCCCAGCCCGAACCAGGTCCCGGCCTTGATGTGCATTGTCCGTTGCCAACGATCCGATAGCCATCGGCACGCGCTTGGCAGGCGTTACCAAACGTCTTGCGCGAAGACCCGCGCTCACCGCAAACCGGCGCGTAAATCATCGGGCACATTTGCGGCTGCGATGGGCCCGGCCTGACTGGTGGCCGATAATCAGGCCCACCTTCAGCGACGCAACCTGCAAGAAACAAGGCACCTGCCATTAGGCTCAAACGACTGATTCTGTTTAGAAGCATTGCTCTCTCCCTCTCCTGTTGACTGCTAAAATGGCACAGCGAAGAGGAAGAACAAGGATATATTCGCGTATATTCCGCTTCCCTCCGCGAAAGTCATATCGACAAGTCAGAAACTTCCTTTACTCTGTCGGTAGCTTTCGGGGATGAATGGCGGAAAGGCTGCATGAAGCGTTCGCATCTGGCTATAGCAACTGTCGCAGTATTCCAGCTTCTTTGCTGGCCAGAAGCTATCAATTCCGCCTTTGCTGAAAATGGATCGGAAGCCGAAATCTATGGTCCACCGATGCCCCCCAAGAAAGCGGAGCCCACGGTCGCACGAATCTGCGAGTTGATTGAAGCGAGCGCCGAACATCGCGGCATTCCAAAAGACTTCTTTGCACGGCTGATCTGGAAGGAAAGCCGTTTTGATCATCGCGCTGTCAGCCCTGTGGGCGCACAGGGCATTGCACAATTCATGCCCTATACGGCCAAAGAACGCGGTTTGGCAGACCCATTCGATATCGAACAGGCCATCCCGGCTTCAGCCACTTTTCTCAGTGAACTGAAAGGCGCCTTCGGCAATTGGGGGCTCGCAGCTGCAGCCTATAATGCCGGGCCGACACGCGTTTCCAACTGGATGCGTTCAGGCGGCTTTCTTCCATTGGAAACCGAAGATTACGTGCTGGATCTGACTGGCGCTCCTGCAGATAACTTTGCGTCGGGCAATGAAATTACCAATCGTCCGCTTGATGCAAAACTCACCTTTTCGGAAGCCTGCAAGCGTCTGCCCATCGTTAGAACAGCAACGATTCCCATGTCGCAGATCAAGCCGAAGCCATGGGGTATTCAAGTTGCCGGTAATTTCCGACGCAGCGTTGCCGTTAATCAATGGAGCAGGTTGCGTAAACAATTCTCGTCAGTACTCGCCGGGCATAACCCTGTCATCAGTCGCGTTCGCACACCGATGGCGCGACGTGGAATCTATGCGGTTCGTATCGGTGCAGATAGCCGTTCCGAGGCTGATAACATTTGCAGTAAACTTCGCGCAGTTGGTGGAGCCTGCATAGTTTTGCGTAATCGCTAAGCATATTCGAATGCTATACCATAGTATGATACGATATATTGCGACCAGAATGTTCTATTTTGGTATTAAACCGTCGTTATTCTCGTAATTTTTGTACAAATTCGTGACGATACCGTTTCAAAGATAACCAATCACATATTCTGTGAAGAATTTGCTTGCCAAACTACGCGGCATAGATCAGTCTTCGTTCGTCCGGGCAATTTGAGTACAAACGGAAGACTGGAAGAACGGCGCGCCGGAACCGCTAGAAGTTCCGGGTCGGGGAGTAATCTCTGGCAATGATCGGTTCCTTTCCAATGTCGAAAACTGCCTGCATGACCCTCTGCCGGGTGTGTGGTGCGTTCGGCAGAAGTTGTAATTCCACTGTTTTCTAAAAAAGCAGTGGCGCCAAGGAAAAGGAACGGATCCCATGGCACAGACCGGACAGGTCAAATTCTTCAACTCCGAAAAAGGTTTCGGATTCATCAAGCCAGATGATGGCGGCGCAGACATTTTCGTGCACATCTCCGCTGTTCAGGCGTCGGGTTTGGCCGGACTTGCTGACAATCAGAAGGTTTCCTACGAGACGGAACCGGATCGTCGTGGCAAAGGCCCTAAGGCTGTAAACATTACCGTTACTGAGTAATCGTTTACCCAAAAAGATCTATACCCCGGCCAACGCCGGGGTTTTTTATTGGCCGATCATTGGCCCAATATGCGCCTAAAAACACCTCACTTAAAACGCGCGAAATATTACCAGCACGGTATTTAATTTACCGCTTATCAGCGGATTCCGCCGCGCCTTCACCATTGTTCAGCCTCCATTCATGTCGAGAATATTAACTTGATATTCATGATTGATGCGATGTGCCGACCGGCCCGCAGCATCGCCGAAATTGCAGTTGTGCTTCTGAAGGAGCGGACAATGAACAAACTACTTAAAACAGCTATTCTGGCAGTTGCCTCGATAGCAGCAGTCTCAGCACCGCTGGCAGCGGCTTCGGCAGACTCCTGGGGCCGTCGCGGCTGGGATCGCGGCGACTGGAACCGTGGTGGATGGGATCGCCCATACCATCGTCATCGTGACCGCACAGGTGATGCTGTAGCAGCTGGTGTAATTGGCCTCGCAGCAGGCGCATTGCTCGGCAGCGCTCTGAGCCAGCCGCAGCCAACCTATGTGCAGCCAGCTCCGGTTTATGCGCCGCCCCCACCGCCTCCAGCCTATTATCCAGCGCCGCCAGCACGCAGCGTGCAGTATCGCGTTGGGTATGAACCATGGAGCCGTGGCTGGTATCAGTATTGCTCGGACCGCTATCGTTCATTCAATGCAAATACCGGAACCTATCGTGGTTACGACGGTCGGGATCATTTCTGCTCAGCAAACTAATCCCGTACCAGACTAAAAAAGCCGCTTACAGCGGTTCCGGTTAAAAAAGAATCGTTGAAACCGCTGTAACTGCTTGTTTTTACGCATTATCCGACGCAGAACCGCTTCGCACTTTTGCTGGAAATGCTATAATACAAAAACTCCATGAGTATGACTCATGGAGTTTTTGTTTAGGACTGAGTGGCGATTGATTTTTTCAAAGCTTAATGCGCAGCATCTTGAGCCGCCACGTTATAGAAGGGCGCCGTTCTCAGGCTCTCCTCCGGATATCATGCATATCCGATATTGTTCAGAAACGGATTGTTGCGGCGCTCTTCACCGAAACGACTTCCCGTACCATGTCCGCATAGAAAGCCGACATCATCGCCCAGCGGTAGGAGCTTTTCTTTGATCGAACGGATCAACGCGTCATGGTCTCCGCCTGGCAGATCTGTTCGACCCACAGACCCGTTAAACAGAACATCACCAACAATCGCAAAACGCGCTTCCGGGTTATAAAAAACCACATGACCTGGCGCGTGACCCGGGCAATGGAAAACGTCAAACGCATGGCCAGCAACGGTGACTGTGTCACCTTCTTCGAGCCAGCGATCCGGCGTTATGTTGCGTACACCTTCGGTCAAACCGTATTTCAAGCCAGTCGTAACCAGACTGTTGAGCAGAAACTCATCATCCTTGTGCGGGCCGATAACATCAACGCCCAAAGCGTCTCTAAGTTCAGATGCCGCGCCAGCATGATCGATATGACCATGCGTGATCCAAATCGCTTCAACTTCGATATTCTGAGAAGCGATTGCTTCCTTGATGCGCTCAAGATCGCCACCCGGATCAATCACCACACCCTTTTTCGTTTCCGCATCAAAAAGGATTGTGCAGTTCTGCTGAAATGGCGTCACCGGAACGATTATGGCCTGAAGTTGCCCCATGAAATACTCCATTTGGTCAGCATGATTGAAAAGGCTGCATATATTGCCGTCCCCCATCACATAATGCGGCATGACATGCTTGCAAAGCCCCTCAAACAAAACGGGCGGCCTTAAGCCGCCCGTTTTCCCCTCTCTCACGAAGGTCTGAAGCACATCTTGCCGGAAAACAGTTATTCTGCAGGATGCACTCAAAATCGGTTGTTGTCCCCACAACCGCGCTATTTGCTTACACTCAGGCTTTGCTTGCCAGCGAGTTCTTGATCAGTCCGATAATTGCCGTGAGGACGATACCGCCCACACCACCACCGGCCAGCTGGCCAACGACACCATTAAGAACAGAGTCCAACCCGCCACCGGACAGTAAAGGCAGAAGCTGACCAAGAATAACGCCACCAATGCCACCGGCAACAGTGTTTCCTGCGGTACCGAGGCTCAGATTCTTGACAGCACCAGCAATGTTGCCGCCGACTGCACCTGAAACAAGCTGGAGAATGATAGGCAGTAGAGATTCCATAATCGTCACCCCATCTGAGTTAAAAGCCGGAATAACGCGAATCCGACTTGGAAAATCTTGAACCGAAACTTCCCAATGTCAAACAATAAGCATTCACATAGTAAAAAAGCGGCTTAAAAGCCGCTTTTTTCTGTTTAAAACCTTATTACTCAGCAGCTATTCGCTTGGGCTGAACTTCGGCTGTATAGTCGTTCATCAGCAAATTCGTAATTTCGCCTGGCTTGAAATGGTACTTGCCTATTTCAGAAACCGGCGTCACTTCGGCAGCCGTGCCGCACAGGAAGCATTCGCTGAATGCTTCCATTTCTTCTGGCATGATAACGCGCTCGATAACTTCCAGACCACGGCGCTTGGCGAGATCAATGATCGTGCGGCGCGTAATACCGTCGAGGAAGCAATCAGGCTTTGGCGTATGCAAAGCACCATCCTTCACGAAGAAGACATTGGCACCCGTGGCTTCAGCAACCTGACCACGCCAATCCAGCATCAACGCGTCGGCATAACCCTTGGCTTCTGCCGCGTGCTTGGAAATGGTGCAGATCATATAAAGACCGGCAGCCTTCGAGCGCGAAGGTGCAGTGCGCGGGTCTGGGCGGCAATATTCAGCAATATCGAGGCGAATACCCTTCATTTTCTCTTCTGGCGAGAAATAGCTTGGCCACTGCCAGATCGCGATTGCCAGATGAATGCGATTGTTCTGTGCGGAAACGCCGAGCGACTCCGAGCCGCGCCATGCAATAGGACGCACATAGGCATCTTCAAAGCCCTGCTTTTTCAGCAGCTCGCGGCAGGCATCGTTGATTTCATCCACGCTGTAGGGAATCTCGAAACCAAGAATTCGCGCCGATTCATGCAGACGCTCGGTATGCTCCGTCAGCTTGAAGATTTCGCCGCCATAAGCGCGTTCACCTTCAAACACTGCACTCGCATAGTGCAGACCATGGGTCAGCACATGAACCTTTGCTTCCTTCCAGGCGACGAACTCGCCGTCCTGCCAGATAAACCCTTCCCGTTGATCGAATGGAATCGCAGCCATTTTAGCTTCCTCAAAGTTGGGCTACGGTTTTTCCGCCCGCCCGTTTTGCCCTGATGGGCCTTTCCCTAGTCTTTTCTCACCATTTAAATCGATATAACTGGTAAGATAGAGACGTTTTTCTTTGCCAAGACTGGCATTTTACAATCAAACACGCTGAGGTCAGCTCAAACAATTATGCTGAGATCAGACAAAGAATGCATGTAAAACAAAGATATTTCCGGCAATTACGGAAAATAACGCTCGCTATTGGTCATTACCGTCCTTAAGGGACAGTATGACACAGCTAACCGCGTAATTATCTCTCCTCCAACATGCAGCAGCGCAAACTTTATTCCAAAAAAACCGGTCTGCACTTCCCAAAAATTATCTTGGCGATTGAGTTATGTCAACAATGCTGACATATTTATCGCAACAGGATGGAGCTTCGATGTGAACTCGACGAATGATATGAACTACATAAGCAACCCTCTAACCTCTCTGGAGGCTGATGACCTCAACGTCATTGAGTTGCTGTTCTTTTCCTATCGCGATTTCACCGCCGACCCGGATCTCATCCTTGAAAAGATTGGCTTTGGCCGCGCGCATCACCGTGTGCTGTATTTTATCAACCGTAAGCCCGGTATGACTGTAGCAGAGCTTCTTGATGTTTTGCGTATCACCAAGCAAAGCCTGTCGCGTGTTCTCAAACAATTGATCGACACAGGTCACGTTGTTCAGGCTACCGGACTTCACGACCGCCGCCATCGCAAACTTTATCCCACAAAAAGCGGGCGGCAACTCACACTCGCGCTTGCTCTGCCACAGTCGCGCCGCATCGCGCGGGCATTGGAAGAATCCGGAGCGGCAGAACGCGAAGTTATTGAACGTTTTCTTTATAATATGGTCAATCCTGAGCGCCGCGCCCAGATCGATGATTTTGCAGCAACCGAAACGGCTGTGGAAGCATCTTAACCCCAACCTGAGAAGGCTGGGGGAGAACGCGCAACAATATAAGCCCCGCATAGACGCGCCGTCTTGCAGTGGCTAAGATGCGGTATGTTATGGAAGATCATGAAACGGTTTTCCTCCATATACGTGAAGTAAAAGCCCAATGCCGTGCGGCAACCTTTGCACGGTAATTTGGCACAGGATGGGATCAAACGACGCCATGGCTGTAGAAGAATCGAACCTATCGGATGACGCACCACATCTTCTTGTTGTCGATGACGACACGCGAATCCGTAGCCTTCTTTCACAATATCTGACGACCAGCGGCTTCCGCGTCACCATGGCAGGCAGCGCTGCAGAAGCGCGCCGCAAGCTTGAAGGCATCGACTTTGATCTTCTGATCCTCGACGTCATGATGCCAGGAGAAACAGGCGTTTCGCTGACCCGCTCGCTGCGCGAGCAGAAGAGCGTGCCGATCCTCATGCTGACAGCTCTGTCAGAAACAGACAGCCGCATCGATGGCCTGTCGGCCGGTGCAGATGACTATTTGCCAAAACCTTTCGATCCGCGTGAGCTGATCCTGCGTATCAATAATATTCTTCGTCGTGGCGCCACACCGGCCCAGCCGAAAATCGAGCAGATCGTTTTCGGCCCTTACACTTTCTTCATTCCACGTCGCGAACTGAAGAAAGGCACTGAAACGATCAAGCTTACGGATCGTGAGCAGGACATCATGGCGATTTTCGCCGAGCGTGCTGGCGAAACCATCCCACGTCATGAACTGACTGGTCAGGATGGCGATGTCGGCGAGCGCACGATTGATGTGCAGATCAACCGTCTGCGCCGTAAGATCGAACAGGACCCGGCCAACCCGGTCTGGCTGCAAACAGTTCGCGGCATCGGCTACAAGCTGAGCATCGAATAGTAATTCGAAGAGAGAAAGCGGAGCCTCGCAAATTTCAGAGCGTGACAAAAGCCATGCAACTAGCAGAACCGTCTGGAGTTATCTGAGACGATGAAGTCACCCTGGAAATCGATAACACGCTGGTTTGCGCGCAGAATGCCTAAAGGGCTTTATGCGCGCTCGCTCATCATCATCATTGCACCGATGGTTCTGCTTCAGTCAGTGATCGCTTATGTCTTCATGGAAAGACATTGGCAGATGGTGACTGAGCGGCTTTCAACAGCCGTTGTCCGCGACATTTCTGCGATTATCGACATTCTGGAAACCTATCCGCAGGAACCAGGATACGACAATCTAATCCGCATTTCGCAGCAGCGCCTCGGGCTCAACATTTCGATCCTGCCTCCTGACCCGCTGCCGCCGCCGGGGCCGAAACCATTCTTCGCTATTCTCGATTACTTCCTGAGTGAAGAAATCACACGCCAGATCAACCGCCCCTTCTGGGTCGATACGGTGGGCGATTCTGATCTGATTGAAATCCGCATCAAGCTCGATGATAAAGTGCTGCGCGTCTTTGCACGCCGCAGTCAGGCTTATGCATCCAATACCGGCATCTTCCTGACATGGATGATCGGCACGGCGCTTGTGTTGCTGATCATCGCCATCGCCTTCCTGCGCAACCAGATCAAGCCAATTCAGCAGCTTTCACAGGCCGCTGAAAGCTTCGGTAAGGGCCGACCAATGCCAGAAGGCTTCCGCCCGCATGGCGCGGAAGAGGTTCGCCGCGCGGGTATTGCCTTCATTCAAATGCGCTCACGTATCGAACGTCAGATTGAACAGCGCACGGCAATGCTCTCGGGCGTCAGCCACGATCTGCGCACGATCCTAACCCGCTTCAAACTGCAACTGGCGCTCACCGGTAATGCCATAGACACAGAGCCGCTTAATCAGGATATTGCTGATATGCAGACCATGCTTGAAGGCTATCTGGCCTTTGCGCGCGGTGAAGGATCGGAAGAAGCAGCGACGTATGATGTGCGCCTGCTTTGCGACAAGCTGGCCAATGAAGCGCGGTTGCGGGAGCGCGGGTTCAAGTATTCGATCGAAGGCGACAGCGAAGTGAATGTGCGCCCCAATGCCTTCTCGCGCCTTGTCAGCAATCTTGTATCGAACGCTTTCCGCCATGCACAAAATGTCGAGTTGGCAATCACACATGATGAAGGCTGGCTGAAGATCGTCGTGGACGACGACGGTCCAGGCATTCCGGAAGATCGCCGCGAAGACGTGTTCAAGCCGTTTGTGCGCCTTGATGAAGCACGTACGCAGGATTCAGGCGGTACGGGTGGCCTTGGCCTCGCTATCGCGCGTGATATCGCACGAAGCCACGGCGGCGACATCGATCTGGAAGATGCACCGACCGGCGGGTTGAGGGCGATTATCCGCATTCCGGCTTAGAGCGCATCCCGAAAAGTGCGAAGCGGTTTTCGGAACAAGATGCGCGCAAAAACAAACAGATGTTGCGGCCCGAAAAGTGCGAAGCGGTTTTTCGTGGGATAATGCTATAAAACAAAGAGGTAGAGCATTTCCGATAATTCAATGAAAACCGGAAATGCTCTTAGTGATTGCACTAAACAGTGCCACGCACTCTAAACCTTGCTGATCGCCTGCCCCACTACATAACCAAGCGCCGTTGCAGCCAGGCAGGCGAAGAGAGAAATGCCGACATTCATAAGAGCGCGGCCCGGCATCCCAAGCCGCAGCAACTCGAACGTCTGCACACTGAATGAGGAAAAGGTGGTGAAGCCACCACAAATACCGACCATAAAGGCAATACGCCATATTTCGGGTACTTCGAAACGGCTTGATGCCATCGTCATGGCGCCAAAAAAGGCGATTGCAAATGAACCGATGATGTTGACGACGATCGTACCCCACGGCAAATCTTTGCTCACCGGTGCCAGCCAGATGGCAAACCAGTAGCGCAAAACACTGCCAAGTGCTCCACCGATGGCGACGACGATCGTTCCCTGCATCTGTTCCATTCCTATCCGTTGCTTGCGCGATCAATCGCACAGAACATGCGATATGCACAAATCACAGATAGAAGATCAGAACAGCTTAACGCCGTCTTGGACTTTTTTATCGATTGCGGCGAGAACAACATCGCCATTTTCGTCAGGAAAACCAAGTGTCAGCACTTCGGACATGAAAGGTCCGATCTGCCGTGGTGGAAAATTGACCACAGCCATGATCTGCCGACCAACCAGATCCTCCGGCTGATAATGCTTGGTGATTTGTGCAGACGACTTCTTAATACCGATCTTGTCGCCAAAATCGATCTTCAGCTTAAAAGCTGGCTTGCGTGCTTCCGGGAATGGCACGGCCTCAACGATAGTTCCTGTGCGAATATCGACCTTCTCGAAATCAGCCCAGTTGATCGTTTCAGTTCCGCTCATTTTATCCCCCCGAAAGTAAAATCCCGGCGAACCCTGCCGGGATTTGAATTGATTATGCGCGTCCGACCGTTTCGAACAGCACGCTTTCCAGCGCTTCACGCGCACTGACACCGGACCAAACGACAAACTGAAACGCCTGGAAGTAGTTTTCGCAAGCTTCAAGCGCTGCCGAAAGCAACACTTCAACCTGACGGCTGGTCGGCTCCGCACCACCAGCAAGCAGAAGCGACTGACGATACATGATCGCGCCTTCCTGCTGCCAGAGATCGAAGTGGCCCATCAAAAGCTTTTCGTTGATGAGCGACAGCAACCGCATCACTTCATTGACCCGAGGTTCAGCAACCTTGATGTCAAAGGCACAGGCCAGATGCAGAGCTTCAAAGTCCTCCATCCAGGAGAACGAGATATGGTAGTCAGTCCAGTTACCTGCTACCGAAATTGCAATTTCGTCGTCGCCAGTCCGCTCGAACGTCCAGTCGTTTGAATTCGCAACATGCTCGATCACATCCACTGGATGTGCTTCGCGTGCAAATTCAAGCTCAAGAAGGCTCATGTCCGTTTCCTGTTCTGGGAAGCGCCTCGAAAGACACCTCCAAATTCCCGGCGCGCAAGTTACTGCTCGCCCGTACCCGGCCCTGCACAAGAATAAGTGCAGAAAAACAGGCACGAATTGATCGGTTGAGGAACTGACATGCTTAGACAGCATGTAACGCCTCAATGGCACACGCACATACGCAACTGATACTGGAAAGCAGCCTGGAAGACGCGAAAACTAAAACTACAGCCTCTCGCCGCTGCCTACATGACCACATTACGAATCATGTAGTGTTTTCAGTCTATTGATGCTGAATCTGAACGCCAGCCCCTTTTATAAAAAGAGGCATTAAAGCATGTGGAAATATGATTTGAGCGGACCGCAACCCCTGCCTTAAGCGACTCTAAGACAAGGGTTTTTGGCACTTACAGCCTGTTAATAAAAAATTATGAATTATCTTTGGATTTAGCAGCCGAAGCAGAGGTTTTTGCCGTTTTGGCAGTCGAATCAACTTCGAATTTGGCAAGACGGGCTTCCAATGCTTCAATTTTAACAAGCAGAGCAGCGTTTTCAGCACGCGCCTTGATTGCCATTTCACGCACCGCTTCGAAGTCTTCACGCTGCACGACATCGAGCGTATTGAGCACGCGTTCGCTCTGCGAGCGCAATGCTGTCTCTACTTCGCGGCGTACGCCTTGCGCAGCGCCTGCCGCATCAGTCACAAGCTTGGCGAGTTCATCGAGAACCCGGTTTGATCCGCTGGTCATGGCATTCTTTCCTATCTTCGATACGGTCTTGTTGAAAACCTGATTTTGAAATAGGGCCGTCTCGGTTCTGATGCAAGTGAAGCTGTATAAACGTGATGACTTGACCACTCAGATATCGTCGCGCATCTTCCGCCGGAAAATGGAGTAATTGAATGATAGAGACGTTGCTGCCGGTTTCGGCTCTGGCTTTTCCAAACATCGATCCGGTGATCTTCTCGGTCGGCCCCCTTGCCGTTCATTGGTATGGACTAGGCTATGTCGTCGGCATCATGTTCGCATGGTGGTACGGCAAGAAGCTGCTGCGCAATCATCGTCTGTGGGGCAATAATCAGCCACCAATGCAGCCCGAAGCACTTGATGATTTCGTCATCTGGGCAGCGCTTGGCGTCGTGCTCGGGGGGCGTATCGGCTATGTGCTGTTCTATAACTTCTCCTATTATCTCTCCAATCCGCTGGCCATTCCTGCGGTATGGGATGGCGGCATGTCGTTCCATGGCGGAATCTTAGGCACCACAATCGCGATGACCTGGTTCGCGCGCTCGCGCGGCATCAAGGTCTGGAGCATGTTCGATGTGATTGCAGCAGGCGTCCCCGTCGGACTTGGCGTCGTGCGCGTGGCAAACTTCATCAATTCCGAGCTCTGGGGCCGCGTCAGCGATGTGCCGTGGGCTTTCTATTTCCCAAATGGCGGACCAGAACCACGTCACCCAAGCCAACTCTATGAAGCATTCCTCGAAGGCTTTGTGCTGTTCTTCGTTCTTCTTCTGCTCGTGTGGGTTGGAAAAAAGCTGAAAGCCCCAGGCTTTATCGCTGGCACATTCGTCCTTGGTTATGGTCTCAGCCGCATTATCGTCGAGTTCTTCCGCGAACCGGATGCCCAGCTTGGCTATCTCTTCGGTGGCTGGCTGACCATGGGAATGATCCTCTCCCTTCCAATGGTTCTCATCGGCCTTTGGGCGATGTGGCGTGCCAATCGGGCAGCAGCGAAGAATGCCTGAGGCAACACTGAAAGACAGGCTGAAACGACTGATCGGCACCACAGGGCCGATCAGCGTCGCCGACTACATGGCGGCCTCCCTTGGTGATCGGGAACAGGGTTACTACACCACACGCGAACCCTTCGGGCGCGACGGGGATTTCATCACCGCCCCTGAGGTCAGCCAGATGTTCGGCGAACTCATCGGCATCTGGTGTGTCGGTGTGTGGGATGCTCTCGGACGTCCTGATAACGCTGTACTTTGCGAAATTGGTCCCGGCCGCGGCACATTGATGAGTGACATTCTGCGCACGCTCGCCAAGCTCGCACCGCAAATGGCCGCTTCAATTCGTGTCGCCATGGTCGAGACCAGTCCGCGCCTCATTGAAAAGCAGAAGGAGAAGCTTTCAAACACCGGATATTCAATCGACTGGTTTGAACGCTTTGCAGATATTCCTGATGGCCCGCTGATCCTCTTTTCCAACGAATTGTTCGACGCGATCCCGATCCGGCAGTTCGTGAAAGCCGATGGCCGCTTTGTCGAACGGCTGATAGCACTCAATGAACAAGACGAGCTCCAGTTCGTCAGCGGCGCAGCAGGCATTGATGCAGCGCTTCTACCAGCAAACCATCAGACCGCACCGGATGGCACGATCTTTGAAGCTGCCCCTGCTCGCACCGCTTTGATGCAGGAAATTGTGCAGCGCATTGCCGCAATGCGAGGTGCAGCACTCTCCATCGATTATGGCCATCTGCAATCAGGCTTTGGCGATACGCTGCAAGCCATGCTGAAACATGCCTATGATGACGTCTTCGCCCACCCGGGAGAAGCAGATCTGACCAGCCATGTCGATTTCGACATGCTGGAAAAAACCGCGCGCAATTGCGGCTGCCTGACCGCAACCATGACGCAAGGTGACTTTCTGCTCGCTATGGGCCTCATCGACCGTGCCGGTCGCTTAGGTGCCGGGCGTGACGAAACTTTCCAGAATAAAATTCGCGAAGACGTCAAACGATTGGCGGCACCGGACCAGATGGGAACACTTTTCAAAGTGCTGGCGATCGCTGACCAACAAACAAAAATCTTCCCCCTTGATACATCCCAATAAATTGCATCGTCAAAAAGCTTCAATTGACAAGCCAATCTTGCTCCCCCACCATCCAGCCGTTTGAAAAGAGAAAGCTAATGATCGATAAGCCGCAACCGCTTCGCTCCCCTTTACTGGACGGCCCTGCCGGATCAAACGGCAAGCGTATTGCGCATGGCTTTTTCACCCGCAAAGGTGGCGTTTCAGATGGCATTTACGCTGGCCTTAACGTTGGCAGCGGCTCAAATGACGTGCCGGAACTCGTGACCGAGAATCGCCGCCGCGTTGCCGAAACACTTGGTATTGCCTCCGACCATCTGATGACTGTGCATCAGGTTCATTCGCCCGACGTGGTTTACGTCACAGAACCGTTGAGCTCACCACGTCCAAAGGCCGATGCAATGGTGACGAATGTTCCGGGCATTGCGATTGGCGCGCTATCGGCTGATTGCGGCCCGGTGCTGTTTGCCGATCATGAAGCAGGTGTCATCGGTTCGGCCCATGCAGGCTGGCGTGGTGCCTTTACAGGCGTACTTGAAAACACCGTTGAAGCGATGATCAAGCTGGGTGCCAGACGCGAGAAGATTATTGCCGTTCTTGGGCCAACGATCGGCCCTGAAAATTATGAAGTCGGTCCGGAATTCTACTCAGAGTTCACTGGCAAAGACGCATCATACACGAAATATTTTGAGCCTTCGGACAAAGAAGGTCACAAGCTTTTCGATCTCTGGGCCTTTATCACCGACCGTCTGACCAACGCAGGTGTCAGGGCGGAAGCACTGCGTCAGTGCACCTATGCCGATGAAGACCAGTTTTATTCCTATCGGCGCACGACGCATCGCGGTGAGCCGGATTACGGTCGTCAGATTGCTGCCATCGCCATTGTAGAAGATTAAGGAGAACCGCATGGCCCTTCACTTCGAGCCGGAAGAATTCGCTGCACGTCGCGACCGTCTGATCTTGAAGATGGAGGAAGAGAAACTGGATGCTTTGCTGCTTTTCGCGCAGGAAAGCATGTATTGGCTGACTGGCTATGACACGTTCGGCTTTTGCTTTTTCCAGTGTCTCGTTGTCAAAGCCGACGGCACAAGCGTGTTGATGACACGCTCCGCCGATCTGAGGCAAGCGCGCCATACCTCTAACATCGAGAATATCGTTGTCTGGACCGATCGCGACAATGCAAATCCGGCAATCGATCTGCGCAACATTCTCACTGAGCTTGATCTGCTCGGCACGCGCATCGGCATCGAATACCAAACTCACGGCCTCACCGGTGCCAATGCCCGCAAACTTGATGAGCAGTTGCAGAGCTTTGCCAAGCTCTATGATGCATCGGGCATGGTCGACAGTTTGCGCCTTCTCAAAAGCCCTGCTGAAATTGCTTTCACCAAGCGCGCAGCGGAACTCAGTGATGATGCGCTTGATGCGGCCCTGAAACTGGTCAAGGCTGGCGCGAGTGAAGCCGATATTCTCGCTGCGATGATGGCAGCTAATTTTGCAGGCGATGGCGACTATCCGGCCAATGAATATATTATCGGCTCTGGAGCCGATGCCCTGCTTTGCCGCTACAAAGCGGGACGCCGCACACTTTCTGCCAATGACCAGCTCACGCTCGAATGGTCAGGCGTTTATCGTCATTACCATGCACCGATGATGCGCACGATCATCATTGGTCAGCCAAGGCCTGAACATCAAAAGCTTTATGACGCCGCACGCGAAGCGTTGGAAGCCGTTGAAGAAGCCATGACACCTGCTTCGACATTCGGCGATGTATTCGACGCGCATTCGCGCACGATGGAGGCGCATGGCCTTACCCGGCACAGGCTCAATGCCTGTGGTTATTCTGTGGGCGCACGCTTTACGCCATCATGGATGGACCCGCAGATGTTCTATTCGGGCAACCCTGAAAGCATCCAGCCTGATATGACGCTCTTTGCGCACATGATCATTATGGATTCCGACACGGAAACGGCGATGACACTGGGGCAAACATATCTCACCACAAATGGTGCAGCTCTGCCATTGTCCCGCCATTCTCTTGATATCATTGCCAAGTAGCGCACAATCGGCGATAAATCCGACTGGCGCGGGAGTGGTCTGCGCTTTCAGGAGATGAAGCTGAACATGAATAAGGCACATCTTTCCGTGATGCTGTTGCTTGCTGGACTGCTTGCCGCCTGCAATAGCACTGAATCTGCATTGAACGTGCAGGGCGCCAATCAGCAATCCGGACAAACCACAACACCACCTACGGGCCAAACGACTGACCCGGCAGCGACGCCTGCTGCCACAACACCCGCACAGACAACAACGCCGACTGCACCGCAGCGTTCAGCATCGCTCAAGCCGGGCAAGCTTTATATTGCGCCCATCATCGGTGCGCCGGTTAATGTGGTCACGCCCCTCACCCACCGCATCAATGACGATGCGCGTGCAAAGGGCGTTGAGCTTTCAGGTAACAATGGCGCCGATGCAGCTTACGTCATGAAGGGCTATTTCTCGGTCCTGTCTGAAGATAATCAGACGACCGTACTCTATGTCTGGGACGTTATGGACGCCACCGGCAACCGCCTGCATCGCATTCAAGGGCAAGAAAAAGTGCCGGGAGCTGCGGCAGACTCATGGAGCATCGTCCCGCCTTCTGCCATGCAATCAATCGCCGACAAGACCATGCAGGAATATTCGACCTGGCTTGCGGCAAATCGCGCATGAGAAAGCACTTATGCGGCAAAAGACTGAAATCTTTTGCTGAATCATGGGTGAAGCCCTGTGGGAAAGCACTTTGCGAAGGCTTTTTACTGTAATTGTGGCCAGACAGGACTTGCAATGACGGTGACTCTTTGCAATAGGCCGCTCATTCGAGAAAACCTTGAAAGCTGCGGCACTTGACACCTTGTGAAAGAGTACGCGGCTTTAAAGTTTTTAAGAGTGGCATAGCGTAACCGAACTTGCTTCGGCTCACGTTCACATAAGAGATTACGTCCGTTTCACGGACTTTTTGCGACAGAACGAAACTGCTCCGGCTTCAGAGGCAAAAAGAATGAAACTTTTCGCAGGCAACTCCAACCGGGTTCTTGCCGAATCCGTTGCTCAATATCTCAACATCCCGCTCGGTAAGGCCAGTGTTCGCCGTTTCGCCGATCAGGAAATCTTCGTAGAGATTCAGGAAAACGTGCGCGGCGAAGACGTATTCGTTCTGCAATCGACCTCCTATCCGGCAAACGACAATCTGATGGAACTGCTGATCATGATCGACGCGTTTCGTCGTTCGTCAGCACGCCGCATCACTGCCGTTCTCCCTTATTTCGGCTATGCTCGTCAGGATCGTAAGCCAGGCCCACGCACGCCGATCTCGGCAAAGCTGGTTGCCAACCTCATCACCGAAGCCGGTGCAAACCGCGTGTTGACGCTTGATCTTCATGCAGGTCAGATTCAGGGCTTCTTCGATATTCCTACCGACAACCTCTATGCTGTTCCGGTCATTGCGCGCGATGTGAAGGCAAACTACCCGACCGGCAATTGCATGGTCGTTTCGCCAGACGTTGGCGGTGTGGTTCGTGCTCGCTCGCTCGCAAAGCGTATCGATGCTCAGCTCGCAATCGTTGATAAGCGCCGTGAACGTCCGGGTGAATCTGAAGTCATGAACGTCATTGGTGACGTCAGCGGCAAAGACTGCCTGCTGTTCGACGATATCGTCGATTCCGGCGGCACGCTCTGCAATGCGGCCGAAGCTCTGCTTGCCAAGGGCGCGAAAAGCGTCACCGCTTACATCACACACGGCGTTCTGTCGGGTGGCGCTGTTGCCCGTATCGCTTCTTCAAAGCTGAAAGAGTTGGTCATTACCGACTCGATCCAGCCAACAACCGCCATCAACGACGCTCCAAATATCCGCGTTCTGTCGATCTCCAGCCTCATCGGTGAAGCTGTTGCGCGTACTGCCGCTGAAGAGTCGGTTTCAAGCCTGTTCGATTAATTTAACTACAATGCCCAGACATGCCGCAAGCAATAGCACGAGCGGCATGTTGAGCCTCAGAACGATAAGCAATAATGCCGCCGCGCCTGCGATCAGGACGGCGGCATTGTCTATTGTGCTCCACATTGGCATTGGCAGCGTGAAGGCACCGAGCGGCACTTCCCGAACCTGTGCAAACAAGACGTGCAGCGAAAACCAGAGCGCCAGATTGGCAATCACGCCGACCACCGCCGCCGTGATACCGCCCAGCATGGCGGACAGCCAGCGCAGCTGACGCAGACGCTCCACAAAGGGCGCACCAGCCAGTATCCAGAGAAAGCACGGCACGAAGGTAAACCAGAGGGTGATTAACCCGCCCACAAGCCCGCCGACCAGTGGCGGCAGACCAGATAGATTGGCTGCACCCACAAAGCCAACAAAGACCAACACTAATATCAGCGGCCCCGGTGTGGTTTCTGCCAGTCCCAGTCCGGTCAGCATTTCACCGGGTTTCATCCAGCCGAAATGTTCGACAGCCTGCTGCGCTGTATAGGACAGCGCTGCATAGGCTCCGCCAAAAGTGACGGCTGCAAGCTTAGAAAAAAACGCGGCCTCAGCTGTGAACACATGCTGCCCGCCAAAGATCAGATACAGCGCAATGAGTGGCGCCAGCCACAAGCCACCCCAGATCAGGGTTTGCAGCGAAAACTCACGAAATGCATGGGGAGCTGCGTGTGTAACAGCAGTTGCCACACCACCGCCTTGCAGCAAATGACGCAAACCGCCAGCTAAAGCTGCGAGCAGCACGACAATCGGAAAAGGTAGCTTCAGAAGCGCAATCGCAACAAAGGCGGCAATCGCTATCACATAAGAAAAGCCGGAAGCCAATGTGCGCTTCGCCATCCGGTAAAGCGCTTCAAACACCACCGCCAGCACCGCCGCCTTGAGGCCGAACAGAAGGCCCGCAACAATATCGACATGTCCGAAAGCAACATAAAGCGCCGACAGAGCCAGCATCACGCTCGCACCGGGCAAAACAAACAAAAGCCCTGCCAGCAACCCGCCGCGCCAGCCTTTGACAGCCCAACCCGCATAGGTCGCAAGCTGCATGGCTTCCGGTCCCGGTAGTAACATGCAGAAATTAAGGGCGTGGATCAGCCGTTCCTGATCCATCCAGCGCTTTTCATCAACAAGGATGCGCTGCAACATGGCAATCTGCGCAGCTGGCCCGCCAAACGACAGCAGCCCGACCTTGCCAAAAGTAACAAACAGTTCTCGGAAATCAGGCTGCGGCGCTGTCGTCATTCTTGCTCTCTGTAAAATCCTCCCAGCAGTTACCGAGGATCATTACAGGTTCATGACGGTTTGCACAGAAGTGCTTTATTCAGCGGCAGTCGCTTCATCCGCCTGATCATCGGGAGCGTTTGGGTCGCCCGGTGCCGTCTCACATTCGAGATCCGGGAAGTTCACAATGCGCAAGCCTTTGAAATCATTGCGCACGACCAGCAATCCACGCTCTTCAAAATAGGTCAGCAAACGCCGGGCACGGCTTAGCGAATGGGTGCCGTAAGCACGCGCGAGTGCCGCATCCGATGGGCAGATCGCACCTGTTACCGCCGCCTGTGCGACAATCAGAAACACGCCTTGCACGTCATCTGTGAGGCTTTCAGACAGCGTCAATGCCTTTTGCCATGTCTCACCGGTGGCTACATCGCTCTCTATGCTTGCTTGCGCAACCGCAAGACGACGACGGAACGCAGGCAAAGCCAGTGGCTCACCCGGAACGCGGTGAATGCGGCAACGGACCAGAAAATCCTGATAAAGCACCGCAACCGAACGGAAGGACGCTTCGGGATCATCAACGATCTCGCGCATCACCTTCTCAAGCAGACTGTCGCGCTCGGCCTCCACAATGCCGGGAAACAATGGCGCTTCAACCGGCTCTGCTTCCAGCTTTGGCTTTGCCACCTGTGCCAGAATTTCTGCCGTCGATGGTGGCGGAGGCGGTGGTGGCGTGCGGCGAACAACAGTCCGGATTTCTTCAGGCGCTGGCGTGAAGATCAGATCGCGCGCGTCTTCCGGTGCATCAGGCAACGGCATGAGTTTTGGCGACGATGAACGCGCAGAAGTTTCGACCTTTCCGATTTTGATCGGCAACGGGCGGCGCGACAAAGCAGGTCCAAGTGCAATGAAATGGCCGCGCTGCAGATCGCGAAACTGTTCTGCCTGCTTACGTTCCATCCCGAGAAGATCAGACGCACGCGCCATATCAATATCAAGGAAGGTACGGCCCATCAGGAAGTTCGATGCTTCTGCGGCAACATTCTTAGCAAGCTTTGCAAGGCGCTGCGTGGCAATCACTCCGGCCAGACCACGCTTGCGGCCACGGCACATCAGGTTCGTCATGGCACCGAGCGAGAGCTTACGCGCTTCATCTGATACTTCGCCTGCAGCAGCGGGCGCAAAGAGCTGAGCCTCGTCAACCACAACCAGCATCGGATACCAGTAATCGCGTTCTGCATCAAACAGTCCGCCGAGGAAGGCGGCTGCCGCACGCATCTGCTGCTCGACATCCAGGCCTTCGAGATTGAGCACGACCGACACGCGATGCTGGCGAATGCGGCTCGCAATGCGAGTGAGTTCAGCTTCCGAGCGTGCTGCATCGACAACCACATGGCCGTAAAGATCGGCAAGCGTTACGAAATCGCCTTCGGGATCGATGATGCACTGCTGCACCCATTGCGCGCTTTGCTCTAGCAGGCGGCGCAGCAGATGCGACTTGCCGGAGCCGGAATTACCCTGCACCAGAAGACGTGTTGCGAGAAGCTCTTCAAGATCAAGCATGGCCTGCTTGCCACCACCAAGCGCCGCTGCCGAGGCAGAGCCGCTTCCAGCAACAGAACCCATGTCGATACCGACCTGCATCTCGTTTCCTTTGTTTCATAAATGATATAACGACTCGCAATACAAAGGCGGTCGATCAGCGATGCGCTTAACATTTTTGACGTGGCCAATGCCACCCGTTAAGACAAAAGCCCACAGAAGCTGTGTTTCACAGGCAAAAAACTTGCACATGGAATGCCTATGGTCTATAGGCCTGCCATCCGCGTAGACACCCTTGGAGGCAACGCGGAATGGAGCGGTCCGGTCTTTCACTTTGTGAGAGGCATTTCGGGCTGTTTCATGTCGTTCGCTGGAGCATGAAAGTGCTCAGTTAAAACTGCGATCGACACTCCAGTAACTTTGAAAGGTAATGCCATGAGCGATACTTACGTGCTCAAGGCCGATCTGCGCAGCCGGGTTGGTAAGGGGTCCTCCCGCGAACTTCGCCGCAACGGCCTGATTCCTGCAGTCATCTATGGCGACAAGCAGGAGCCAATCTCGATTGCTGTTTCCTATAAGGAAATCTTCTACAAGATCCACGGCGGCGGCTTCAAAACCACTGTTGCTACGATTGAAGTAGACGGCAAGAAGATTCAGGTTCTCCCTAAGGACTACCAGCTGGATCCAGTTCGCGACTTCCCACAGCACGTTGATTTCCTCCGCGTTTCCGCGAAGTCGGTTGTTCACGTCAACGTTCCAGTTCACTTCAAGAACGAAGAAGCAGCACCGGGCATCAAGCGCGGCGGCGTTCTCAACATCGTTCGTCACGACGTTGAACTGATCGTTCCAGCGAACGCGATTCCAGAAGCTCTCGAATTCGACCTCACCGGTCTCGAAATCGGCGATTCGGTTCACATTTCGGCTATCAAGCTGCCGAAGGGTGCAACTGCTGCTATTCAGGACCGTGACTTCACGATCGCCACCATTGCTGCACCTGCCGGCCTCAAGTCGGAAGAAAATGCAGAAGGCGAAGCAGAAGCCAACGAAAGCGAATAATCGCTTTACGCATTATAGGGGCTCTGAACCATGCTGCTCATCGCAGGACTTGGCAATCCCGGCCCCCAATATGCGCATAACCGACACAATATCGGTTTCATGGCGGTGGATGAAATATTCCGCCGCCATAGATTTTCCAACTGGCAGAAGAAGTTCAAGGCCGAGATCGCCGATGGCGTGATCGACGGCGAAAAAGTGCTTCTCATCAAGCCAATGACTTTCATGAACCTTTCTGGCCAGTCGATTGGCGAAGCCATGCGCTTCTACAAGCTGACCCCTGCCGATCTCGTCGTGATCTATGACGAGCTTGACCTTGCGCCTGCAAAGCTGCGCATCAAGACGGGCGGCGGTTCCGGTGGTCATAATGGCATCAAATCAATAGACGCCCATGTGCAGGCTTTCCCCGGCGGCAAAGACTATCGTCGTATGCGCCTTGGCATCGGCCATCCGGGCGCAAAAGAGCTGGTTCACAACCACGTTCTGGGCGACTTCGCCAAAGTCGATAATGAATGGCTGGATAAGCTGTTTGGCGCCATCTCGGACAATATTGGCCTGCTGGCCAAAAAAGAAGACAACAGCTTCATGAACCGCGTGGCAGTCGTCATGGGTGATGGCAATCAGCGTCCCAATGGCTTCAAAGCTGACCCTGAACAGGCAGCCAAAGCTCCACCAAAAGCACAGAGCCACATTCGGCAGGCGCGCCAGAGCGCAGCCAAGCCGAACATTCCGGCAAGTGGCCCGATGGCTGAAATGCTGAAAAAGCTGCTTGGCAAGAAGGACTAAACTATGAGCGATGTCGTTTATATGTTTGCCATGAGCCTTGATGGCTTCATCGCCAATGATGATGGCAGCTTTGACTGGCTGGAACAGTTTCCGCCGGATGACGGCTTCGGCTTCGATGAGTTCATGGCTGGCATCACCGGCATCGTCATGGGTCGTGACACTTTTGATGTGGTTCGTTCTATTCCGGAATGGCCTTATGGCTCACTGCCGGTCGTTGTTGCAACGCATCAGAAATTCGACAATCTGCCAGCAAGCACCGCAACGATGGCTGGTACGCCAGATGAACTTCTCGCGAAGTTGAAAGCCATGGGAGCGGATGGCCGCATATGGCTCATGGGCGGCGGTGATCTGGCGCGGCAATTTCTTGATGCTGGCCTGCTTGACATCATCGATATAGGAACTATTCCGGTCATTCTGGGAAGCGGCAAGCCGGCTTTCAAAAAATCATCACGCCACTGGCTGGATCTGCAATCCGCCAAGGCGCTTCATAATGGCGCCGTGCGCTCAATTTACCGCGTAAAGCGATAAAGGACGAATATCATGGGTTTCAAATGCGGCATCGTCGGTCTGCCTAATGTTGGCAAGTCCACGCTTTTTAACGCGCTGACCAAGACTGCGGCAGCACAGGCTGCAAACTATCCGTTCTGCACCATTGAGCCAAATACCGGCGAAGTGGCAGTTCCCGATCCGCGCCAGAATGGCATTGCGAAAATCGCAGGTTCCAAGGAAATCATCCCAACCCGCATCAACTTCGTTGACATTGCTGGTCTGGTGCGCGGCGCGTCCAAGGGTGAAGGTCTGGGCAACCAGTTCCTCGCCAACATCCGTGAAGTCGATGCGATCGTGCATGTTCTTCGTTGCTTTGAAGACGACGACATCACCCATGTTGAAGGCCGTATCGATCCTGTGTCGGACGCTGAAACTGTTGAAACGGAGCTGATGCTGTCGGATCTCGAAAGCATCGAGCGCCGTATCGTTCAGATCCGCAAGCGTGCTTCGTCCAAGGACAAGGAAGCAACGACTGTTCTGCCAGTGATGGAACAGGCACTTGAGCTGCTGCAGAACGGCAAGCCGGTTCGCCTGATGCTGAAAGACATTGCACCAGATGATCTGCTGATCCTCAAGGGTCTTAATCTGCTCACCTCAAAGCCTGTGCTTTATGTCTGCAACGTCGCTGAAAGCGATGCTGCCAATGGCAATGAGTACAGTGCAGCTGTTGCAAAAATGGCTGCTGAACAGGGTGCTGAAAGCGTCATTATTTCGGCTGCGATTGAAGCTGAAGTTGCACAGCTTGCTGACGAAGAAGCCAAGGAATATCTCGACGCCATGGGCTTAGAGGAACCGGGTCTCGACCGTCTTATTCGTGCAGGCTACAAGCTGCTCGACCTCATCACCTATTTCACCGCTGGCCCCAAGGAAACCCGCGCATGGACTATCCGTCGCGGAACCAAAGCTCCGGGTGCTGCTGGCGTGATTCATACGGATTTTGAGCGCGGCTTCATTCGTGCACAGACCATCGCCTATGAGGACTACATCAAGTTCAATGGTGAAGTCGGCGCCAAGGAAGCAGGCAAGGCGCGGGACGAAGGCAAGGAATACATCGTCCATGACGGCGATGTGATGCTGTTCCGCTTCAATACCTGATAAAACGAAGGCCGCTACAAAATAGCGGCCTTTTTGCTTATTCGGGAGGAGACCGGATTGACTGATAAGACGCCTCGATATGCTTATGAAGATTTCACGCAAGGACTGAAGCTTCCCTTCGGACCTCGCACCATTAGCAAAGAAGAGATCATCGAATTCGCCCGAGAGTTCGACCCTCAGCCATTCCACCTTGATGAGAGAGCTGGCAAGGCAAGCGTCCTTGGAGGCCTGGCTGCTTCGGGCTGGCATACCGTGTCGCTTTTCATGCGCATGGTCTGGGATGCCTATCTTAAAGATTCGACCTCGCAAGGCAGCCCCGGCATAGAATTCAACCGCTGGAAACGGCCTGTTCTTGCAGGCGATACATTGAGCGGTTTCTCAACCGTCCTTGATCGCCGCCGCTCTAAATCCATGCCGCATGTGGGATTCCTCACGGTCTATAATGAGATCGTCAATCAGCGTGGCGAGGTCGTTTGCGAGTTACAGCACACTGCCATGGTCGGCCTTCGCAATCCTGAGCGCGAAGGAGACGAAGCATGAGCTTTATTGAAGAGCATCTTGGTGAAGAGCTGACCATCGGCAGCTATACATTCACCGCAGAAGAAATCATCCACTTCGCTTCAAAATTCGACCCGCAGCCGTTTCATCTGGATGCGGAAGCAGCCAAGAAAAGCGTGCTGGGCGGCCTCTGTGCGTCGGGTTGGCATACCACAGCAGTCTTCATGAAGCTGAACGTGGCATCCATTGTTGAGGCAACAAAAGATGCAATGAAGCGCGGCGAAGTTCCGCCGACATTTGGCCCCTCACCCGGCTTTGAAAACCTCAAATGGATGCGCCCGGTCTATGCAGGCGACACGATCACCTATAAGCGCACCGTCCACGCGGTCCGCCCTCTCAGCTCGCGTCCCGGCTGGTCGATGCTGAGTATGAGCACCAGTGCTTATAACCAAAACGGCGACAAGGTTTTGTCCTTTGACAATGCCGCCATGGTAAAGCTGCCCGCTTAACGAAAAAGGCCCGGAAAACTCCGGGCCTTTTCTTCTGAGGGTGAGGTGAATCAATCACCTTCAAATTCGACAAGTGTGCGGACCGGAACGCCGAGAGCTTCGAGCTTCTTACGTCCGCCAAGGTCTGGCAAATCAATGATAAAGCAGGCCGCTACGATATTCGCACCCATCTGCAGAAGGAGCTTGGCTGCAGCTTCTGCCGTGCCACCAGTTGCAATCAGATCGTCAACGAGAATGATGCGTTCGCCCTTCTCGATGGCGTCGCGATGCATCTCCATTTCGTCGATGCCATACTCCAGGCTGTAGGCAATACGAACGGTATCGCGCGGCAACTTACCCTTCTTGCGGATCGGCACAAAGCCAGCTGAAAGCTGATGTGCAATCGCGCCGCCAAGAATGAAGCCGCGTGCTTCAATACCGGCAACCTTATCGACCTTGTTTCCGGCATAAGGATAAACCAGCTCATCCACCGCACGGCGAAATGCCTGTGCATCGCCCATAAGCGTGGTGACATCACGGAACTGAACACCGGGTTTTGGATAATCGGGAATGGTTCTGATCGCGTCCTTCAAAGTGGCTTTGAACCCGGATTCCATTTTCAGTCCTTTCGATGCGAATAAATCTAAGGTGCTTTTCTCATTTCAAAAGCACTTCTTTTTTCAGATTATCTTCAATCACGATATGGCCGCTACGCCAAGCTTATTCAAAGCCGTTCCCGATCATTCTCGACAGTGTATCCCGGGAATGGTGGTTCGCTGATCAAAACCGCGAGATCGCTGATGTCATACGGGCAAAAGAAAAGGGCGCCTCGCAGCGCCCTTAACATTCAACTTTAATCAGGAGATCAGTGCTTCACATCAGACCAGACCGAACGCTTGGCAATGTAAACAAGGCCGGCGAATAGAATGAGGAAGATGATGACGCGGAAGCCAGTCTTCTTGCGATCTTCCAGATGCGGCTCTGCAGCCCACATCAAAAACGCAGAAACGTCACGTGCATACTGGTCCACCGTCTGTGGAGAACCATCATCGTAAGTCACCTGATCGTCACTGAGTGGTTTCGCCATGGCCAGCGACTTGCCCGCGATGAAATACGGGTTGTAGTGCGTGCCTTCCGGTACATGCATACCTGCAGGCGGCTGTTCATCATAGCCGGTCAGCAGAGAGTGGATGTAATCCGGACCTGCTTCAGCATATTGCGTGAATATGTCGAAGATAAAGGTCGGGAAACCACGCTCAACCGCACGCGCCTTCGCAATCAGCGAGAAGTCAGGCGGAGCTGCACCGTTGTTAGCTGCAGCCGCTGCATTCGCATTCGCAAATGGCGATGGGAAATGATCAGTAGGGATTGCCTTGCGGGTGAACATTTCACCGTCTGCATTCGGGCCATCCTGTACTTCATATTCCGCAGCAAAAGCCTTTACCTGCTCAGGCGAATAGCCAAGGTCCTCCAGCGTGCGGAAGGCCACCAGGTTCATCGAATGGCAAGCAGAGCAGACTTCCTTATAGACCTTGAGACCGCGCTGAAGCTGTCCCTTGTCATAAGTTCCGAATGGGCCAGAGAAGGTCCACTTTTCCTGCTTTGGATGGTGGATCGGAAAGTGTTCCGGCTCCCCCTCACCGCCACCGGCGGCATAAGCACCACCCATCGTCACACCCAACGCAACAAGCGGAGCGATGCCGAAAGCAGCGAAACTCTTGAGGATGTTTTTCATTGATACGTCCTTCATCTCTCGCTGCTTCAGCCCTTGATTTCCACTGGGGCGATCTCGGCCTTGCCTTCATTCTTTTCCAGCACGGCCTCGGTAATCGAGTTCGGCAGACGCTTCGGCGTTTCGATCAAGCCAAGAACAGGCATGATGACGATGAAGAATGCGAAGTAGTAGAGCGTGCCAAACTGGGCCATCAGCGTGTAGACGCCTTCGGCCGGACGCGAACCCAACCAGCCAAGGAAGATGGCGTTGATGACAAACAGCCAGAAGAACAACTTGAACAACGGGCGGTAAACTGCCGAACGGACCTTCGATGTATCGAGCCAAGGCACGACAAAGAGGATCGCGATCGAACCGAACATGGTCAGAACGCCGCCAAGCTTTGAGTCGATCGGGCCGATATTGAAGGTGATCGCACGCAGCATCGCGTAGAACGGCAGGAAGTACCATTCAGGAACAATGTGAGCTGGCGTCTTCAGTGAGTCAGCCGGAATGTAGTTATCCGGATGGCCCAGGAAGTTTGGCATGTAGAAGACGAAGTAAGCGAAGAAAATGAAGAACACGAGCGCGCCGAAAGCATCCTTGATGGTTGCATAAGGCGTGAACGGCAGCGTGTCTGTCTTCGACTTCACTTCAATCCCTGTCGGATTAGTCTGCCCGGTTACGTGCAAAGCCCATACGTGCAGGATAACAACGCCCACAATCATGAACGGCAGCAGATAATGCAGCGAGAAGAAGCGGTTAAGCGTTGGATTATCAACGGCAAAGCCACCGAGCAGCAATTGCTGGATCGGCTCGCCGATTATCGGAAAGGCCGTAAAGAAGCCCGTGATAACCGTCGCACCCCAGAAGGACATCTGTCCCCAAGGCAGAACATAACCCATGAAGGCGGTTGCCATCATGAGAAGGAAGATCACCACGCCGAGGATCCAAAGCAGCTCGCGCGGTGCCTTGTAGGAGCCGTAATAAAGACCGCGAGCAATATGAAGATAAACGGCGATAAAGAAGAATGATGCACCGTTTGCGTGCATGTAACGCAGCAGCCAACCAGAGTTGACGTCACGCATAATCTTTTCAACGGAGTTGAATGCAATGCCCGTATCCGCAGCATAATGCATCGCCAGCACGATACCGGTGATGAGCTGCGCAATAAGCATAAAGCTTAGAATGCCACCAAAGGTGTACATATAATTCAGGTTACGCGGCGTCGGATAGGCAACAAAGGAATCATAGACCAGGCGCGGCAAAGGAAGCCGTTCGTCGACCCATTTTTCGATGCCGGTCGAGGGCGTATATGTGGAGTGATTACCACTCATGTTTTCTCTCCCCAAGATCTGTCTTAGCCGATCCTGATGACCGTATCGGAAGCAAATGCGTATTCCGGAATGTGCATGTTTTCCGGCGCCGGACCGCTGCGGATACGACCCGCAGTGTCATAGGTCGAGCCATGGCACGGGCAGAACCAGCCGCCAAACGAACCAGACTCACCCAGTGGCACGCAACCAAGGTGGGTACAAACACCGATCATGATGATCCAGTTTTCCTTACCTTCACCAGCAGAACGCGCAACGTCGGTCGCCTGTGCGTCCGAAGCAAGATTGGCGTTACGGGCATTCGGATCTTTAAGATCGCCAAGCGCTGTTGTCTTCGCGTCTTCTATTTCCTTGGCCGTACGGTTTCGGATGAAAACTGGCTTACCGCGCCATTTGACGGTGAGCGATGCGCCTTCTGCGAGAGAAGAAACATCAACCTCAATAGACGCTGCAGCAAGCGTCGAAGCGTCGGGGCGCATCTGGTCGATAAACGGCCATGCCAGTCCGCCGACACCGACGACACCGGCCATTCCCGTCGCAATATACAAAAAATCACGCCGTGTCGGCTCAGCCGTGTCGTGTGCGCTCACGTGCCAATTCCTTTTTAACCTGGATATCCAATTGAAATCTCCCCTCGTTCCCTTGCACTTAGGCAAAAGCAGTCCAGCCTTTCGCGTTCACGCAAAAAGCAGTTCTACAATTGCTTGCAGAACGAAATTCCCTCCATCTCAACATTCAGGTTTAGGCAGGTTGAAATGCCTTGTCCAGACGCCAACCCCATAGGACGGCACCATGTCGCAGGCTGATTTATTGGGATGTTTTAAAAGCGACAAAACAAAACAAGCCGCTCAAATCTAACTTTGAGCGGCTTGGTGAGTGTCGTCTGAAAATGCCTGAAATTAGCTGTTTATACCGAGAAAACCGCCCGACTGGCGGGCCCAGAGGCCCGCATAGATTCCGCCTTGCGCAATCAATTCCTCATGGGTGCCTTCTTCTACAATCCGGCCCTTATCCATGACGATGAGGCGATCAAGAGCTGCAATAGTCGAAAGCCGATGTGCAATTGCGATAACGGTCTTGCCTTCCATGAGCTGACGAAGATTCTCCTGGATCGAGGCTTCAACCTCTGAGTCGAGTGCCGAGGTTGCTTCATCCAGAATGAGGATCGGTGCGTCTTTCAGGATCGCACGCGCAATCGCGATACGCTGACGCTGACCGCCCGAAAGCTTGACGCCACGCTCACCAACAAAGGCATCGAAGGATTTCCGTCCATTGAAGTCTTCCAGCTTCGCGATGAACTCGTCTGCTTCGGCCTGTCGTGCAGCCTGAGCAAGCTCTTCATCCGTGGCATCATCACGCGCGAGCATGATGTTGTCGCGCAGCGAACGGTGCAGCAGCGCTGTTTCCTGACTGACGACCGCAAAGGCGCGTCGCAGAGAGGATTGCGTCACATCGCGAACATCCTGACCATCGACAAGGATCGCGCCCTTCTCAACATCGTAAAGACGCAGGATCAGATTGATGAGCGTCGACTTGCCCGCCCCTGAATGGCCAACAAGCCCGACCCGCTCGCCACCCCTGATGGAAAAGTTGATACCGTCAAGAACACCTGCTGCCTTACCATAATGAAACGTGACATTCTGAATATCGATGCGCGCTTCGGTAATCTGCAACGGTTTTGCACCGCGCTTGTCTTCCAAGCCCAATGGTTCGGAAACAAGCTTCATCGAATTTTCGATCAGCCCCAGCTGACGCAGCATACCATTCAGCTGCATCATCAGACGGCCAAGCAGCATATTAAGGCGCAACACCAGACCGAGCGTGAACGACACCTGCCCAACCGTGATGGCATCTTTGGTCCACAGGTCGATGGTAATTGCTGCCACAGTCACAATCATCAGACCTGACAAGGCGGTCATGGCAAGACGCACGCCGGTCAGTGAGCGCATAAACGGCAGGATTGCCCCGAGATAGCGCATAAAACCGTCGCGCATATAGCGCTCATCGTCATCGACGGTGTTGAGCTTGATGGTTTGGATATTGGAATAGCTATCAACGATACGGCCGTTGATCAGGGAGCCCGCTTCGGCGGAGGCTTCAGCATTCTTTCGAATGCGAGGCAAATAGTGCCGGGCAATCAGGCCGAAAGCCACGATCCATGCGATCACCGCGGCAGCCAGCCGCCAGTCGAGACGGCCCACCAGAAACAGCGTCGTCACGCTATAGATCGCCATGAACCAGACGACCTGAATGAGACTTTCAATCAGATCACCTGCCGCCTGCCCCGCCTGCCAGACCTTGGTGGCAATGCGCCCGGCAAAATCATTCTGAAAGAATGCATAGGATTGCCGCTGGACATAGGAATTCGCCTGCCAGCGGATCATGTTGTAGAAACCGGGCGAAAGTGTCTGACCTTCAAGAAGGGTGTTTATGGCCGTGACAACAAAACGGATGACGAGAACAGTGATCCCCATGAACAGAAGTTCCGGACCCGCAGCCTGAAACAGTGCCGACCAGCTACGCTCGACACCGCCCTTGCCTGCCTGATCGAGAATATCGACAAGCCTGCCCGTGAAATAAAACAGCCCAGCCTCCACGAGAGGCAAAAGACCGCCAACAGCCAGCGAGGCTGCAAGCGGCCATTTAGCCTGTCGCGCATAATGCCAGAGGAAGGCCAATGTTGTTGAAGGCGGTCTAAGCTTGTCCGGTTCGCGGAAGGGATCAACCCAACGCTCGAACAGGCTATAAACCGCTTTCATCAATTGCGTATTCCTTACTTTGCCATTTCCGCTTCGGTCTGCTCGTCAAAACCAAGGAACCCGCCCGACTGACGTGCCCATAGTCCGGCATAAATGCCGCCGAGCGCAACAAGTTCCTCATGCGTGCCATCTTCGACAATCTGTCCCTTGTCCATCACAACGAGACGATCAAGGGCAGCGATAGTCGAAAGACGATGGGCAATCGCAATAACGGTCTTGCCTTCCATCAGTGTGTTGAGACTGTCCTGAATGGCTGCCTCCACTTCCGAGTCGAGTGCAGAGGTTGCCTCATCCAGAATGAGGATCGGCGCATCTTTCAGCATCACGCGTGCAATCGCGATACGCTGGCGCTGGCCACCGGAAAGCTTCACACCACGCTCACCGACATGAGCATCCAGTCCGCGTCGGCCCTTCGCATCAGTCAATAGAGGAATGAACTGGTCAGCTTGAGCGAGACGGATTGCCCGCTCGACCATTTCTTCCGTCGCATCCGGACGGCCATACATGATGTTCTCGCGCACCGAGCGATGCAGCAAAGACGTGTCCTGCGTAACCATGCCGATGCTTGCGCGAAGCGAATCCTGCGTGACCTTGGAAATATCCTGCCCATCAATCAGGATGCGGCCTTTTTCAAGATCGTAGAAACGCAGCAGCAGATTGACGAGCGTGGATTTACCCGCACCGGAACGTCCGACGAGACCGATCTTCTGCCCGGCCTGAATGTCGAGCGACAGGCCTTCGATAACACCTTTGCCCTTGCCGTAGTGGAAGCCGATCTTGTCGAAATCCAGCGCACCCTTGCTCACTTTCAGCACAGGCGCATTTGGCGTATCCACCACTTCATGAGCGCGCGAAATCGTCGTGATGCCGTCTTCCACCGTGCCGATATTTTCGAACAGTGCAGACATTTCCCACATGATCCACTGCGACATGCCGTTAAGGCGCAGCACAAGGCCGATGCCGACAGCAACCGCACCCACGGAAATGGCTTCATTCATCCAGAGCTTGATGCCGATCGCACCCACAGCAAACAGCAGGATGCAGTTCGCCATATAAAGCGTGAAGTGGAACATCGTTATGAGACGCATCTGTCGATGCACCGTGACGAGGAAGCCATCGAGGCTTTCTTTCACATAAGACTCTTCACGGCTTGAATGCGAGAACAGCTTCACGGTCGCGATGTTGGTATAGCTGTCGACGATACGTCCGGTCATGGACGAACGCGCATCAGCCTGCTGTTCGGAAATCACCCTGAGACGCGGAATGAAGAAGCGCAACAGGATGATGTAGACGATCAGCCAGACCGCAAACGGGATCATCAGAACAATATCCGCCGAGGCCGCGATAAACAGCGTACCGGCAAAATAGACGATGACGTAGTTCAGCACGTCGAGCAGCTTCATCACCGTTTCACGCACAGCGAGAGCAGTCTGCATCAGCTTGGTTGAGATACGTCCGGCAAACTCGTCCTGAAAGAACGACATGGACTGACGGATCAGATAGCGATGCATAAGCCAGCGCACACGCATCGGATAGTTGCCGAGCAACGTCTGGTGAATAAGCAGCGAGTGGATGAGAACCACGCCCGGCAAACCGACCAGAACGACGCCCGCGATCAGCGCAAGCCGCCAGCCTTCATTGCTCAGGAATGTCTCACGCGACTGGTGCGAAAGCCAGTCAACGATATTGCCCATGAAGGCAAAAAGCGACACTTCGATAATAGCGATCAGTGTCGTGAAAATTGCCATGCCGATAATCCATGGCCATGCGCCACGGGTGTAATAAAGGCAAAAGGCTACCAACCCGCGCGGAGGCTCGCGCGGCGGTTCTTCGGGATAAGCTTCGAGTCGTTTTTCAAACCATTTGAACATGGCGATCCTTTTACGGGCACCTTGCAAAATTTCCAAGTCGGAACAGGAACAAAAAGGGAATATTTTCGTGATGCGAGAATGATTTTATTCTTGCAGGCACCATCCCGCGAATTGATGTGTTGACGTGTGGGACACAACCAATCTGAACACTTGCAGCCATCGGATTTGTGAGCTACCCGCCTTATATGGATCTGCGTATCGCCCTTTACCAGCCCGACATTCCCGGCAACACGGGAACCATTCTGCGCATGGCCGCCTGCCTCGGCTTCGCGGTGGACCTGATCGAGCCTGCAGGCTTCGACGTTTCCGACAGATCATTGAAACGCGCAGGCATGGATTATCTCGAACAGGCCGCCCTCACCCGCCATGCGGACTGGGAGCATTTCAACGATTGGCGCAGCCAGGCAGGCAAGCGCCTCGTGTTGCTGTCGACCAAGGCAGCAATCCCCTATACGGAATACACGTTTCAGGAAAATGACATCCTGTTGTTCGGGCGGGAGTCCGCAGGCGTCCCTGACAGCATTCAGGACATCGCGGATGCGCGACTGATTATCCCCATGGTGCCGGGTGCCAGATCCCTCAATCTTGCGGTTTCTGTTGCGATCACGGCAGGCGAAGCTCTGCGCCAGCAAAATTTAAAAAGCGATTCCGTTTCAACCGCATAGACGGACAAACGGAATCAGTTCCCGAAGCAGATTTAATATTCAGTCAGAAAAGGTTCTTCTCCGATGAAGCCATCGTTCCGCACTTCTGTTCTTACGGCCTCTCTTCTGGCAACCGCAGTTGCCGCTCCTGCATTTGCACAGGCTGCTGAAACCATTTCGCCAAAGGTCATGGTCATCACCATGTTCGGTGAGGAAGCAAAGCCTTGGCTGGAAGGTGAAAAGTTCACACAGAAGCTGAAGCTTGCGGGCTTGAGCCCTGAATATCCTGAGATCGATTGTACGGCTGAAGGCCTCTGCCACATGACCACGGCCATGGGCTTTGCCAATGCAGCCAGTGCGGTCTCGGCAATGGCGCTGAGCGACAAACTTGATCTGAGCCACACCTATTTCCTCATCGCCGGTATCGCAGGCGTGGATCCAAAGCATGGCACACTCGGTTCTGCGCATTGGGCAAAATACGCAGTCGATGCCAATCTCAACCATCGCATTGATATCCGCGAAGCACCTGAAGGCTGGGCGACCGACTTCTTCGGCCTCGGCGCTGAAAAGCCGGGTGAAAAGCCAAAATGGGCTGCTGGTACGGAAGTGTTCGAACTCAATGGCAAGCTTGCCGATTACGCTCTTAAAACAACCAAGGGCGTTGAACTTCTCGACAGCGACGATGCCAAGGAATATCGCAAGCATTACACAGAAGAAGCAGCCACCAGCGCGCCTCAGGTCACAATCTGCGATACCGCATCGGGCGACACATACTGGCACGGCACCAAGCTCGGCGAAGCCATGGAACAGTGGGCAAAGCTCCTGACCGATGGCAAAGCGAACTACTGCACGTCACAGATGGAAGACAATGCAACGCTGACCTCGCTCAAGCGCGCAGCCGATGCAGGCAAGCTCGATTATGACCGTATTGCGCTGCTGCGTACGTCCTCCAACTTCGACCGTCAGGGCAAAGACCAGACGGCTGCAGAGTCGCTTGCTGCGAAGTCAGGCGGTTTCCCGCTGGCAACGACCAATGCCTATCGCGTTGGCAAGGCATATGCTGACAGCATCATCAAGGATTGGAAGTCGTGGGAGCAGGCCCCTCAGACGGAAACGAAGTAACGCTGTAACGCTATAACGACTCAGAAATGGAAACGCCCTCCGGCAAAACCGGAGGGCGTTTTCGCAAATGCCTGATTTGAATCTGGTTTCAATGGCTTAAAGCGTCTCGTTGACTCAGATCTCTAATCCGATGTCGGCAGGCGACGCATCGTAAATTCGATGACATCATCAGGCCGTTCACACCAGCTTTCGATTTCAGTCCAATAGGCAGCTTTGGGGAAAGCCTCAAACCATTCCCGCGCTTTATCGCGTGCGGCCTGTCGCGGTAGGGTGAATGTCTCGCGGACAAACCCGTCGCGTGGCATACGGCTCTTCTTGGCACGACCTTTTTCTAGCTGCTTGCGCAAGCCTTCAAGTGGTGGGCGGGGCGAAGATGCGGTCATGCAATTGCCTCCCGAAACAAGGGAAAACTCGAAACTTCCAATCCCTTGGAAGCTTAAGATAGGGAAGCAACGACTTCATGACGAGTCTTTTCTTGGGGAGAGGAATTCGCACCCGCAAGCCGCGCAGTCTTCGCGCTTTGCCAGACTGCAGGACTTTGCTAAGTCAAGAAGATAGACGTTTGAATTTTTGCGGCCTTTCGGTCGCTCGGTACATTGCGTGAGAGGATATCCAAAATGCAGCGAGACGAAATTCCGGCAATCATCCCGCAAGATATCGAAGAGAAAAAACAAGCCGCCCAGAACTGGTTTGAAGAATTGCGCGACCGTATCTGCGCGAGCTTCGAACAGCTCGAAGACGATTTGCAGGGCCAGCTTTCCGATCAGGAGCCAGGACGCTTTGTTCGCACCCCATGGCAGAAGGATGAAGGCAACGGTGGTGGCGGTGTCATGTCCATCATGCATGGCCGTGTCTTTGAAAAAGTCGGCGTGCATGTCTCGACCGTCTATGGCGAATTTTCTCCTGAGTTCCGCAAGCAGATACCGGGCGCCGAGGAAGACCCACGCTATTGGGCAAGCGGCATTTCACTGATCGCGCATCCGCAGAACCCGAATGTGCCAGCCGTCCATATGAACACCCGCATGGTCGTGACCACACGCCAATGGTTCGGTGGTGGCGCTGACCTTACGCCCGTTCTCGATGACCGCCGCACACAGGAAGATCCGGACACCCTCGCCTTCCACAAGGCGTTTCGCTTCATCTGTGAAAAGCATAAGGACATTGTCGATTATCAGCGTCTGAAAGAATGGTGCGACGAATATTTCTACCTGCCACACCGCAATGAAGCCCGCGGCATCGGTGGCATCTTCTATGACTGGCTGCATTCAACCGAAGAACAGGGCGGCTGGGATAAGGATTTCGCTTTTACCCGCGATGTCGGTCGTGGTTTCTCGGTGGTCTACCTGCATCTCGTGCGCCAGAACTTCAACAAGGAATGGACACCAGAACAGCGCGAGGAACAGCTGATCCGTCGCGGACGCTATGTCGAATTCAACCTGCTTTATGATCGCGGTACGATCTTTGGTCTCAAGACCGGCGGCAATGTGAATTCCATTCTGTCGTCGATGCCACCCGTGGTGAAGTGGCCGTAAAAGTTAATATGAACCAAACAAAAGGGCGGGAATTTCCCGCCCTTTCTTTATGCTTCAAATGCTGAGTGATAGGTCACTTTGCCTTTCGGCATTTCACCCTCAATCACAAGGCATTGGAAATACTCAGCCGGAACACCGTCAAGTGTTAGCCTTTCATCGGCTTTAAAACCAAACCGTTGATAATAGCCCGGGTCACCGAGCAGCACGCAACCTTTGGCGCCCACTTCATGCAAGCACGTTAGACCTTGCCGGATGAGCGCACTGCCAATGCCCTCACCCTGCCTGTCCGGCCGCACTGAGACGGGGCCAAGCCCGTACCAGCCACAATCAACACCATTGATGAGAACCGGCGAGAATGCCACATGCCCGACAAGAGCCTCTCCCTCTTCGGCAACCAGCGATACGATCAGCGCCGATGCCGAACGAAGAGCGTCGACAATTGCCGCCTCTTTCTGGTTGCTATAGGGCACCGTACGAAAGGCTTCACTCGTCAAATGCCGGATTGAGGAAATATCCTTCGGTTGTTCCTTGCGGATATGCATCATGCACTCCTCATCGATTGTTGGCTTGTGCTCGGACGTTGGTGCGTCCTTTGAGCGAGATGCGATACGCACTTCCCGCACGCGATTCGATCAGCCGTTTTCGTCGCAATTGCTGGAAAACAACCATCGTGCAATCGGAAAGCAGATAGCCTTCACGCGTATAGCATTCGATTTCGCAGATGCGTCCGTCTTCGCGCAGATGGCGAATGTAGCCGCCCTGCGCCAGCACGTGAAGCACGCGCTGTTCAATACGTGAGATATTCATTGTTGTTATGCCTGGATGGAAACCATGACAAGCATCAGCGCACGCGGACAGCCAATACCTGTCCACGGCCAATGCCATTTCCGTCCCTGAACATCTGCGCTCTACTCAAGGCGCAGCAATCGTTCGGAACGATCAGAGGCTTCCTACAATCTCCGGCATCAACAATTCCTTCTGGAGCACACTCGAAAAGTATGCGGCCCACTCATTTGGGGCACAAACAACTGGAGGGCTAAAAAGCCCTCCAGAAGATTATTTAAAAGCGGCGAGGCTTGAAGTCAAATCCTCAGGCTTTTGGCTGATTGCGAAGCTGTTCAGCTTGCGCATAGAACTTCTTTTCCCACTCATTGTGGTTATCCAGCCCTTCCTTGATGAAGGGCGTGAAGATCGCGAGGTTCATCAGTGCCCAGTTTACAAAACGGGCCGGAAATTTCAGCGGCTTCACAAAATCAACGAACAACACCACGCGCGTATGCTCGGTGTGGTTCCAGGCTTCATGCTCATAAGCATCGTCGAAAATCAGAACCTTGCCTTCCTGCCAGTGGCAAACCTGCTTATCCACGCGGATCGCAAGCTTATCGGCAGGTTCCGGCACGATCATGCCCATATGCAGACGCAGCACGCCATTATAAGGACCGCGATGCGGCGGCAGGTGCTTGCCCGGCTCGAAGATCGAGAACATGGCAGTCGTCAGACCTGGAATATGCTGCACCGCATTCCATGTGTTGGGACAGGCCTTAATGTTCTGCTCCGACTTCACACCAAAGCCCAGCAGGAAGAATGTTTTCCAATGATTATCTGTCGAGATCGTCTTCACGTCCGACGAAATATCCTGAAACGATGGTAGCTCGCTCTGACGCAGCAGAACCTTTTCAAGTTCCTTGCGAATAGCCGGATAGGCCTTCTCAACCTCTGCTGCCCATGGGAACGTGGCATTGTCATAAACAGGCGGATTGCCGAGCTTCGCATATTTCAGATTAAGGCTCTCTGCCCAGGCAACAATCCCCATGAAGAAGCGCGTTACAGCACCTGGACGCTCCATCGGCGCGATACCGCTGGTGCCAAAATTCTGCTTGGGATCTGAGCTGGCATTCTGCGAAGTTGATGTATCAGGATTGGACATGCCAAGACGCTTTCAAAACAAAACTAAAAACATTCGATCATAAGTTAATGAAACTATGGCTGAATTTTGCAAGCTATCAGCCGTTCATTTTATTGCGATCAAGTTTGTCCAGAAGCGCTTCGCGGTCAAGACTAAAACCGGAGTCAATCCATAGAGTTTCGAGATCACGCAATGCTTCACCAAGCCCCGGCCCCTTCTCGACACCAAGCGACAGCAGGTCTCCGCCGGTCACGGGAAAGACCAGCGGTTCATATTTCTCAACCGCATCCAGAAGACGTGAATATCCGCCAGCGCGGATCATCGCTTCATCACTGGCAGCGGCTTCCTGTCGTGCAGACGCATAGGCAAGACGAATACGATCCGCGACTGCCTGCGAACTGCCGCGATAGATGAGCTTCTTCAATGCCTGTTCAGACGTTTCCGACTTGATGGCATCGGCCCGCGCCCATGCTTCAAGACGAGCCCGCTCGGCATTCGACATTTTCAGCCGTTTGCCAAGTTCTGTCATACGGGCAGCATCGGGTGGCACAATGCTTTCAAGACGCAAAAGCGCATCCACCTGCCAGTCGAGATCAGCTTCTGCACGAACGAGGCCGTGAATGGCATCAATGCCCCATTTCTCGCTTTCAGGCAGAATGATATTCAGCACACCCGATTGCCGCATCCACAGCATCGCGCGCGAAGGATCAGGGGCGGACAACAGCTTCTTGAGCTCCGACCAGACGCGCTCGGCTGAAAGCTGGTTCAACCCGTCTTTCAAACGAGCGCTCGCCCGCAATCCGTCGGTCTCGGGTCGACCCGAACCATACCAGGCAAAGAAGCGGAAAAAGCGCAGAATGCGCAGATAATCCTCTCGGATACGTTCTTCAGCGTCGCCAATAAAACGCAGCGTCTTAGTTTCAATATCAGCAAGACCGCCGACATAATCGATCACATCGCCGTCAGCAGTCGCATAAAGCGCATTGATTGTGAAATCACGCCGCTCAGCATCCGTCTTCCAGTCGGTGCCAAACGCAACTTTAGCGTGACGACCGTTGGTCTCAATATCCTTACGCAAAGTCGTGACTTCAAAAGGCTGCCCCTGCACCACAACGGTTATCGTGCCATGCTCAATCCCGGTCGGCACCGGCTTGAAGCCAGCTTCCTTGGCAAGCCGAACCGTTTGTTCCGGCAAATGCGTGGTCGCCAGATCGACATCGCTGACTTTCGTGCCAAGCAGGGTATTGCGAACTGCACCGCCCACCACGCGCACCTCGCCACCATCGCGGTTGAGCGCTGCAAACAGCGCCTGCAACGGCTTGGAGCGAAGCCAGTTAGCCCCATCTGAAATATTCACTGTATCGCTCAACGGTAGAGCCTTTCATAAAGTCCGCGAATAATGCCTGCGGTCACGCCCCAGATGAATCGCTCGTGATAAGGCATCGCGTAATAAAAGCGTTCCGTGCCATTGAACAGCCTGCTTTCGCGCCGGTGATTGTCCGGGTTCATTAGGAAGGACAACGGTACTTCAAAAATATCCGCAACCTCATCAGGGTTTGGATGCACATCGAAAGGTGTGTTAACGACCGCCAGAACCGGCGTAATCGAAAAGCCGCTACCGGTGAGATAACGCGGCAGACTGCCGAGAATTTCGGCGCGTTCCGACACAAGGCCAATCTCTTCATTGGCTTCGCGCAAAGCGGCATTTTCAGCCGTCCCATCCTCCGGGTCGATTGCACCACCCGGAAAAGCGATCTGGCCTGAATGTTTACGCAAAGTGTCCGTGCGACGCGTCAGCAACAGGGTTGCTTCCGAACCGCGATCAACCACCGGCACGAGCACGGCGGCATCGCGCATCTTCGCCGTCACCATGGCTTGTGTGAAATCCGGATTAAGCGAATGATCGCCGGTCAGATCATCTTGATCAGGCTGCCAGTGGCGAACACGCTCAGCAAAATCACCGGCTGAAAATCGGGTGTTTAGATGCAATGCACGGTCCATCATTTCAGCGAAGCCTCAAGAGCTTCCGCTGGCATGATAGGGAAAACTGTGCCGCCAGAGCGTATTGCAAACATCACAACGCCATTCACTTCGATTTCTTCGCCCAATGCCACAAGATCATACATAACTGAACGCCCAACCAGCGCCTCAAGCCGTCCACGCACATTGATATAGGGCTTTAACCCACCGCTTTCATCCTCAACGACAAAGCGCAATGGATGCTCGGCGTCGGCGTCAACCACATCGCCAACATTGGTGCGGAAGGTCAATTTCTGAACGTCACCTTCATCTGAAACCTGCATTTCAACGGCTATGAAATGCGCGTCTTCGACGCTGATTTCAATCTTCTCTACCGGCGTTACGAGATAGGTTTTACCGTCTTCATCCTTGCGCAACACGGTTGAAAACAAACGAACGAGCTGTTTACGCCCGATAGGCGTGCCCATGTAAAACCATGTTCCATCGGCCTTAATCTCAATATCAAGCGCGCCGCAAAACTCCGGATTCCAGCGCTCCACCGGCGGAATTCCACGTTCTTTCGTAGCCGGTCCGCTTTGCGCGTCCGCATGAGCGCGTGCAATCAGGGCCTCCAGTCCACCCATTCCTTCAGTGCCCGGCTTTGCGCTTTGCGGCGTTTCATTGCCTTCAGGGGTGCTTTTTGTCATCCGACTCGGTTATCCCTGTCTGAATGTGAATTTAACTCGTAGAGCGTATCCCGAAAAGTGCGAAGCGGTTTTCGGAGCAAGATGCGCGTAAAAACAAATTGATAGAGCATTTCCAATGGCTCAATCAAAACAGGAAATGCTCTAAAGCCATGAAATAGTCACCGTTTCACGGCTTGTCAGTATATATAGTGATTTAACCGATCACATGCAGGTGCGGATATTTTTGCGAGGTTCTTATGAGTGTTGTTGTTACGCCCGAAGCCGTCAACCCCGATCAGATCGTCGCCGAAGCTGAACGTGCACTTGCAGATATTGCGCGGATCAAGGAAAGCATCGGCACCGTTATCTTCGGACAGGAAAGCGTTATTGAGCGCACGCTCGTAGCTGTTCTGGCCGGCGGTCATGCTCTGCTTGTCGGCGTACCCGGCCTTGCAAAAACCAAGCTGGTCGAAACACTGGGAACCGTGCTTGGCCTTTCGGGCCAGCGCATCCAGTTCACACCCGACCTGATGCCATCCGACATCATCGGTTCGGAAGTGATGGAGCAGGATGCCGATGGTCGCCGTTCTTTCCGTTACCTCAAAGGTCCGATCTTCGCACAGCTTCTGATGGCCGACGAAATCAACCGTGCTTCGCCGCGTACGCAGTCAGCCCTTTTGCAGGCCATGCAGGAATACCACGTCACGGTCGCCGGTCAGCGTTATGATCTGCCTGCCCCCTTCCATGTGCTTGCAACACAAAACCCGCTGGAACAGGAAGGCACCTATCCGCTGCCAGAAGCCCAGCTCGACCGCTTCCTCATGCAGATTGATATTCTCTATCCGGAACTCGACGCCGAACGTCGTATTCTTCTGGAAACCACCGGTGTTGCAGAAGCAAAGGCCTATGAAATTCTCGATGCCGAGCGTCTGCGTCAGATGCAGGCGCTGGTGCGCCGTATGCCTGTTTCCGAAAGTGTGCTGGATGCAATTCTCAAGCTGGTTCGTTCGGCACGACCTGACGCTGATAATGAACATGCGAAAAAGCATATTGCCTGGGGTCCGGGCCCGCGTGCCAGTCAGGCGCTGATGCTCTGCGCCCGTGCGCGCGCACTTTACGAAGGCCGCCTTGCTCCATCTGTTGACGATGTCAAAGCGCTGGCCGAGCCTGTTCTTCAACACCGCATGGCGCTCAATTTCGCAGCGCGCGCCGATGGTATGCATGTCCGTGATGTCATTGCCAATCTGGTGAAGGCAGCAGCCTGATGGCGGTTGGCGCACAGGTTTCAGCTACAGACCGCAAGGATACGCTCGCTCGTGCTCGGGCGCGAGCTGCAAGCATTCCCGATCTGCTGGTCGAGGCCCGGCGCGTCGTCAACACCGTCATGAATGGCTGGCACGGACGGCGCAAACGCGGCCCCGGAGAAAACTTCTGGCAGTTCCGCCCCTATGTTGAAGGCGATGCACTTGCACGCATCGACTGGCGACGCTCGGCCCGCGACGACCATACCTATGTTCGCGACCGGGAATGGGAATCAGCCCATACAGTCTGGCTGTGGTGCGACTTCTCGCCTTCCATGCTCTACCGCTCCAATCTGACGCCGATATCCAAGGAAGCACGCGCATTGGTCCTGACGCTGGCTATGGCCGAGCTTCTCTCAAGATCAGGCGAACGCATCGCCTTTCCGGCCCTGCTGCCACCTTTCTCCGCCCGCAATGGTGCCGAACGCCTTGCAGGAGCCCTGATGGGTTCAATGATGCATGAAGCATCCGAAAGCGCTTTGCCGGACATCAACCAGATCCGCCGCTTTTCCGAAGTGGTACTTGTTTCAGACTTTCTGCATCCGTTTGATGAACTGACCGATTTGCTCGATCAGCTCGCACGTCGCGGCGTCCGCGCGCATCTTGTTGAAGTGGCAGATCCTGCAGAAGAAACGTTCCCCTATGCGGGACGTACAGAGTTTCGCGACCCTGAAACAGGCAGCACCCTTGTTGCCGGTCGTGCAGAAACCTATGCCGAGGACTACCGGCGCTTATACATCGCACGCCGGGAAACATTGTCTGATTTCTGCAAACGACTTGGCTGGAGCTATACGGTGCATCGTACAGATCGACCAGCGACCGAAGCGCTATCACGATTGCATAGTTCTCTAAGCGCGTCCTCTCTCAGTGGAGCACGCGCATGAATTTTCTGCCTCTCGCCTTTGGATCACCGCTGATCCTCGCAGGCCTTCTCGCCTTGCCGGTTATCTGGTGGCTGCTGCGTATGACGCCACCGCGCCCGCAGGAAGAAAGCTTCCCGCCTTTGCGTATTCTGGCGCAGGTTTTCAAACGCGAGGAAGTGCCGTCAAAAAGCCCCTGGTGGATGACGCTGCTACGCCTGCTGATCGCAGCGCTGGTTATTCTGGCTCTTGCCTCCCCTGTCTGGAACCCGCGTGCCACCGCAATTGCAGGCGATGAGCCGCTTGCAATCATGATCGATAACGGCTGGGCCTCGGCTGAAGACTGGTCGCAACGTGTGGCTGCTGCGGAAAAACTCATTTCCGATGCAGATGAAACCAACACGCAGATTTATATCATCGGCACCGCAGAACCTGCCAATGCTGCAATCGGACCTTATGATCGTACTGGAGCAACCGAACGTTTGCAGGCGTTGCAGGCACGCCCACTTCCTGTGGACCGCAAAGCCGCCACTGAACGCCTCTCTTCAGCCCTGCCTGAAGGCGTAAAAATACGCCTCGCTTTCCTGAATGACGGCCTTGCCAGCGAGAACGACGCCGAAAGCTTCGGCGCGCTCGACAAGACCGGCCATCTGGGTTCGATCCTCTGGTATAAGGCGAGCCTCGGGCGCACATTTGCCCTCACCGGCATCGACAACAAAGCCGACAGTCTGGATGCGATTGCAATCCGTCCGGAAGGGGTACAGGCGCCGCGTTCGTTGACTGCCGCAGCTTATGACGACAAGGGACGCCGCATTGCCGAAGCCCCGCTGACCTTTGCGCTCGGCAGCGTCGAGGGTTCAGCGCGTTTCAATCTGCCGGTGGAATTGCGCAATGATTTCCGCCTGATACGCGTTGATGGCGTTGAGCAGGCAGGCGCAACCCATCTGATCGATGCCGGTTCAGAGCGCCGTACCATTGGGCTTCTTGCAAGTGGTGATGGCGATCTCGCCCAGCCACTGCTGTCACCGCTGCATTATATTTCACGCGCCCTTTCCCCTTACGCAAATCTGGTTGAGCCGCGCTCTGCCGACCTCCTGCAATCCGTACCGGAATTGCTCGATGGCAAGCCTTCCCTGCTCATCATGGCCGACATCGGCACGATGCCCCAGCCGGTCATCGAACAGCTTTCAAAATGGGTGGAAGATGGCGGCACACTTGTGCGTTTTGCGGGTCCACGCCTTGCCGGTGCAAATGACAACGATCCGCTGCTTCCGGTTAAACTGCGCAAAGGCGAACGTGCTTTGGGTGGTACGCTGTCATGGTCGGAACCGCAGAAACTCCGTACCTTTCCGCAACAAGGCCCATTTGCTGGCCTGACTATTCCCGACGATGTGAATGTCTCGCGACAGGTGCTGGCGGAACCGTCTTTTGATCTGAATGACAAGACCTATGCCGTGCTTGCCGACGGCACTCCGCTTGTAACCGGCGAAAAACGCAGACGCGGCAATATCGTGTTGTTCCATATTTCGCCTGACGCAACTTGGTCGACGCTGCCTATTTCCGGCTCATTTGTCGACATGCTTCGCCGCATCGTCTCATTGTCCAACCGCGCAGGCGGACAAGACAGTCAGGACGCAGTTTCGCTGCCGCCGTTCCAGCTTCTTTCTGCTTCTGGAGCCCTTGTGCCGCCGACATCGGAGGCCAAGCCTTTGATCGTTGAGAAAAACAAGCAGGCCAGTGTCAGCATCAACACGCCGCCCGGTTTCTACGGCAATGAGGATGGCTTGAAAGCACTCAATATTTTTGATGGCAGCAACATCAAATTGCACCCAATCGAGCAACCAGCATTTTCCACGGGCGTCACCGAAGCATCCTACACGTCGGATGAGTCGATCTCGCTCGCAGGACCATTTCTTGGCTTCGCAGCTATGCTTTTGGCACTCGATACATTGTTGATGCTCTGGCTGCGCGGTGCCTTCCGTCGTCGCATGAAGACACGGGCCAAGGCTGCAAGCATCGCCCTGCTATTGGCAGGTGGACTGGCATTCAGTTTTGCACCTGCAACTGTCAATCATGCGCGAGCCCAAGAGCCACAACAAACACACGACGATAGCAAACCCGGCGATGAAGCGATCATCAACTCGGTTTCGCAAACCCACCTTGCCTATATCATCACCGGCAATGCCGAGACCGACGATATCAGCAAGGCAGGTCTGCGTGGCCTTACCTTCGCTCTCAACGACAAGACTGCGCTTGAGCCGGGCGATCCGATTGGCGTTGATCCTGCCAAGGATGAACTGGCTTTCTATCCGTTGATTTACTGGCCGATTGATCCAAATGCAGCCATGCCAAGCGCTGAGGCCATCGCCAAGGTCGACGCCTATATGCAGCAGGGCGGAACAGTGCTTTTCGATACCCGCGACCAGCTTCAGGCAGGCGCAAGCCTTGATGCATCCGCGTCACCTGCAAATCAGCGGCTAAGGGCGATCCTCGACAACATGAACGTGCCACCTCTGGAACCCGTTCCGGACGACCATGTCCTGACCAAGTCCTTCTTCATCATGCCAGATTTTCCAGGTCGTTATGAGGGAAGCCCGCTGTGGGTCGAAGCAACGACACCCAACAATGCCACACAGGATCGCCCCGTTCGCACCGGCGATGGTGTGACACCAATCATGATCACCGCAAATGATTTTGCGGGCGCATGGGCAGTCGATGAACAGGGCAATCCTCTGTTGCCAACGGTTCCGAACGATCCAATGCAGCGCATCTATGCCATCCGTGGCGGTGTCAATATCGTGATGTATATGCTCACCGGCAATTACAAATCCGATCAGGTCCACGTCCCGGCCCTGCTTGAACGGCTGGGGAATTAAAGCATGTTTCGGAAAAGTGAAAACCGGTTTTCCGGTAAAGCGTATGCGGAAAGGAGATCGGCATGAATGTTGAATTCGAACCGTTCCTCTCTCTGCCGTGGCTCATTGGTATTCTCGTGCCATTGGCGCTTCTCATTTTGGCGACTATTGCGCTTCGTATGCGTGGTGGTCTTATCCGTCTGGCTGCCGCAGCTGCTCTCGCACTGGCCCTGTTCAATCCGGTTATCATCAATGAAGAGCGCGAACCGTTAAAGAGTGTCGTGGCTGTCGTTGTTGATCGCAGCCAGAGCCAGGAGCTGGGCGAACGCAGCAGCGATACGGATGCCGCACTGAAAGCCGTCCAGGATCAGTTGTCAGCAATGCCGCAGTTTGAAACGCGCGTAGTTGAAACTGGCAAGCCTGATGACAATGAAGACGGCTATGCAACGCGCCTGTTTGGTCCGCTTGCACGCACGCTTCTCGACGTACCGCCATCGCGTGTAGCTGGCGCGATCATGATCACCGATGGTCAGGTCCATGATATTCCAGCCAATGAGAATGCACTTGGCTTCGACGCACCGGTGCATGGTCTTATCACCGGAAAGCCCGACGAATTCGACCGCCGGATCAAATTCAACAAGGCGCCGCGCTATGGTATCAGCGGCAAGCCGCTGGAAATGTCCTTTACGGTGATGGACGAAGGCAAAAGCCTCGGAAATCCCGCACAGGTTCAGATCAGTGTTAATGGCGAAGTCGTCAGCGAAGAAGAAGCGCAGGTTGGACAGGAAACAACGACCAGCATCAACCTGCCCCGCGCTGGCGTGAATATCGTCGAGATAACAACGCCTACACTGCCCGGCGAAGTGACGGACGCCAATAACCGCGCAGTCGCAACCATTGACGGCATTCGCGAAAACCTGCGTGTGCTTCTGGTTTCCGGCGAGCCCCATAACGGCGAACGCACATGGCGCAATCTTCTGAAATCCGACGCTGCTGTGGATCTCGTCCATTTCACGATTCTGCGTCCGCCTGAAAAACAAGACGGAACGCCGATCAACGAGCTGTCACTGATTGCCTTTCCGACGCGCGAACTCTTTGTCGATAAGGTCAATGAGTTCGATCTCATCATTCTTGATCGCTATCAGCACCGCGATGTGCTGCCGCTCCTCTATTACGATTACATCGCTCAATATGTGGAGAATGGCGGCGCATTGTTGATTGCAGCAGGTCCGGAATATGCAGGCGATATGTCGATTGCCCGCACGCCGCTTTATAGCGCGTTGCCAGCCATGCCGACCGGTACGATCACCGAGAAGGCTTTCTATCCGCGGCTGACCAACCTTGGCAAACGCCATCCAGTCACGCGCGGTCTTGATGGAGCCGAACAGGAACCGCCACATTGGAGCCGCTGGTTCCGCACCATCGATATCGGTCAGCCGCAAGGCGAAACCGTGATGAGCGGTGCCGACAACAAGCCGCTGCTGGTGCTCAATCGCGTTGGCAAGGGTCGCGTTGGCATGTTCCTTTCTGATCAGGGCTGGCTTTGGGCGCGTGGCTTTGAAGGTGGAGGCCCATACGCCTCGCTTTATCGCCGCATCGCGCATTGGCTGATGCAGGAACCGGAACTGGAAGAAGAAGCACTGACTGCAAGCGGCAACGGCCGCACCCTTTCAATCCGGCGTCAGACGATGGGCGACAATCCGGGCATTGCCACCGTCACATCACCATCCGGCAAGCAATTGCAGGTTAATCTCGCACAGGGAAAACCTGGCCTGTTCGAGGGTTCGCTGCAAACCGATGAAATCGGCATTTTCCGTGTGAAGAATGGCGATCTGGAAACACTTGCGCATGTCGGCCCTGTCGATGCGGCGGAATTTGCAGACAGCATTTCGACAGCTGATCGCCTGAAGCCACTGGCCGATGCAACGGGTGGCTCAGTTCACCGCGTTCATGAAAGTGCCGATAGTTCGGTTCAGGTGCCAGCAATCACCGCCGTTGCAGCCAATCGTACAGCCGCAGGCAATGACTGGATCGGCCTGCGTGAAACATCAGACACGCAGCTTAAAAGCGTCAATCGCCTGCCACTGTTTTCAGGACTGTTTGCGCTGGCCGCCCTGCTCTTTGTCTTCGGCGGCATGTGGTATCGCGAAGGGCGGTAAACCGCCCCTCGCTTCCCCTCTTTTTAACTTTTAAACTCTGCTTGCGTGACGCACTATGCCGGTTGCGCCGTTCAGCGCATTGGGCGCAAGCTCACAGGCGAGCATCCGGCGCGGATCAACGGGCGCTGGCATAATCATCGAACCCGGCTGCACCATCTTGAAGCCAAAAGGCGCATAATAAGGCTCGTCACCTACCAGAACGATCAGCTTGTGACCGGCATTCTGAGCTGCCTCTATCGACATCCGCATCAAGCTGCCACCGATGCCGCGCTTCTTCCATTCCGGCCTTACAGCGAGCGGTCCGAGCAGCAAAGCCGGTTTCTTGCCAACCATAACAGGCGTCTGCCGGACTGATCCGACAACGATGCCACCCATCAGTGCGACGAAGGACAGGTTCAGATCGTGAGAGCCACCTTCACGAATGAAATGCGCTGCTTTGGTAAAACGGGCAGGACCGAAAGCCTCGGCATTGATGGCTTCGATTTCGATGTCGTGCGCCGGATTTTCCTGCGCGTATGTCAGTTCAAGCTGCTGCATGGGGCTTTGATCGCAATAGGAGATGTCGGTGACCGTTCGATGGTCAATGGAATGCATACCGCGCATTTCACGCAGTCCAGATTTCATCGTCGGAGGATGAAAAGCATTTCCATTACACGGCTCTCCTGATTGGTCGGAATTATCCAACCGCAATTTGGAAGCTGGGTATCACCAAAATGATCACAGGTAAAACAAAATCTTTCAAAACGGCGGTTCAAATTTAGCTTTTTGGCACCGTTACGCACTGTTCACGCGTTGATAGGCTGTCAAACGGCAGTTTTGCGGCTATTTTCCTTATCAAAAGGAGAAATCACATGGGACTTCTGGTTGACGGCAAATGGCAGGATGTCTGGTATGACACGAAAGCCACCAAAGGCCGTTTCGAGCGCTCGAAATCGCAGTTCAGAAACTGGGTCACAGCGGATGGAAGCGCAGGCCCAACTGGCGAAGGCGGCTTCAAGGCCGAACCCGGCCGCTATCACCTCTATGTCTCCTACGCCTGCCCATGGGCACATCGTACGCTGATATTCCGTGCATTGAAGAAGCTTGAAGATGTAATTTCCGTCTCGGTTGTCGATTATCTCATGGTCGAAGAAGGCTGGACCTTCTACGGCACAACCGGCAGTACGGGTGACGCTCTCTACGGCTCAAAACGCCTGCATGAGATTTATACCCGCGCCGATCCAACCTATTCCGGTCGCGTAACCGTACCGGTTCTCTGGGACAAGCAGCGCGAGACGATTGTTTCAAATGAGTCATCTGAGATTATCAGAATGCTCAATTCGGCTTTCGATGCGTTTGGCGATGCGTCGCTTGATCTTTATCCGGAAGCCCTGCGCGGAGAGATCGACGCACTCAATGAGTTTGTCTATCCAAACATCAATAATGGTGTTTACCGGGCTGGCTTTGCGACCTCACAGGAAGCCTATGAAGAAGCTTTCGGACAGGTTTTCGCAGCGCTCGATACACTGGAGGAAAAACTTTCAAAGAGCCGCTATCTGGCAGGCTCCAGCCTGACGGAAGCTGATTGGCGGCTGTTCACTACACTGTTACGCTTTGATCCGGTTTATGTCGGGCATTTTAAATGCAACCTGCGGCGCATCGCCGACTATCCGAACCTTTGGAATTACACGAAAGAGCTTTATCAGGTGCCGGGCGTGGCTTCGACCGTCAATATGGAACACATCAAGGGCCATTATTATTGCAGCCACAAGACGATCAACCCAACAGGCATTGTTCCGCTTGGACCGGAAATCGACCTCTCAGCACCACATGACCGGGACCGTCTCAGCAACTGAGCTTTTCCTGCAACAGTCCCATCAGAACATCCTTACTTTCTAAAATCTTGAGCGCCTCTTTGATCCTGATCAATGGGGCGCTTTGCTATGCGGTCCAGAGTGCGCGCATCACTACCCCAGACTACCGGGATCAGGACTGTTAGACCAAGACTTTTAGGAGAGACTGATGAACCGCTTTGCCAAAGGGCTTCTCGCCGCAACCGCACTGACATTCGCAGCACCTGCAGCTTTTGCTGCTGATGCGATTGTTGCGCAGCCAGCAACCGAGATCGTTGCCGTGCCACAGGCTTTGTCGCCATGGCAGATCCGCGTGCGTGCGCTTGGCGTTATTGCCGAGAATAAAGGCTATGTGAACGGCGTCGATGGCTCTGGTCTTGATTACTCGAAGTCGATCACGCCAGAACTCGACATCACCTACTACTTCACTGACAATCTGGCCGCTGAACTCATCCTCGGCACCACTTATGCCAATATCAATGGCACTGGTTCGATTGAAGGTCTGGGCAAAGTCGGCAAGGTATGGATGCTGCCTCCAACGCTCACCATGCAGTATCACTTCACCAACTTCGGCGCTTTCAAGCCTTATGTCGGTGCGGGCGTGAACTACACCATCTTCTACAATCAGGATGCAGCCGGCGTTGACTATCTCAAGGTCAAGAACACGTTTGGCGGCGCGCTTCAGGTCGGCTTCGACTACATGATCGATGAACATTGGGGTATCAACTTCGATGTGAAGAAGCTGTTCCTCGAACCCAAGTTTGACGCGACTCTGGCTGGTGGCACACAGGTTAGCGGTAAGGCCAAGCTTAACCCTTGGCTGATCGGTACGGGTATCACCTACCGCTTCTAATCTCTGAATATAAGGGCGCGAAAGCGCCCTTTCCTTTTACCAGTTTGGTAGCGGATCAAGATCGTGAAGCGCTTCCTGCAAGCGGCGCTTGGTTGAAGACGTCGTCCCGTCAGGCAGGTTATCGAGCGGGAAGAAACCAGCTTCCGCTATTTCCCTGTCTCGCTGTTTCGGCTCTGTCTGCTCGAACGCCCGACAGACATAGAGCGCCACATGATCCCGCTTTGAGGCATGAGCATTTTTGTAAAGCGCGAAAAGCTCAGGCCGTCCGGTGAGGAAAATATTACCTTCCTCACGCAATTCCTTTTCAAGAGCCTGTCCGAATGTCTCGCCACTATCCACGCCACCGCCCGGCAATTGCCAGCCGGGTACGTAAGTGTGCTTCACCAGAAAAACTGAATTTTTCTGCTCATCAAATACAATTGCCCTGACACCGAGAGTCATCGGGCGTCGCAATAGAAAATAGGTATGAAATAAAAAATGGCGGAAGCGCATACCGTCGATCCTGAACAAATTTCTTTGCAGCATCATTGCTACAGGCACATCAATAAAAAGTCGCTAAACACGGTTTCGATTTAAAAAATAATACAGTACACCGACTATATGTTTCGCCTCGCCCATATTTCCGACATCCACCTGTCACCTCTGCCCCGCATTCGCTATCGCGAATTGGCGTCGAAACGTATCACAGGTTACATCAACTGGCTGCGTAATCGTAAAAACGCCATGCACGGCACCGTGCTGGATAGTCTGATTGCCGACATGCTGGCACAAAAGCCTGATCATATCTCAGTCACGGGCGATCTGGTGAACCTTGCCCTCAATCTGGAAATCGACATCGCCCATGACTGGCTGTTGAAGCTTGGCAATCCGGATAACGTATCTGTCGTTCCGGGCAATCACGATGCCTATGTCCCCGGTGCGCTGGATAAATCCTGCCGCAAATGGGAGCCATGGATGCGTGGCGATGGCGTGGACAACCACGGCCAGCGACCGCTATTCCCCTATATGCGCGAACGCGGGCCGGTAGCGATAATCGGCGTCTCGTCTGCACGCGCAACTGCTCCCTTCATGGCCAGCGGTGACTTTAAATCCGCACAGGCCAAGCGCCTGGCCATGGCGCTTGATGAAGCTGGCGCACGCGGACTGTTCCGTGTGGTGATGATCCATCACCCGCCGATCCACGGCGCAACGCCCACGCATAAGCGGCTCTACGGTATTCGCCGCTTTCAGAAAGTTATTCGCAAGCATGGTGCCGAGCTGGTCATTCATGGCCACACGCATCTGGCAACGCGCTACGATATTGACGGGCTGAACGGAAAAGTACCGGTTATCTGCGTGCCCTCTGCCAGCCAGAATTTCGGCGGGCATAAGCCGCCTGCACGCTACAACATCTTCAACATCGACCGGAAGCCGGAAGGCGGCTGGCTATGCCAGTGGGAACAGCACGGCATTGAAGATGAAAGCGAAAGAATAATCGAACTCAGCCGGCAAGAGCTAAAAATTCCATAGTTCAACACGACGATTAATGGATGTTTCGAATTTATAGCATTTCCAGCAAAAGTGGGAACCGGTTTTGCGTCGGATAATGCGTAAAACAAATAGTTACAGCAGCTCCAAGGATTCAGTCTTAACTGGAACCGCTGTAATGTCTGAAGCAGTGTTTCAACCGACGATATCAAACGCTAAATTCAAACCACTCATTACATCATTAAAGTTCAGCGAGAGCGAAACGTGATATTGCAGTTCTTCTGGGCTGCAGCGACCTCCAATGCCTGCATTTCACCTTTCAGGCGGGCAACATCGGCGGCTTTTGCACCATTACCTTCATTGAAGAAAAGTACGGGCCAGAACAGGACAAGACCAACCCCTGTTTTTACTGCGTCGCCAGTCGCCGCTGAATCTTGGCGCCCTGAAGCCGCGGCTGCACTATATGAAACACGCACGGCCTCTTCTTTCAGAGCGGCACATGAAAGCGAGCTGTAAGCCGAAGAAGATACATAACTCGCCGAAATATTACTGGAGCGCGATGCACAACCTGCAACAACAGATCAAAATACTACTAACATTAGAATATTCTTCATAAACATACCCAATAAATAAAATAATTCACTGGGCGTTGTATTTATAAATATGAATATATGATGACAATCCCAAATTATAAATAAACATAAAGGCACATATAATAGATACATAAATTAAAGGCGACGCATAGCGCCGCCTGTAACAAAATAAATTGCCCGTATTATTTTCCGATTACGCGATTGGCCGCCGAAACAATTGCTTCGAGCGAGGCGCTCACGATGTTGTCGTTGATACCGGCGCCGAACAATTTTCCGTCCGGGTATGCAACTTCAACATAGGAAATAGCAGCCGCGTCCGAACCTTGCTTTAGCGAATGCTCGGAGTAATCGATAACCGACATCTTCACGCCGAGATATTTCGACAACGCATCGATGAAGCCATCAATCGGGCCTGTGCCCTTACCTTCGATATTCTTGGTCACGCCGTTATCGGTGATTTCAGCGGTCAGAATACGACGACCCTTCTGTTCAGGATCTGGATAGGTGTGGTGATCCACGAACTTGATGCGGCCTTCTGGCTGTTCGACATAGAGCTTCTGGAACTCTTCATGAATGCGCTTTGATGGCAGTTCTTTGCCTTCATCATCCGTGATGTTCTGGATGATTTCGCGGAACTCAACCTGGAGATTGCGCGGCAGATTCAAGCCGTAGTCAGCCTGCAGAATATAGGCGATACCGCCCTTACCAGACTGCGAATTGATGCGGATGATCGCCTCATAAGAACGGCCAACATCCTGCGGATCGATTGGCAGATAAGGCACTTCCCAGACCGGCGAATTGGCGGTCTTGCGAACCTTCATACCTTTGTTGATCGCATCCTGATGCGAACCCGAGAAAGCTGTATAGACCAGCTCGCCCACATAAGGATGACGCTCTGCAATCTTCAGCTGGTTTGAATATTCGTAGACATCCTTCATGCGATTGATGTCTGTGCAATCCAGCTCTGGATCGATGCCCTGCGTGTACATGTTGAGCGCCAACGTCACCACGTCCACATTGCCGGTGCGTTCGCCATTGCCGAACAGCGTGCCTTCAACGCGATCAGCCCCCGCCATCAGGCCGAGTTCCGTTGCAGCGATGCCCGTTCCACGATCATTGTGCGGGTGCAGCGAAATGATCAGGTTTTCGCGATTGTCGAGATTGCGGCACATCCATTCGATCTGGTCGGCGTAAACATTTGGCGTGTTCATTTCGACAGTGGATGGCAGGTTGAGGATCAGCTTGTGCTCTGCTGTCGGCTTGACGATTTCCGTCACCGCATTGCAGATTTCCAGCGCCACTTCCAGCTCGGTGCCGGTGAAGCTTTCTGGCGAATACTGGAAACGATAACCACCGCCTGCTTTCGCAGCCATGTCCATGATCATCTTTGCGGCATCGGTCGCAATCTGCTTGATGCCCTTAACGTCCTTGTTGAAAACAACGCGGCGCTGCAATTCACTGGTCGAATTGTAGAAGTGGATGATCGGCGTCTTAGCACCTTCCAGCGCTTCAAACGTACGCGTAATCAATTCGGGGCGGCACTGCACCAGCACCTGCAGATCAACTTCGTCAGGCGTGTCGCCCTGCTCGATTGCCCAGCGGCAGAAGTCGAAATCTGTCTGCGAAGCCGATGGGAAACCGATTTCGATTTCAGGGAAACCCATATCGACCAGCAAGCGGAACATACGTTCCTTACGGTCGTGACCCATTGGGTCAATCAGCGCCTGATTACCGTCGCGCAAATCGACCGAACACCAGATCGGTGCTTTTTCAATGCGCTTTGCAGGCCAGGTGCGGTCGTCGAGCTTTGGAAACGGAAATGGCGAATATTTCACAGCCGCGTCTGGCATACCTTTATGCTTAGCAGCGGAATTCGGCGTGTTTACGTTCTGATTCATGGTCATCTCATCCTCCCGGCGTACTAAGCAGTTCTGTACTGCTGTAACGACACGGATATCTCGTCTTAAAATTCAAATTTGGATTTTGAGAAAGGAGCATGCGTCAGCGGGACTTCAATCGACCGCCGGACGCTCCTTTCAACGAGCCCGGCGATCGCCGCTAAGGCCGAGGGTAAGAAGCGAGTTTAGAACGCAAACGTTCACGCGCGCGCTGGAAGCGGCTGCGGAATGTTCCATAGATGTTGCGTTCTTCATAACCATGGAAACGCTTTTACACTCGAGGTTCAAAACGCGCAAGCCGCTATTTGTTTCATGCGCACCCCGAAAAGTGTGTAGCGGTTTTCGGATAGGAAGCGCATCAAATATAAAGATTAGAGCGCCGATCTGATAAAATCAGATCGAAATGCGCTCTAGGCGAAAGACACTGAACTCGTGCCAATCGGCAGTTTTGCCTCATCTTCCGGCTCAACATGGATCACAACACGCGCGCTTTCGATCTGCGTCTTCAGTGCGTCTTCGATTCGGTCGCATATGACATGCGCGTCGCCCACGCTCATTTCAGCAGCCACGACCAGATGAAACTCGATGAAGGTGACTCGGCCTGCAATGCGGGTCTTGAGATCATGAACCTCGATAGCGCCACCGGCATTGGCCGAAATCACATCGCGAATGCGCATTTCCTCAGAAGGTTCGACACCGATATCCATCAAGCCCTGTACGGATTTATTGATAACACCCCAGCCCTGCCAAAGAATGTTGATCGCAACCAGAATGGCAAGCAGCGGATCGAGGATCGCCCAGCCTGTTATGACGGCTCCAACAAGACCGACCAGAACACCGACCGACGTAAACACGTCAGTCATAATATGCTGACCATCTGCTTCCAAAGCAGGCGAGCGCGCACTGCGACCCGTGCGAATAAGCAGCATGGCCCAGAAAGCATTTATCACAGCAGCGCCCGTATTGATCGCAAGACCCAGCCACGGCTCATCAAGCTGACGCGGATTCTCAAGCGCAGACCATGCTTCTTTTGCAATCAAAAGCGCCGCAATCGTAATCAGTACGCCTTCGACAACTGCCGAAATATACTCTGCTTTATGATGGCCAAACGGGTGGTTTTCATCCGCTGGCTTATAGCTGACACTGATCGCCCACCAGGCGCCAAGTGCCGCAATCACATTGACGATGGATTCCAGAGCATCCGAATAGAGTGCCACGGAGCCGGTCACTGCATAGGCCAGATATTTCAGCCCCATTACGCCCAGCGCAACAGGAATCGACCAAGCGGCGAGCCGCCGAACTTTTACACTCGCGTCCATCACAAACCTTCAGATACTTTAATTCTTATCCCGACAGGCGGGTTCAGGCTAACAAGAAGCCTATTGCGCATTCACTCCGGCGTGGCCGGTAAGCAGCATTTCGATAGCCGTTCTATAGCCCATAAAATCCAAATTTCGAAACCCTGTTTTTTTACTTCGCGCATTTAATTTTCTCTTGCGAATGCAATGCATTACTGTTGCAAATGGTTCGCCAAAGCAGCTCTGAAAAACCATGATTTTATAAGGCCATAAACGAAAAAACCGGCCGCAGTTTTCACCACGGCCGGCTCATTGTTTTGCAACTGAGGAAATGCTCTAGTAATTGCTGCGACGCGCTTTGTGCTTTGCTGCAAAATGCACCACGACATTTTCGATCATTCGCATCCCCGCATTATGACCAAGCGTCATGATGGATTCGGGGTGGAACTGAACGGCTGCCACAGGCTCTTTTTTATGTTCAAAAGCCATGATGACGCCGTCCTCTGTCTCCGCCGTAACCAGAAAATCATCCGGCAGACGTTCAGGATCAGCAAAGATCGAGTGATAGCGGCCAACCGTTACTTCCTTCGGCAGGCCCGAGAAGATGCGTTCAGGCTTTGAAACCCGGATACGCGACGGCTTGCCATGCATCGGAATGCGCAGCTGGCGCAGCGTGCCGCCATAGGCTTCTGCCAATGCCTGAAGCCCAAGGCAAACACCGAAGATCGGCAGCTGACGCTTACGCGCCTTATCGATGGTCGCCTTGCAATCGAAGTCCTGCGGTGTACCCGGTCCGGGCGACAGCACAACAAGATCAGGATTGATGCGGTCGAACACTTCTTCGGCGACCGGCGAGCGCACCGTCGAAACCGTAGCACCCGTCTGGCGGAAGTAATTGGCGAGCGTGTGCACGAAGGAATCTTCGTGATCGACCAGCAGGATCGAAATCCCCTCGCCCACCTTTGCAGCAACCCGTTCTTCAGCAACCTGATTGCTCTTCTGTGCTTCACGCACAGCAGCGATCATCGCGGATGCCTTCAGTTCGGTTTCTGCTTCCTCCTCTTCAGGATTGGAATCAAACAGCAGCGTCGCACCGGCGCGGATCTGTGCCACGCCATCCTTGACGCGGATCGTGCGCAGCGTGAGGCCAGTGTTCATGTCGCCGTTGAAGTGCATCATGCCGATGGCACCGCCATACCATGCGCGTGGGCTACGCTCGTTTTCTTCGAGGAAGCGCATAGCCCAAAGTTTTGGTGCACCGGTTACGGTCACAGCCCATGCATGGCTGAGGAAGCCGTCAAAGGCATCCATACCGTCACGCAGTCGGCCTTCGATATGGTCAACAGTGTGGATCAGACGCGAGTACATCTCGATCTGACGACGACCGATCACCCGCACCGAACCTGGCTCACAAACCCGGCTCTTATCGTTGCGATCAACGTCCGAACACATGGTCAGCTCGGACTCGTCTTTCTTGGAATTGAGCAGTTTCAGAATCTGTTCAGAGTCTGAAATTGCATCTTCACCACGCTTGATGGTGCCGGAAATCGGGCAGGTCTCGATGCGACGGCCATTGACGCGCACGAACATTTCCGGCGAAGCGCCAACCAGATACTCGTTCTCTCCAAGATTGATGAAGAACGAATAAGGCGATGGATTGATCGACTTCAGGCGACGGAAGATTTCCGAAGGAGCCGTGTGGCAGCGCTCATAGAAAGTCTGCCCCGGCACGACTTCAAACAGATCGCCGCGCTTGAAGCTTTCCTTCGCGCGTTCAACCAGCTTGGCATATTCGCCCGGATTATGATCGCCACGCGGCAGATCGCGCTCTGCGGGCTTGAATGGCTGCACCGGTGTCGCCCGTGCAAGATCATGCGTTGAAGAGCCGCCGCAGACAAATTCGTAGCGATCCACCCATGCTCGCGCTGAGTAGTGGTCGGCCACGAAGATTTCGTCCGGGATGAAAAGCACCAGATCACGCTGATCGTCCGGGCGTTTCAATTTGTACTGGATTGGATCGAACTGGAATGCCAGATCATAGCCAAACGCACCGTAAAGGCCGAGATTTGCATCTTCCTCGGAGAAGAAAAGGCCCACAATCGCGCGCAGCACGGTGAAGACCGAAGGCATACGCGAGCGTTCTTCTTCGGTGAATGTGCCGGTGGGTTCAGCAATCGTCAGCTCGATAAGATCTTCACTGGCCTTATCGACCTTCACTTCGGCAAGCGCCTGAACCGTCTTGAGGATCGGGCGCAGCAGGATCGTTCCGCGCTTGTTCAGCGCTTCAATGCGCATCTGGCGATTGCGGGAGGTAATCACGACTGGCGGATCGACAATTGCCGTGTCCCATCGCGTGTAGCGGCCGGGATATTCGTAGTTGGAAGAAAAGACCGCGCCCCGCCGCTCATTGAGAGCATCGATATAAGTCTCGATAGCTCCCTTATAAGCAGTCAAATGGCGCACACGTTCGACAACAATGCCGCCCGCTGTCTCGTGCGTGAATATCTCGCTATCCGCAATCTTCGCATTCATGACTGGCAATTCCCAAGTGTTATTCGTTATCGAGCACTTCCAAAGCTCAGGCCCCTCAACCAAAGCGCATCGTGCTTCGGCTTTTTATTCTCGCATGTTGCCCAAAACCGGCTTCCGCTCTTGAGCAACATGCGGTGGCATTATTCAAACAGCCAAACAAAAAGGCCGCCCGGATAATCCCAGCGGCCTTAACTAAAACGCAAATGCACAAACGCCTGCGTGGCCGCTTTTAGCGAGCCCACCACCAGATTTTTGTGTCAATGCGCGAAATGTTCATGGCGATACTGTTAGCCTTCCCTCGCATCGCTTGCAACTGGAAAATTCAAAGCCTCAAATCACTGATGTCGACCTGTCAGAATTGACGTATTTCAGCGGCGCAAATTTTTTAGAATGTTTGATCCCGCACAAAAAGAAAATCCGGACTGCTTTAAATAGTCCGGATTCTCCCTAGTCCTTGATAAGGACAAACTGACTAAAGGTTGGAGTACCTTTTCCGGCCCGCCGTGGGTATAACACCTGCCAAAAGTCTTAACTCTATGCGTGCAATATCACTTTAAGTACACCTATTTACTACTATGGATTGCACATTTCCGCAACTGTCAAGTCTATCGTCGTAGCCTTCTACCAAACCGTGTAATGCAGCTGTAATTTAAGTATGTTTCAAAAATTTTGCCTTGCGTGCGAGACGGATTTCGGATTCATTTCGCAAGCAAATCATTTATAAACAAACAATAAAAAACCGCCATCGCAGGCGGTCGAGTGGGGACACCAATGAAGAATCTTGATGTAATGGACAGGAGTATTCTGCACGCCCTTCAAGAGAACGGGCGACTGACCAATACTGAACTTGCCGATCGTATTAATCTGTCTCAGACCGCCACCGCAGAACGCGTCAAACGCCTCACACGCGAAGGCTATATTCTCGGCTATTCTGCCCATCTGTCGCCAAAGATGCTTGATCGATCCATGCTGGTTTTCATTGAAATCAAGCTTGATCGCACCACGCCAGAGGTCTTTGAAACCTTCTCCGCCTTCACGCGCGGCAATCCCGATATTCTCGAATGTCATATGGTTGCAGGCGGCTTCGATTATCTGATCAAGGCACGCGTCTCCGATATGGATCACTATCGCCGTTTTCTCTCGGAAGCACTTCTATCCCTGCCGGGCGTAAGGGAATCCCACACTTACGCCGTAATGGAAGAGGTCAAGGAAACGTCACACATCGCTGTGTGACGTCGCTATCGTAGGCTATCGACCTGAACTTATTGCCAGCGTGATGACAGTATAGATCGGCTTATTGCCGATACAGGCTTGCCATTAATTATTTACGGGTATATACCCGCATTATGTCCAATCCATGTTTCTGCATCCTTCTGCGGCAGGCCGCGAGAAAATCATCCAGCGTTTACGACAAGGCGCTGGCGCCGCTCGGCATCAATGTCGCGCAGTTCAGTCTGCTGCGAAAGATTGCGCGTGCGCAATCGATCTCATTGACCGAGCTTGCCCGGCTTGCCGACCTTGATCGATCAACCATGGGCCGCAATGCGAAGGTGTTGCAGCGTATGGACCTTATCGAACAGACATCGGGCGAAGATCATCGTGAGACGCACATCGCTTTGACGTCGACAGGCCGCGACCTTGTCGAGCGCGGCGCGCCGCTCTGGGATCAGGCACAAGAAGAAATAGAAGCAAAACTTGGCAGCGAAGGCGTGGAGCAATTGCTTACCCTTCTCCGCGCCTTTGACTGAAAACAATGACCAAAGCCCATTGAGCCTGTAACTGGCGAACTGGGTTGACCTTCAACTTTGCGGCTGTTCAAAAATCAGCCAGTCTCCGAAAGCGCCGAAGATGATTTCTGCCAGCCTTGCAAGCTTTCTTCAAAAGCGAAACATCCATTATGGATGGGTTGTTGCTGCCATCACGTTCCTGACCATGCTTGCAACCGCTGCAGCCATGGGCTCGGCGGGCATCCTGATCGAGCCATTGCAGAAGGAATTCGGCTGGACCAATGCCAATATTTCCTTCGCCATGGCGCTGCGTCTGGTGCTGTTTGGTTTGATGGGGCCCTTTGCTGCTGCTTTCATGAACCAGTTTGGCCTGCGACGCGTCGTGTCCGCAGCACTCGTCATGATCGCCTGCGGACTGGTCGGCTCGATCTTCATGACTGAAGAATGGCAGATGGTCGGGCTTTGGGGCATCGTTATCGGCCTTGGAACCGGCATGACCGCACTTGTCCTGGGTGCGACTGTTGCTGCTCGCTGGTTTGAAAAGCGTCGGGGTCTCGTGGTTGGCCTCATGACGGCCAGCAATGCAACCGGCCAGCTTGTTTTCATGCCGATCCTCGCCAGTGTGAGCCAGAATATCGGTTGGCGCACGTCGCTAACCATTGTCGTCGGCTTTCTTATAGCAGCACTCGTGCTGGTGCTTGCCCTGATGCGCGATCATCCCGCAGATATCGGGCTGAAGCCCTATGGCCGAACCGCCCCTCTCCCTGCCGCAGAGCCTAAGAAAAGCTTTGCTTCGCTGCTCGCTTCCCCGCTGATCACCTTGCGCGAAGTATCTTCCACATCAACCTTCTGGGTGCTGTTCGTCACCTTCTTCGTCTGCGGCTTTTCCACCAACGGTCTGATCCAGACCCATTGGATCGCATTGTGCGGCGATTTCGGCATCGTACCTGTGGGTGCAGCAGGCATTCTGGCCGTCATCGGTGCTTTCGATCTCATCGGCACCATCGGCGCAGGCTGGCTTTCCGACCGCTTCGACAACCGCTGGCTGCTGTTCTGGTTCTACAGCCTGCGCGGATTGTCACTGATCTACCTGACCTTTACCGATTTCACGCTCTATGAACTGGCACTCTTTGCCGTCTTCTATGGTCTCGATTGGGTTGCAACCGTACCGCCAACGGTCAAGCTTGCCGCAGAACGTTTCGGTCCAGAAAAGGCTGGCATGGTGTTCGGATGGGTATTCACCGGCCATCAGGTGGGTGCAGCTGCAGCCGCAGCTTTTGCAGGCTTCGTCCGCACCGATTATGACAGCTATACACCGGCGCTCATTCTGGCAGGGGCGATGTGTTTCGCAGCAGCCGCCATGGTGTTCATCATCAGCAGGCCAGCTCCAAGACCCGCTTTGCAGGCATCATAATACTCAACGCTTCCTGCCCTTTCTGTTCAGCGCCAGCACACCCAAGCTGATCAGAAGGGCAGCAGCGGTATCGGTCCATCCCGGCACCTCACCAAGCAGCAAGAGCCCCAAGACGAGTGTCGCAACCGGTATGAGCGCGGATAAGGCCGCGCCTGCGGCTGTTCCCAACAGCACAACTGCACGATTAAAGGCAAAAACACCGAAAGCCGACGTCAGCACACCCTGATAAAAGCCCTGCAAGGCAATATCACCCCACGAAGTCTGTCCGATGCCTTTGTCGAGCAACAGGATGTAAATCGGCAGAAACACCAGTGCAGAGGCAACCGCTGCAATCGCAGTGGCATGAAGGCCGTCCATGCCTTTCCGGCGAAAGACCATCACGTAGATCGACCAAACCAGCGCCGCTGCAAAAAACGAGAGATGACCCATCATCTCCTGCCCGCCAAGTTGTGACAGGCCAGCGATCAAGCCACTGCCGATAAGGATGAGCACCACCCCGACCCAGCGCGACAGCGCCAATCGCTCCTGAAGCAGCAACACGCCAAGGACCGCGACAAGTGCTGTCATCAGGCCGGGGATAAGCGCTGCCGCGTGCGATGCAGGCGCGAATTGCAGCCCATAAACCGTCAGAAGCGCATAGGGAAATCCGGCACCAGATGCGAGTAGCACGAAGCCAAGCAGCCCCAATTGCCGGAAGCCAAACCCTTTGGCGAATACAACCGGCAGCAGAACCAGTCCAGCCACCCCAAATCGCAATGCGATGATGTCAGAAGGCATAAGCGCTGTCTTGAATCCAAAGCGGGTCAAAACGAATGAACCAGACCAGACGAGAACTCCTGAGAGGCCCCAAACAAGGCCTTTCACTGTATCGGAGGTTGAAACGGGAATGGTCGTATCGGTGGTCGCCGTCATATCTGCTGTGCTCTGCTTCGTGAATAGTCGGGCAACTATTACAGAAACCATGAATGCATACGGCACGGATAAATCAGATATGAGATATTAGAAATTCTTATGCCGCTTTGACATTTGCTTGTTTGGCAATCGCGCAGAAACTGTCGATCAAATGCCTCACCGGGCTATCTGCACGATAGACGATATAGACGGTTCTGAATGTCGGTGGATCCAGCTTGATGGCCCTGAGATCGTGCAGATTGGACCCCGGAAGGCTGATTTCCGATAGCAGCGTCAAGCCGATCCCATGGCGTACCATTTCAAGCACGGTCGCAACGTCCCGCGTTCTGACCTGCTCGCTGCGTGCGCCGCCATCTGCATGAATGATGCGGTCGATAATCAGCTCACAGCCAGCAGCCGCGATAAGCTGTCGATCACGCAAATCACCGGGAGAGATGAGATCGCGGCGCATGAACGGATCGTCACGACGCCCCACGACAACCAGCTCTTCCTGCCCGACTTCGTCTGCTTCAAGGCCGGAAGTCGGTAATGAGGTAATGCCCAGATCGGCAATTCCTTCGCTGACCCAAAGGCTCACATCGTCATGACCACCTTCAAAGGTACTGAACTCAACACGCGGATGAAGCCGCAAAAAGTTTTTGCGCAGCTCCGGCACCACATATTCGAGCTGGCTGGGAATAGCCGCCACACGCAACCTGTCGGGCGCATTCGTAACCATCTTGCGTGCCTGCACTTCGATCCGATCAACCGCCGATAAAGCGCTGCGTGCATCATCGAGAATGGTCTGCGCAAAAGCAGTCAGCATCGCACCGTCGCGTTTACGCGCAAGCAGATCCAGCCCGAGGATTTTCTCCAGCGTCGCCAGCGCCTGACTGGCACCCGACTGGGTAAGGCCAAGCTTGCGCGCTGCAGCACCGACACTGCCGGTTTCGGCTACCGCTTCAAGCAAACGCAGCTGCACGAGACTGATCTTCATCGCTTAGTTTCCCAGTGCTGCGTCGCCCCAATCGGCACGACGCGCCCAACGGAAAAACTCGCCATCCCGCTTGGTGACAAGACGCTCTTCGGCGCTTCCATCATCGTTGCAGAGCTTCAGTGAAACCTTGCCGCCGCCAACGCGCGTAGGCGCAATCACGCGCGCCGTGGCACTCATCGACGGATCACGCGTTGCAGCCAGATAGATAAACTTCTCGTCTTCCCACGGCACTTCAGCATCCTTAGTCAGACGATGGATACGGGACCGGGCAACACGGCGCGAAAAATGGCACCAGTCAGGAGCCATCAACGGACAGTCGTGCTGATGCGTGCATGGCGCTGCGATATGCGCACCTTGCGCAATCAGTGCTGACCGTGCATCAAGAATGCGTTGCCAGCCGGCAGGTGTTCCCGGCTCCACAATCACAAATAGATGGCGAGCCGAGGCCCAAAGCCGCTCGACAAGTTCCTTGCGATCAAGGGGAGCGAGTTCATCCAGAACATAGGCAATCGTCACGAGATCGGCTTGCGGAAAATCGATCTTTTCCTTGACCAGATCGCCTGCACGCCACTCGGTTTGAAGCCCAACATTTTCTGCAAGCTTGCTTCCCACGGCACGGATTGCCGGGCTTGCTTCTATCATCGTGGCTGATTGCAAGTCAGACCAGCATCCGCGTGCCGCCCAGAGTGCGGTCCCTGGTCCACAGCCAACATCAAGCATGGTGGCAGGGGTAAAATCCGGGCACATTTCCGCAACACTCTCAAGGCTTGCGCCCACAGCCGCATAGGTCGCAGGCAGTCGCGCAGCCAGATAGGCTTTTGCGGCGAGTTCATCCGAAATATGCAGACGACCATCGCGCGTTTCCGCGCGATAGCGCCGCGAAAGAACCTCAGACGCACGCTTGAGGTCAGCCAGAGCCACCCCTTCAAGCGACGCGTCCACAGCCTGACGCAATAGTGATGGCAGTTCCATTAGAAATTAGCGCTCCAGAACCTGCTTCACGTCCACCAGATTGGAGCGAACGCGCAGGATGTAAAAGCCCATGGTCGTCAGATGCGACGGCGTAAACCAAGCATCCGGGCTACCATTGGAAACGATGAATGGCTGCATATCGAGCGCTGAGCGCAGCTGCCGCTCCATTTCGTCCCAAACGCCATCAAGATGCTTTTCCGCTAGCACATTACGGAAGTCCGAATGCGACGCACGCAGCAGGCCGTAATAGGCATAGAGCTGGCCATAGGCGAACCAGAAGCGATCATCGGCACGCGTATCGAACCAGCCGGCATGATAGTTTTCGGCACGATCCTTGAGGATTGCAGAGGTCGAACCCAGATCGCTCGCAATACGATCAACAAACTGGATCAGATTGTCGGCGCGTGCATCAAAGGTTGCCTGACAGTTTTCAAGACGGGTGTTGAACGAGCGCAAATCCTTGATTGCCGAACGATAATAGCTCGGCGTCGGGGTCTTTGGACCAAACGGGCTCAGGCCAAAATACCAGGCGTCTTCTGCAAACTGCAGATTGCCGCGTGCTTTCTGCAGGTCGCCATCAATTTGCGAGGTGCCGCGCAGACGGCCGATATTGTCCACCAGTTCGATTGCCGTGCGGCGCACAGCTGCATTGATACCGCGCTGGAACGACGCCTTGTTGTCGAGGAAAGGCGTGCGATCCCAATCAACACCGAAGAAGCCAACCTTGTAGAGCAGCATGGAAGAAATCCACGCGTTCTGGTTCACATTGAAATCGGTAAGATCAGCGGCGACTTCAGCAATCGCGGAAGGCGAACACTTGCGCGCAGTCGACGGAATTTGTGCGGCCTGCATTGGCGGTGTCTGCGTTGACGTATCACCATCACCCGTTGCAGGCGTGGTGTCTGTCCCGCTCGCACTGTTTTCTGAAGGCGTTGGGGTTGCAGGCTCCGGCGTTCCAGACTCTGGTGTTGAAGTCAGGGGCTGAGGTGTCGTCTGCACCACTTCACCAGGCGTCACAGCATTCTGGTAGCTATACTTGGCTGGATAATCAGGATTGAAGTTGGTCCAGACCTGCGTTTGCCAGATAAAATAGACATAAAGGCCGCCAAGTCCGATCACGATCACCGCAATCGCAACTTTCCACAAATTTCCCAACTTGAGAAAAAGTCCCCACAGACCGCCGAGTGGCACTGCAATCACGCGGGCCAATGCCGCGATAAAACGACCAAGGAAGGAGAAAACGCCCCGAACTGCATTCCACACTGTAACGAATCCTTCCTGTTACCTGCAATTGCAGGCTCTCCGACACTTTTACCCATCCGGATCACAGACCCGGAAAATCGCCGATTACCAAGCAGCATATGCTGATAAGTTTCACACTTCTCAAATAGAGTGCGTCAGGCTTTTCGACAACCATCAACCAGACAGGTTCGGACTTTATTGGGTGTTTTCAAGCCTTCATGGGTTGAAACAAGACGGGCTGTGCGTAACATGGCGCCACTTCGCACTGCTTCGGCTTTTAACGCTTTATCTGCAGAACCTTTTGTCTGACGGTCCAGAAAAACGAGTACAACACACCCCAAAGTCGCAATCAGAAATATTTTCGCCGCAATGGTACTTGATCGGCGAAATCTTTGGTGTTTGCTAAAAGCCGGAACCGGAAAAACAATCAACCGTTAAAGCGGCCCGGTTAATGGAGAGAAAAATGAAGTCCACTTCGACGCCTACGCTCAAATATGCCTTGAGTATGTTAGCCATCACGACAGCGATCTTTGCGCTGCCCGCAACCGCCTCGGCTGCGGAGCCTGCAAGCTGCTCGACTGTCCGCTTTTCCGATGTGGGCTGGACCGACATCACCTCCACCACGGCAGTAGCCACCGAGATCCTCAAGGGTCTTGGCTACAAGGCCGACATCAAGGTTCTTTCCGTGCCAGTGACCTATGCGTCGCTCAGCAAGAAGGATATCGACGTTTTCCTCGGCTATTGGAACCCATCGATGAGCGCTGATCTCAAGCCTTATCTGGATGACAAGAGCGTCGAAACCCTCCGCACCAACCTGACGGGCGCAAAATACACCCTCGCAGTGCCTAAATATGCCTATGACGAAGGCCTTAAGGACTTCAAAGACATCGCCACTTTCAAGGACAAGCTCGGCGGCAAGATTTACGGCATTGAACCGGGCAATGACGGCAATCGTCTGATTCTCGACATGATCAGCAAGGATGCGTTCGGCCTCAAGTCGTTCGAACTGGCTGAATCGTCTGAACAGGGAATGCTGGCGCAGGTAGCCCGCAGCATCAAAAGCAAAGACCCGGTCGTCTTCCTCGCATGGGAACCGCATCCGATGAACAAGCGCTTTGAGATCGCTTATCTGACCGGCGGCGACGACTTCTTCGGACCAAACCTTGGTGGCGCGAAGGTCGAAACAAATGTCCGTGCTGGCTATACGCAGGAATGCCCGAATGTCGGCAAGTTCCTGACCAATCTTGAGTTCCAGCTTGAAATGGAAAACGAGATCATGGGCAAGATTCTCGACGATGGCGAAGATCCGGCAAAGGCCGCAACTGCCTGGCTCAAGGCAAATCCTGCTGTGCTCGACAAGTGGCTTGACGGTGTGACCACCGTTGACGGCAAGGAAGGTCTGCCAGCCGTTAAGTCGGAACTGGGCCTGTAATCCTTAGAAAGTCAGGCCGCGGATTACCGCGGCCTACTCTTTTGTAGGTAAACTATCGAAGCGCATCCCGAAAAGGGTGAAGCGGTTTTCGGACAGGATGCGCGTTAAGATAAACAGCTGGAGCAGCGAAGCGATCTGATAAAGCAGGTCGCACCACGCTCCACGACTGAAAGAACGCGGCAGGAGACATAATCGTTGAACTGGCTGACGGACTATAAAATTCCGGTCGGACCCACCGCAAAATCGGTGGTCGATTGGCTCACGGACAATATGGGTGGCTTTTTCGATGGGCTGGCTGCGGTTATGCAGTGGCTTATCGACGGCCTGTTGTATCTGTTACAACTGCCGCATCCGCTCGTCCTGATCGTCATTTTTGCAGTGATCGCCTGGTTTATCCAGCGCCGCATCTCGGTGGTGATCCTCACCATCCTGGGTTTTCTGTTCATCATCAATCAGGGCTATTGGGATGGCACACTCAAGACACTGACGCTGGTTCTGTCGGCCTGTTTCCTCTGTATGGCAATTGGCGTCCCGCTCGGCATCGCCGCAGCGCACCGCCCTACCCTTTATGCAGTCCTGCGACCGATTCTCGATCTGATGCAGACGTTGCCAACCTTCGTCTATCTGATCCCGGCCATCGTATTCTTCGGCATCGGCATGGTGCCTGGCCTGCTGGCAACCGCGATCTTTGTGCTGCCCGCGCCGGTACGACTGACCCATCTCGGTATCTCATCAACACCTTCGTCATTGATCGAAGCCGGTGAAGCTTTCGGCGCATCCCGCACACAGCTTCTCTGGAAAATCGAGCTGCCTTACGCCATGCCGCAAATTCTAGCCGGCCTGACACAGACGATCATGCTGTCGCTTTCCATGGTGGTGATTGCGGCGCTTGTCGGTGCTGACGGCCTCGGTGTGCCGGTCGTTCGAGCCCTGAACTCGGTCAATACCGCACTGGGCTTTGAATCGGGCTTTGTCATTGTCGTGGTCGCTATCGTGCTCGACCGCATCTTCCGCGCCGGACGCGAGAAATAGGAGCCGATCATGACAATCATTGCACTGGAAGATGTAAGCATCATTTTCGGCAAAAATGTCGATAACGCGCTGGAACTCGCGGACCGGGGCGCTTCACGTTCGGAGATTCAGGCTGAAACCGATCTCGTTCTGGGCGTGCATGACTGCGCGCTCAACATTCAGGAAGGCGAGATTCTCGTCCTGATGGGGCTCTCGGGTTCTGGAAAATCAACACTCCTGCGTGCCATCAACCGGCTCAACCCGATTTCACGCGGCCGCGTACTGGTGCGTGATGGTGAGCGGACTATCGATGTCGGCAAAGCAGATCGGGGAACGCTTCGCCATCTGCGCACGGAACTCGTTTCAATGGTGTTTCAGCAGTTTGGTCTGCTGCCATGGCGCACGGTTGAAGAGAACGTCGCGTTTGGACTGGAAATCTCCGGTATGCGCAAGGACGAGCGGCTGGCACAAGCGCGCAAGCAGCTTGAACTGGTGGGCTTGCAGGACTGGGCCAAGCGCAAGGTGGGCGAACTTTCCGGCGGTATGCAGCAGCGCGTTGGTCTGGCGCGTGCCTTTGCAACCGGGGCACCGATTCTGCTCATGGATGAGCCGTTTTCCGCGCTCGATCCGTTGATCCGCACGCGTTTGCAGGATGAACTGCTGGCTTTCCAGTCACGGCTCAAGAAGACAATCGTTTTCGTGAGCCATGATCTCGACGAAGCCATGAAAATCGGCAATCGCATCGCCATCATGGAAGGCGGCCGCATCGTTCAATGTGGTACACCGCAGGAAATTCTTCTGCAGCCGGCGGATCAGTATGTCGCCGATTTCGTAGCGCATATGAACCCGCTCGGCGTTTTGTGTGCAGGCGATATCATGACGCCATTTGACCGCACTGCCGCACCTCGCCCCTTTGCCGCAACCGCTCGACGCGAAACCCTTATTCGCGACCTGATGGGCGCAGTTGCGGATAGCAGCGGGGATGTGGGGATTGTCGAGAATGGCGCCATCATCGGCAAAATTGCCGCCGATGACATTGTGCGCGCCCTTGCCTGGCACCAGCAACGCGGTCAGCATTAGAGCGCATCCCGAAAAGTGCGAAGCGGTTTTCGGAACAAGATGCACGTAAAGACAAATGGATAGAGTGCCGTGCGTCCTTATGGGCGTACAAAGTCGCTCTAAAACAAGGGCTTCAAACAAAAACGCCGCCTCAAAGGGCGGCGTTTTTTATTATCGATTGAAGGCTTTAAGCCTGTGCGGCCTCGCGTGCAGCGGCACGCGCTTCAACACGGGCGCGGATTGCATCCACATCCGCACGCGGCGTGGCTGCAAAAAGCTTCTTCGTATAGTCGTGCTGCGGGTTGTTAAACACGTCGTCACGCGAGCCATATTCAACAACTTCACCGAAATACATCACCATCACATCGTCAGCGATGTAACGGACAACCGACAGATCGTGGCTGATGAATACGTAAGTCAGGCCAAATTCTTCCTGCAGATCAGCAAGAATATTGAGCACCTGCGCCTGCACAGAAAGATCGAGCGCCGAAACCGGCTCATCAAGAATGAGCAGCTTCGGATTGAGCATCAATGCGCGTGCAATAGCGATACGCTGACGCTGGCCGCCCGAGAACATATGCGGGTAGCGATTGAAATGCTCCTTGCCAAGACCAACCTTGAGCAGCATTTCCATCGACTTTTCACGACGTTCCTTGGCAGACATATTGGTGTTGAGCAGCAGAGGCTCAGCCAGCACATCACCAATCTTCTGGCGCGGATTGAGCGAACCGTAAGGGTTCTGGAAAACGATCTGCACCTTCTGGCGCATTTCGGCTGTCAGACCATCACGGGCAATGTTCACATCCTTCCCGCCGATCATCAGATCGCCAGAGGTCTGCGGGTCGATCATGGTCAGGATGCGGGCGAGTGTTGACTTGCCGCAACCTGATTCACCGACGATTGCGAGCGTCTTGCCTTTTTCAAGCTTGAAGCTCACGCCCTTGACGGCATGAACAACCTTGGGCTTGCCAAAAAGACCGCCGCCAACATGGTAGTCGCGCTTGATATCGCGCGCTTCGAGAACGATCTCGCTCATCACGCTTCTCCTGCGGCATTGTTTGCAAAGACGAAATCGGAAACCGTCGGCAGACGGTCGCCAGTCGCATTTTCCGGCAGAGCCGAAAGCAACGCACGCGTATATGGGTGCTTTGGCGCGGAAAACAACGACAACACGTCAGCGTCTTCCATCTTGTGGCCCTTATACTGCACGATCACTCGGTCAGCAGTTTCGGCAACAACGCCCATATCATGGGTAATCATGATGAGGCCCATGCCGTGCTCCACCTGAAGACGCATCAGCAGATCGAGGATCTGCTTCTGGATCGTCACGTCAAGCGCGGTTGTCGGTTCGTCGGCAATCAACAGCTTCGGATTACAGGCGATTGCAATTGCGATCATCACGCGCTGGCACTGACCGCCAGACATCTGATGCGGGAAGCTGGACAGGCGCTCGGCAGCATCACGGATGCCAACGAGTTCCAGAAGTTCAATTGCACGGGCACGACTTGCAGAACCTTTAAGCCCCATATGGCGCTTAAGCACTTCTTCAAGCTGATAGCCCACCGTGAAACACGGATTGAGGCTTGCAACCGGCTCCTGAAAGATCATCGAAATATCGCGCCCGATAATCTTGCGGCGTTCCTTGTCGGACATCCCTTTCAGGTCTTGTCCGTCAAACGTCATGCTGTCGGCGGTTACGGTTGCAGTCTTGGGCAGCAAGCCCATGACAGCAAGCATACCGACGGATTTACCAGAGCCTGACTCACCCACGATGGCAAGGACTTCGCCCTTGTCCACCGAGATATCGATGCCATCGACCGCCTTGAACGGGCCAGTCGAGGTATCAAACGAAACCGTAAGGTTCTTGATTTCAAGCAGAGCCATCGATCAGCTCCTCTTCAGTTTCGGGTCAAGCGCATCGCGCAGACCATCGCCGACCAGATTGATCGCGAGAACGGTGATCAGGATCGCTAGACCCGGGAAAGTCACAACCCACCATGCGCGCATGATGAATTCACGCGCTTCTGCAAGCATTGTGCCCCATTCCGGTGTCGGCGGCTGCGCACCCATACCAAGGAAGCCAAGCGCTGCAACGTCGAGAATGGCGTTGGAGAACGACATGGTTGCCTGAACAACCAGAGGTGCAAGGCAGTTTGGCAGAATGGTCTTGAACATCAGACGCAGTTTGCTTGCACCGGCAAGCTTGGCTGCGGTCACATATTCACGTTCCTTTTCGGCCATGACAGCGGCGCGGGTCAGGCGTGAGAAGTGTGGAAGCAGAACCAGCGTGATCGCAAGAACGGCGTTGATGAGGCCTGGTCCCAGAATCGCCACCAGAACCAGTGCGAGCAACAGCGATGGAAACGCCAGAATGACGTCCATGATACGCATGAAGATCGTATCGACACCGCCGCCAAAATAGCCGGAGAGAAGGCCGATGGTGATGCCAAGGCACATCGAAATGATGACGATGACAAAGCCGACCAGCAGCGAATACTGAGCGCCATAGATCAAACGCGACAGCATATCGCGACCGACAGCATCCGTGCCAAGCAGGAACTGTGTTGTGCCGCCCTGTTCCCAGAAAGGAGGAACCAGCATGAAGTCACGAAACTGTTCCGAAGGATTGTGCGGTGCGAGAACCGGCGCGAGGATCGCGACGATAACAAGCGCCAGAAATACGAAAAGACCGATGACAGCGCCGCGATTGACGCTGAAATAGAACCAGAAATCTTTCAAAGCACGGATTTTTCCGACTTCGTTTACGGCTTCCGGCTGAATTGCTGAGTGTGTCATGATACCCTCACTTATGCCGGATACGCGGATTGATCAGGCCGTAAAGCAGATCGACAACCAGATTCACGATCATGATGATGAAAGCGATAATCAGCAGTCCGCTCTGCACGACCGGATAGTCGCGACGCGAAATGGAATCGAGCATCCATTTGCCAATTCCGGGCCATGAGAAGATGGTCTCAGTCAGGATAGCACCCGCCATAAGCACACCGACCTGAAGGCCAATGGTGGTGATGACCGGGATCATTGCGTTACGCAACGCATGAAGACCGATAACGCGGCGAACCGGCAGGCCTTTTGCACGAGCAGTACGCACATAATCTTCACCCAGCACTTCCAGCATTGCCGAACGTGTCTGGCGCGCAATCACCGCAAGCGGGATCGTTGCAAGCACGATGGTCGGCAGGATGAGATGCGAAGCCGCAGAAGCGAAAGCACCCTTCTGACCCGACAGCAGGCTGTCAATCAGCATGAAGCCCGTTACTGGCGGGAAGAAATACAGCAATGAGATACGGCCAGAAACCGGCGTCCACTGCATCATGCCCGAGAAAAAGATGATGAGCAGCAAAGCCCACCAAAAGATCGGCATCGAATAACCAACGAGCGAGATGCCCATCAGGCCCTGATCGAACCATGAACCGCGCTTCACAGCTGCGATGACACCTGCAGGAATACCAACCAGGATAGCCACGATAATCGCGCAGATTGAAAGCTCGACAGTTGCAGGGAACAGGGCGAAGAATTCGGTCAGAACCGGCTTTTTCGTGACCAGAGACTGGCCGAAGTCACCGTTGAGAAGGTTCCAGACATAGTTGATATATTGCTCCCACAACGGACGGTCAAAGCCGAGCTGAGCCAGCAGCTGTGCATGGCGCTCAGGACTGACGCCGCGTTCGCCTGCCATCAACAGCACGGGATCGCCCGGTAGAACGCGGACGAATGCGAAAGCAACGATCGTGATGCCAATGAAAGTCGGCACCAGATAGATGAGTTTGTTTAATATAAAACGAAACATACAAAAACTCCGACCGGGTGCGGAGGAAACCTCCACACCCGGCCGCTGGTGTTGTTAGATTTTACTCGGAGATATCGACATCTTCGAAGCGATAATCACCAAGCGGGCTCTGCTTGAAGCCCGTAACCTTGGCCGACATCGGCACGAATACGGTCGAGTGAGCGATGGTGTTCCATGGAGCCTGCTCCTTGAAGATCACCTGAGCTTCTTCATAAAGCTTGACGCGTTCTTCATGGTTGGTCGAGACCTTTGCCTTCTGGATCAGGTCTTCGAACGGCTGGTAGCACCACTGTGCACGGTTGTTCGAACCAACGCCGGCGCAGCCCAGAAGCGTGCCGAGGAAGTTGTCCGGATCACCATTGTCACCGGTCCAGCCGAGGATGACGGCACCGTCGCGGTCCTTTTCGCCGGACTTCTTGAGGTATTCACCCCATTCCATCGAAACGATTTCAGCGCTTACGCCAACCTTGGCAAGATCGGACTGCATGAGTTCTGCAGTACGACGTGCGTTTGGCATGTAAGGACGGCTCACAGGCATTGCCCAGAGCTTCATTTTCAGATCCTTGACGCCAGCGGCTTCGAGAGCCTTCTTGGCAGCTTCCGGATCGTACTTGTCGTCCTCGATCTTGTCGTTGTAGCTCCACATTGTCGGTGGGATCGGGTTCTTAGCAACCTGTCCCTGACCCTGGAACACTGCATCAACGATAGCCTGCTTGTTAACAGCCTGGTTGAGTGCCTTACGAACTTCCGGCTTGTCGTATGGAGCGACAGTCGTGTTGTAAGCGAAGTAAGCAATGTTCAGACCAGCCTGTTCGTCAACCTTAAGGTTGGAATCAGCCTGAAGGTCCTTGATGTCTGCTGGAGCAGGATAAGACATCAGGTGGCATTCGCCAGCCTTGAGCTTCTGCGCGCGGACTGCAGGATCGGTCGTGATTGCGAAAACCAGATCGTCGATCTTTGGCTTATCGCCCCAATAATCCTTGTTAGCCTTGAAGCGAACAACAGCGTCCTTTTGGTAGGCTACGAACTGGAAAGGACCAGTGCCGACAGGAACCTGATTGAGATCGTCCTTCTTACCGTCAGCTGCGAGCTTGTCGGTATATTCCTTCGAGATGATCGAAGCGAAAGGCATCGAGATATTGGCGAGGAAAGCAGCTTCCGAACGGTTCAGAACGAACTTGACGGTGTTGTCGTCGATCTTCTGAATTTCCTTGATCAGCGAGCCCATTTCCATCGAATCGAAATATTCGTAGGAAATGCCAGCCGTATATTCGTGCCAAGGGTTTTCCTTGTTACCCATACGGTCGAAGGAAAGGATCACGTCGTCAGCGTTGAAATCACGGGTTGGCGTGAAGTAATCGCTCGAATGGAACTTTACGCCCTTACGCAGATGGAAGGTATATTCCTTACCGTCTTCCGAAACTTCCCAGCTTTCTGCCAGACCCGGTACGACTTCGGTCGTGCCGTTCTTGAACTCTGCAAGGCGGTTGTAGACCGGATGCGCCGACGCATCGAACGTGTCACCACCGGTGTAAGCTGCCGGATCAAAGCCCTCAGGCGATGCTGGCGAGCAATATACAAAGGTCTTAGCCGATGCAGCGCCGCTCATTAGAGCGACAACTGCAGTTGCCGCCAAAAGTTTCTGGTAGAATTTCATTGTAGTGCCCGCCTCCACGGAAAATAATATTGCGCGCACCCTAAGCACGCAATTGGACCTTATCGAAACGCTTGGCTTGCCACAATGCAAGCGCAATTTTTAGAATCGCGTCATATTCTCAACCGATTTTACCCAGTTTTATTAGATTTTTATTCCATGACAGCGTTGGGTTTTAGAAAATTGCGCTAAACGGTATGGAATTATAATAATCTTCGCATCTAAAATATGTGCGACAACAGCCACCTGACATCCCGTCAGAGGTGTACTGTTCGGCACATTATGCATTCGTACTCCAAACATAATTTAGCAAAAGATTGGATATTGCTACAGGCCATCACTCTTCGATAAGCAAAAATTGATCCGCTTCTATACTCCAATATGCGGATGAGCTATTAACTGGATAAATTCACTCACATTTGAGTTACTTTCCATGCCCGAAGAAAAAAGTCCTATTCGGCCCACCACGCCAGAAGCGATCCAGTTGGCCAAAGCCTTGCTGCGCACGTCCCGTTATGGCGCAATCGCAGTCTTTGATCCCAAGACGGGCAGACCGCTTGCAAGCCGAGTGGCTGTCGCCACGGACATCGACGGAACGCCGATTATTCTCATTTCGCCACTGGCAGCGCATACCCCCGGGTTAATCGCCAATCCCGCCTGCTCGCTGCTGCTTGGTGAGGCAGGAAAGGGAGATCCGCTCGCCCATCCGCGCATTACCCTTCACTGTAATGCCAACAAAATTGAACGAAGCTCTAGCGAGTATCCTCGTGTAAGACGGCGTTATCTCAACCATAATCCCAAGGGCGCTTTATATGTCGACCTGGGAGATTTTGCCTTTTTCCGACTTACCATTGAGTCTGCCAGCCTGAATGGCGGCTTCGGCAAGGCATTTAATCTGACCGATAACGACCTCATAAACCCGCCTGAGAGCGTCGGCGCAATCGCGGTTTCCGAACAGGACACGATTGATGACCTCAACAACAAATATGGTAACGAAATCAATCTTCACGCCGCCCGTCACAAGGACGTGGCAAAAAACTGGAAGATAACGAGTTTCGATCCCGACGGCTTCAATATGTCGAGTGGTGACCACATCATCCGCTCTGATTTTTCCGCTCAGGCCGATTCTGGTGAGAACGCAATGAAAATGCTGCAAGACTTGTTCAAAGCCGAGCGCTGAAACAAAACCCTGCTATTTTTGGGACAAATCGATGATTTTTTGAGCTGGTTAATATAAGCAAGCCCTTTTCAATTTCTCGGTATAGTATTAATTTTGGGGTGTCTGCGGCTAATGAACCACAGGCATTTTTTTAACCGAATGCTGTCTTACGGGGGTATGACTGCAAATGACCAATGAACATAATTTTTTTGATTTAATAGAAAACGTTGATCAAGCGGCTGATTTTCTTTCAGCTCTTGCTAACAACAAAAGACTACTCATTTTGTGCAAGTTACTTCACAATGAAATGTCTGTTGGTGCTTTAGCAAAAGCAATTGATCTTAGCCAATCCGCGCTATCCCAGCACCTCGCAAAACTACGGGCACTTGACCTCGTATCGACGCGGCGTGACGCGCAAACCATATATTACATGGTATCTTCACCACACATCGAGTTGATGTTGTCTACGCTTTCAAGTCTCTATATGAGTCCTGCACCGCGTCGACGTGAGATTGCTGCGGTCGTTCACCAATAACGCACCTATATGAGGCTAAGTCGTGCGATGAAGGAACAAACCGGATCGCACGACTTTGTCGTAAGCATCTCTGATTCTGCCGATGCTCGTTTATCCCCCTACACGAACATTCGTGAAAAAGATCTTGTCGGCCGCCAGCAGCGTTTCATCGCTGAGGGAAAAGTGGTCGTTAACGTCCTGTTCTCCTCTCATGCACGCTTTCAAACAGAATCCTTGCTCGTTCTGGAAAATCGCCTGAACGGGCTTGAGGAGCAACTAAAACAGCGTCCCGATGGCGTCGCTGTCTATTCTGTGCCTCAATCTGTTATGGATGAAGTTGCAGGATTTCACGTCCATCGCGGCATTCTCGCGGTCGGACGACGCAAAACTCAGCCAACCCTTGAAGAAATGGTCGGCCAGTTACCAGAGAACGCTCTGGTTGTTGTGCTGTGTGGCATTTCCAATCACGACAATGTCGGCTCGATCTTCCGCAATGCGGCAGCATTTGAAGCGGATTGTGTTCTTATGGATGAGACCTGCTGCGATCCACTTTACCGAAAAGCCATTCGCGTTTCTGTTGGTGCCACGCTGAAAATGCCATATTTCCACGGTGCCTCTATCGAAGAGATCATTGCAGCGCTGCAAGCTGCCAACTTCAACATATTGGCACTAAGCCCTTCTTCTGAAACAAGCATCTTCAAGGCGCCGGACCATAAAAAACAGGCTTTGCTGTTAGGTACGGAAGGCGAAGGTTTGCCCCCTCACCTATTACAGCGATTAGCAACGGCACGCATACCGATGTCCAAAGAGTTCGATAGCCTCAACGTGGCAACGGCGTCGGGCATAGCATTATCCCGCTTCAGTCGTTTCGATTAAAACTTGCTATTCAAATGAAAAAGCCTCCGAACAATGTCGGAGGCTTTTGATTTTATAGCATTTCCAGCAAAAGTGCGAAGCGGTTTTGCGTCGGATAATGCGTAAAAACAAACAGTTACAGCGGTTCCAACGATTCTTTCTTAACTGGACCGCTGTAAACGCATATGTCGCGCTCTAAGCTGCAGATACCTTTGAGGTATTGGCAACCAGACGACGCAGCATTTCTTCTGCCTGCGGTTCACGTTCGGAGCGACCGATGAAACCGCCGCCAAACACACGCGCAGTGTTCGAATCATCTGAATAGAGAACGCACGCCTGCCCGGGTGCGATACCGCTTTCGCCGTCGACCAGCTCCACCCAGGTCTTGCCATCTGCATGATGCAGAACAGCTGGACGTGGCGGACGCGTCGAGCGAACCTTTGCGAAGACTTCAATACCGCCCTTTGGCAGCGCGTCCAGCGCACCATCGCCGAGCCAGTTAACATCGCGCAAGAAAACCTTATGGGTTTCAAGGGCTTCACGCGGGCCAACAATCACACGCGTATTGGCAGCATCAAGATGCACCACATAAAGCGGTTCACCGGTTGCAACACCAATGCCACGGCGCTGGCCGACCGTATAATGAACAATGCCATCATGGCGACCGAGCACACGACCATCAATATGAACGATATCGCCCGGCGTTGCCGCTTCAGGCTTCAGCTTGGAAATGATGTCGGAATATTTGCCCTGCGGAACAAAGCAGATGTCCTGACTATCCTGCTTCTTGGCGACCGTCAGGCCCATTTCTTCGGCGATTTCGCGAACCTGTGCCTTTGGCAGATGGCCCAGCGGGAAACGCAGATAATCGATCTGGTCCTGCGTGGTCGCAAACAGGAAGTAGCTCTGATCACGGTCCGAATCGACAGGGCGGAACATCGCACGATGGTCGCCATTCTGACTGCTGCGAATATAGTGGCCGGTAGCCAGCGCATCGGCACCAAGCTCACGCGCAGTCTGCAGAAGATCGGCAAACTTTACAGTCTGGTTGCAGGATACGCATGGAATCGGCGTTTCACCGCTCACATAGGAATTTGCAAATGGATCGATCACAGCTTCACGAAAGCGTGCTTCATAATCCAATACATAATGAGGAATGCCGAGGCTTTCTGAAACGCGGCGGGCATCTTCAATGTCCTGGCCAGCGCAGCAAGAACCGGCGCGATGCACTGCCGCACCATGGTCGTAAAGCTGCAGCGTTACGCCAACAACATCATAGCCTTCACGTTTGAGAATGCCTGCCACAACAGAGGAATCGACGCCGCCCGACATGGCGACGACAACGCGCGTGTCTTCCGGCTTTCCCGGTAGATCGAGGCTGTTCAGGCTCATGATTATTTCCAGCTTCCGGGCAAATGCCCTGCTTTTAAAAGTTTAGGTTTGTGCCCTATATAGGTCACACAACGGGTACTTGCCAAGATGTCGCAGCAAAAACAGTGGCCGTTTTGCGGCATTGCAACCACAAATTCCCGTGAGACTTTTTATCAAATGCCTGCCAAGCCAGGTTTTTTTATGACTTTCTTTCGAAATAAGTCATTTTTTTGCAAGTGTTACCAGAGAGTTACCGCCTGTTTAGGTAATTCTTAAAGCTGTGGCGTTAGTCTCGGTCTCGATTAGGTCCTTGAGTGTTGTGTAGAGAGTACAATGACCGATCTGACAAGACCGCGTATAAAATATGTTATCGGTCCTGATGGCAGTCCACTGACCATCGCGGACCTCCCGCCCGCCACTACAAGGCGCTGGGTCATTCGCCGTAAGGCTGAAGTTGTCGCCGCTGTACGCGGTGGGCTTCTCAGCCTTGAGGAAGCATGTCAGCGTTATACCTTGACGGTGGAGGAATTTCTTGGCTGGCAGTCCTCGATCGATGAGCATGGTCTCGCCGGTCTCAGGACCACACGTATCCAGCAGTATAGACACTAAAAATCTGCCGGTTTCTCCGGAAAAGGCAGATACGCAAATTAAGCCCCGGCCGGGTTAACCGGCCGGGGTTTTTCTTTGGCCGTTCATCACTATATCAATGAGAACTGAAACCCTCATGGGGAGAGCAGAATGGCCGAAAATATTCAGATCCAGAAAGCCGACAGCACCGATAGCGGTCGTTACTTTGCCAATATCGATGGCGACGAAGCGGAGATGACTTATACAAAGCTCGGGCCTGCACTCATCTCCATCGATCACACCTTCGTGCCCGATTCCATGCGTGGCAAAGGTGTAGCGCAGGCCTTAGCGCTAAATGCTGTCGAAGACGCCCGTAAAACCGGCTGGAAAATCATCCCACGCTGCAGTTTCATGCAGGCGCAGGTCAAGCGCCATCCAGATTGGTCAGACGTTATAGCCAGTGATTGATATCAGCGCAGATCGCGGATGCGACTGGCAAGGCTCTTTGGGCTGGCATTTTTGCCCTTGCCAACTGAACCTTCAGCGTCAAGCAACTTATGGATAGGCGAGTTTTCGCCTTCCTTCTCTGCGGTAGCTGCAACCATGCGCGCGGCCAAGGCTGCCATCTCTTCGCGAAGAGCCGCATTTTCTTTTGAGAATTCTGCGGGTTGCTCTGTTTCGGCGTTTGATGCCGAACCATTGCGGGTAAAGCGCTCCAGCTTTTCCTGAGCGTCGGAGAAATCGGTAATCAGCTTGTCGAGTTTGGCCTGCAATTCAGTATTGCGGCGCTTCTCGCTCTTTAATTCAGTCTGTGCTGTCGTCAATTGCGTCGAAACCTCATTATAGCGGGCAGATGCATCTTTACGTTCCCGACGCATTTCGCTCATCTCATTCATCAGACGACCATGTTCGGTCTCTTTGGCACTCATTTCGATACGTAGCGTATCGGCCAGTTCTTCGAGAGATGAAAGATGTTTCTGCAGCCGCTCAACCTCGGCCTCAACAATTTCTGCTTTTTCAGCAGCAGTGTCGCGTTCCGATATCGTTTCTGCGACCTGCTTTGCACGTTCCGCCAGCGTCTCTTTTAGCTGTGCGATATCATTTTCCAATGAAGCGAAACGCTTGAGTTCATCATGCTGCTTGCCGAGCTCGATCAGCTGGCCGGATGATTTATCACGTTCAAGCTTGAGCTGCTGTGCAAGCTTGCTGGCCACCACCGCATGTTCGGCTCTCAGGCCATCCCGATCCGCTCTGATTTCAGCAAGCGTTATCGGCAGTTCGGCTTGAACCTGCCGACGCGCCAGAAAGAAAGCGCGGCGCCAAACCGAAGGGCCAAGCAGAACCACGACGAAAACCGCCACGAGAACGCCAAGTATGAAAATGAGCGCAGACTGGATCACGGCTTTGTCACTAAACGGGAAAATGGACCAGCCAAAAGACTTGGCTGGTTGTTATTTATAATGGAGCGGCATTCCGCTTTCCAGCTAGAACGCCAGTCCAAATCAGAATGGGTTCCAGGTCGGCGCCGCAGAAAGCTTCAGATAACCAATATTGACGCCAAGGCGGGCACCAACGCCCGTACGAATTGGCACCAGCATGATATTCTGACGCTTGAGCACGTTGAAGCCTGCTCCGGCGATCACATAAGCAGAACCTGCAACGCCGGCATAACGCCCATAGAGGCTCTGAATATCGTCAAGATTATAGACGAGCATCATGACGCGCGAGCCTTGCCCGCCAAAATCCCAGCCGAGCGACGGACCCTGCCAGAACGTGCGATGATCGCCAGCATTCTTGGTGTAGAGCGTACCTTCGCCATAGGTGAGACCACCTATGAAGGCACCGGAGCCCTCTTCACCCAGAATATAGCCATTGGGAAGACCGAAGCTCTGGAACGCCTTTTCGACTGCGCTGGCGATACCGCCAGATGTCGAACCGAAGAACCGGTGTCCGGATTCAACAACTTCCTCGGCCGAATATGTGTTGCTGCTCTGTGCCTGCGCTTTGTGCGGCACGGCGATGATGGAGATCAGAAAGGCCGCAAAGAACGCTACAATATACGCCGCGTTGCGGAACCTGATCTGCGACAGGGACGGTATGGCCATCTATAATTCCTTTTGCCTACCAGCTTCTCTGTCTGACGGCCCTGTTAAAAGCCTGGCAGCGCTTCTTGCGAGCACTTTGCCGAATCGCGCGTAGTTTAACCGCGAATTTATTGTCTAAATCTTTAAGCGCCGAAATTGGCTTTAGAATGGCGGCAAAAAACAGCTTTCTTGCGGCAACAGGACGTCGCGTGTATCCAGATTCCCAAGGTTCCCGGTGGTGATTCGTCGGGATTTATGCTCATCAACTGATTGCCGCCTGACATTCGATTACAAAGTCGATTCGCAGAGCCGGTTCGCGCCTGGAGAAAACACCATGCCATTGCCCGTTACCCTGTCCGCACTCGATCTTGGTGCGCTTCTGTGCAGCCGGATCTGTCATGACATCATCTCGCCGGTTGGCGCCATTAACAATGGTCTCGAACTGCTCGAAGAAGGTGGCGCTGACGAAGACGCAATGGCGCTTATCAAGTCGAGCGCGCGCAATGCTTCGGCCCGCCTTCAATTTGCCCGCATCGCGTTCGGTGCAGCCGGTTCCGCAGGCGTACAGATCGATACCGGCGATGCGCAGCATGTCGCAACCGAATATTTCAAGAATGAAAAGCCGGAACTGACCTGGGAAGGCGCCCGCGTTCTGCTGCCAAAGAACAAGGTCAAGCTTTTGCTCAACCTGCTTCTGATCAGCAATGCAGCCATTCCACGCGGCGGTTCGCTGGCTGTTCGCCTCGAAAACGGCGACACCAATCCACGTTTTGTCATCACCGCAAAAGGCCGGATGCTACGCGTACCGCCAAAGTTCCTCGAACTGCATTCAGGCGCAGAGCCGGAAGAGCCAATCGACGCCCATTCGGTTCAGCCATATTACACACTGCTTCTGGCTGAAGATGCAGGCATGACCATTTCCATCCATGCGACTGCCGAAGACATCGTCTTCGCCGCAGAATAAGAAGCATTTCTTTAAGCAAAAGGCGCAGGGTAAAACCTGCGCCTTTTTTGTTTGCGGCCTCATATAAGAAAAGGCCCCGCTTACGCGGAGCCTTATTCAATCAGGTACTTCCAGCAAAACTGCTAAGCGCTTATGCGCTTTCGCGCAGTTCTGTGCCATCTGGCTCGCGCAGCACATAGCCGCGACCCCAAACGGTTTCGATGTAGCTCTGGCTGCCGGAAACGGCATCAAGCTTCTTGCGCAGCTTGCAGATAAACACGTCGATGATCTTCAGCTCAGGCTCGTCCATGCCGCCATAAAGGTGGTTGAGGAACATTTCCTTGGTGAGCGTCGTGCCCTTGCGGAGCGAAAGAAGCTCGAGCATCTGATATTCTTTGCCGGTCAGGTGAACGCGCTGACCACCAACCTCAACCGTCTTGGCGTCGAGGTTAACAATCAGGTCGCCAGTGGTGATGACCGACTGGGCATGGCCCTTGGAGCGACGAACAATCGCATGAATACGGGCGATCAGCTCGTCCTTGTGGAACGGCTTCGTCATGTAGTCGTCTGCACCGAAGCCCAGACCGCGAACCTTGTCCTCAATGCCAGCCATGCCGGAGAGGATAAGGATTGGTGTCTTGACCTTCGAGAGGCGCAAGGTACGCAGAACTTCATAACCGGACATGTCCGGCAAGTTCAGGTCCAGCAAGATGATGTCGTAATCATAAAGCTTGCCGAGATCGATGCCTTCTTCACCCAGATCGGTGGTGTAGACATTGAAGCTCTCGGACTTCAGCATCAATTCAATGCTCTGTGCGATAGCACTGTCGTCTTCAATCAAAAGGACGCGCATATCTTATCCCCTTTCCGCCGCTGATCAGTTTTCCCTCACGGCAGCTGACGGAACTGTCGTTGCCTTAGCATGAAGGTGCCTGCAAATGGTTAACAAAATATGATTCCGGTTGGCAAGTACAATTCTTTCCAGTTTAGAAAAAACTCTTATCCGACTGAATCATATGTAATTATTCGACTCATTAGACCCTTATGAATCACATTAAGAAAACTTCCTAAGTGATTCATTTGACTCTAGCTTTCACCTGTTACTCAAAAACCACACCAGATTTACCGAGCCTTAATTCCTAACGCGTATGATTAACGTTGCCGGTAAAGGAATGGTTACCAAAAGGGCGAAATCTTAACTTTTTGTTTCGCTTATTGAGGCTGTTCTTAAAATTGGTGGCAGAGCTGGAGCCCTTAAAAGCCAAGCATTGCAACGGATTTCACGGCATATTGTGGGAAAACCGCCCGCATATATGCCTGTTAATAAAGTCGGGGGGAACGCCCCAACGTTAAGAGAGCTGGTTGGTGTTCAAGGAGTATTGCGTATGAAGCCACGTGAAAGCCTCGTCAGGCTGAAATTGTTCCAGGTGAAGGAAAAGCGCCGTCAGCTGGGCCAACTTGACTTGATGATCGGCGAGTTCGAGCGGATGGCCGGAGAACTCGACGCCCAGATTCTATCGGAAGAGAAGAAGGCAGGCATCACTGACATCAATCATTTTGCCTATCCGACCTTCGCAAAGGCAGCGCGCCAGCGGCGCGATAACCTGTTTGGTTCGATTCGCGATCTGATGCAGCAGAAGGAAGGCGCCGAGGCCGAACTGGTTGTGGCTGAGGCTGACCTTGCGAAAGCCGAAGCACTGGAAGAGCGCGACGGCGTAAAAGCCCCGCGTGATGTCGTGGAACGGCCGGTCAATCAGCGGCGCGCGATGATCGGCTAAGATTACGAACTGCAAAGTCTTTGGATTTCGGAAAAATGAGGCGCGGCTTCTGCGGGGGAGCCGTGCCTTTCGTATTTTTAGCCTTGAGAGCGCTAGAGCGCCGTGCGCCCTTCCGGGCGCACAAGGTCGCTCTAAAACTTTATATTTACAGCATAATTTTACCTTAAACTGATTCAAGTTTAAGGAATTATGCTGTAGTCTGCTTAGCCAAACCATAGGCGCTTTAAAGCGTGAGCAGATAGTCCTCGAAGCGCTGCCCCTTCTGATGCCGAAACACCTGACCGGCAGTTTCAACCTTACTGATCCGGTCGAGACGGAAATTCCGGAAATCATTGCGACTTTCACACCAACCTGTCAGCAGCCAGACCGCATCGAACATCGTTAAACCAAGTGGCCTTACAATACGCTCTGTGATGTTGTCTTTCAGATCAAGATATTCGAGCGTAACAACCACGCGATCACGAACCGCACGCCGTAGAAATGAAAGATGCAGGTTCGCCTTGCTGTGTTCCTCGGTCAATTTCGACACAGCCCTCAATGGCAGGTTCTTGTATCGATCCCCCGCCCCGGCCTGCATCGTTGAACTGATTTTTCCCGAAACGCGCTGCGCTGCGGCACTAAGATCGCCATCACCTCTGGCCATAACAAGCCTCACACCGAGCATAATGGCTTCCAGCTCATCAGCATCGAAGTGAAGCGGCGGCAGAAAGTAACCTTTCTCAAGCTGATAACCCAATCCGGCTTCACCTCTGACCGGTGCGCCCATTGCAACCAGCGTCGCCATATCGCGATAGATCGTGCGCGGTGACACTTCCAGCATATCGGCAAGCACCTCCGCCGAAACGGGCGCAGAAGCCGAACGAAGTCTATCGAGGAGAGAAAAGAGCCGCAGTGTTTTCATGCGCCAAGCCTATAGCACACCCCTGACAGGAACTGTCAGGGGCTCCGTGTATGTGAAGCTCACCAAACATACAGGAGCTTTTCTTGAACACGCCATACTTCGAAATTGTAACATATAAGGTCAACGACATAACCAGCGCAGATAAGGAACGCGAAAACGCACGCGAACAAATCTGTGCTCTTCCTGGCTTCATCTCTTGGGTGCCATTTAGCGGCATAACGGATGCGGGAGATCGTGTTGATCTCGTTTCCTGGTCCACGCTGGATGATGCGCTGGCTGCAGTAAAGCTTGTTAGCACCGCACCTGAATTTGCCGCCTTTAGAGAAACGCTAAAAGAAATGGTATCGATAGGCCATTACCAAGCCCAGGCAGAGCCGCAGCAGCCGGTAATATCAGGCAACGGCCTAGAACTCGGGCGCTTCCGATTGAAAGCCGGCGTGGATGAACAAGCCATGCGAGACGCCTATACCGCGATGGTGAGCAACCACCTCTCGCATCAGTCGGGCTGGCTTGCACAGCATCTCGTAAAACTCGCTGATGGGACATTTGTCGATCTGGCCTTCGCCGATAATCAGACCACCGCCACCGAAATTTGTGCAAGCTGGCAAGGCAATGCAGATTGCGATGCATTCCTGTCGCTGATTGATCCCGTCAGCATGGAATTCGGCACCATCGTTTGATGGCACGAACCGCGTGAGTTTCTTCTCGCAGCATATATGCCCTTGGGGGAAAAACGCGTTTGCATTCTCACCTTCGCTAGTTGTAGGGAAGAAGCGCGATGCAAAAACCCGTCCCCCCCGGGCAAGAAAAGGCCCGCAATACGTTCACGTTCAGCAATACACCGAAGCCAGTCCAGTGGGGCGTGCTGCTGATCGCCTCTGCCTTGCTGATCTTCCTCGGAGAAATGCTGGGATTACCCGCAGCTTTGCTGCTTGGCGCGATGCTGGGCGCCATCTTTCTCGCGTCTCGTGAGAGCACGATCAAGGTCCACAAGAATTTCTCTCTGCTCGCACAGGCGATTGTCGGCCTGTTGATCGCCCGTGCCATGACCGCTGAATTCTTCAGCAATATGGGACAACACCTGCCGATCATCCTGTTTTCGACGGGCTTCACGCTGCTCGCCAGCACCACAATCGGCTATCTTCTGGCGCGCTTTCGCGTTTTGCCCGGAACAACCGCCGTCTGGGGTGTCTCGCCAGGGGCTGCGACAGCAATCGTGCTCATGGCTGAATCCTTTGGGTCGGACGCACGACTTATCGCCTTCATGCAATATTTGCGCGTGGTGTTGGTGGCAACCACTGCATCGCTTGTTGTCATGTTCACAGCCGATGTCGAAACAGTCGCTCCAGCGGCCGTAGAATGGTTTCCGGCAATAAACTGGCATACGCTTGGCCCGACCCTCGCCTTGATCGTCTGCGGCGCCTTTCTGGGTCAAATATCACGCATTCCAACCGGAGCGATGCTCGTACCGCTGGCGCTCGGTGCCTTGTTGCAGGATTTCGGCCTTATGGTCATTGATCTGCCGCCATGGCTGCTGGCTGCGAGCTATATATTCATCGGCTGGCGCATTGGCCTTGGCTTTACCCGTGCAATCATTGCACACGCTGCCCGCGCCTTCCCGGCTGTGCTCGCATCAGCGCTTATTCTGATTGCCGTTTGTGGCCTGTTCGGCATGACACTCGGCCATGTGCTGGACCTTGATCCACTCACCGCTTACCTCGCCACCAGCCCCGGCGGCGCAGATACCGTGGCCATTATCGCAGCATCGAGCAATGTCGATCTGCCATTCATCATCGCCATGCAAACCAGCCGCTTTTTCATCGTGCTGCTTGCTGGTCCGGCAATTGCCCGCTTCGTCGCGTCGCGCATTGCCAGAAGGCAAAAATAAGAAAGCCCGACTTTCGCCGGGCTTTTCTCAATCACTGGTAAATCAGGCTTACTTGCCGTGGAAACCACGGATCGCACCGATGATCTTGTCCTGATCTTCTTCCGAAAGGTAAGGATGCATCGGCAGGCTGAGGATGCGTGCAGGCAGCGCTTCCGAAACAGGCAGGCCACCCGGTGCAATCGGATAATGCTTGTATGCCGTCTGCAGATGCAAAGGCTTTACATAGTAGATGACCGATGGAACGCCGGCTGCCTGAAGATGCGCCTTCAGACCATCGCGGTTTTCGCTTTCAATCGAATACTGTGCCCAGGCCGAACGATTGCCAGCAGGCAGACCCGGAACCTTGACCACATCCTTGAGCAGCTCATTGTAGCGCTTGGCAATACGGTCGCGCGCTTCCATTTCGTCTTCAAGGATCGCCAGCTTTTCCAAAAGAATAGCTGCCTGGATGGTGTCGAGACGCGAGTTGAGACCGATGCGAACATTGTCATACTGCGTTTCGCCCTTGCCGTGAAACAGAACGGAACGCAGCGTGTCGGCCAGTTCGGCATCGTTGGTGAACATTGCACCGCCGTCGCCATAGCAGCCGAGCGGCTTGGCAGGGTAAAAGCTCGTCGCACCGACATGGCCGAAAGCACCGCACATGACGTTGTCGCGCTTGCCGCCAATCGACTGCGCCGCATCTTCGATCACAAACAGGTTTTCGCGATCAGCAACTGCGGTGATGCGGTTGTAATCAGCAGCAAGACCAAACAGATCGACAGGAATGATTGCCTTTGGCTCAAGACGACCTTCCTTGCGGACAGCAGCAATGGCAGCTTCAAGCTGTTCTATATTCATGTTGTAGGTGTCGGCATCGACGTCGACGAAAACCGGCTCTGCACCGACAAGGGCAACAACTTCAGCGGTTGCGGCAAACGTGAACGACGGAACGAAAACGGCATGGCCCGGGCCGATGCCGCGCGCCATCAAAGGCATCTGCAAGGCGTCGGTGCCGTTGGCGCAAGCGATCACATGTTCCACGCCCAGATATTCACCGAGCTTCTTTTCGAACTCAGCCACTTCAGGACCGAGAATGTAACGGCCTTCCGCAACAACCTTGGAAACGGCGGCATTAAGACGGTCTTCGATACGCGCGCGTTGCGCTCCAAGATCAATGAACTGCATGTTGGCTCCAATTTATCTGGTTTACTGAGAATGCTCAGCGAATCCACGACAATTCTCTTATTCCTTCACGCCCCGCCCTGCCATGGGTGGAGCGTTCAAAGTTTTGCTATTCCCGTAACACCGCTTGACAGAAATTTCCGTCAAGTGCGTGTTATCTGGAATGAATGACCGATCCTTCGGTCAGAATGCGCAATACGTTGATTGCTTCCTGCCCATCAGTGCGCGGATTTTCGCGCGTTTCGATGCAGTGCAGGAAATGCTGCAACTCGCGTGTCAGCGGCATTCCTTCCTCGACGGGGATATAGATCGGATCGACCGATTTGAAAGCCCACTGATCATTCTCGCGCCATACTTCGTGCTTGTAGAATGCAAGCTTCCGATCCCAAGGTTCGGCATCATCAAAGACAAGCATACCCTTGGTTCCCGTCACGCTCAGGCGGCGCTCACGATAGGAATTCATTCGGGAAGCGAAAAGATGGCCGCGAATGCCGCTCGGGAATTCGAGATGCACATGCGCAAAATCGCTGATCTTGTCGATGATCGCCGTGCCTTCTCCGCGAACAGCTGACGGTTCTTCGCCAGTGATGGCGAGGATCATCGAAAGGTCGTGCGGGGCGAGATCCCAAAGCGCATCGAACTTGTCGTGGAATTTTCCGAAACCGACGCGGTGCGAATGCACATAGCGAATATCGCCGAGCTCTCCGCCCTTCACCATGTCGAGCAGCTTCTCAAATGCCGGATGGAAGCGCAGAATATGCCCGACCATGAACACGCGACCATTTTCGCGTGCGGCTGCCACTTCTGCTTCCGCATCGGCAACTTCCAGCGCGATCGGCTTTTCAACCAGAACGTCTTTGCCGTTTTTCACTGCTTCAATCGCATATTGCGCATGAAACTGCGCAGGCAGCGCCAAAACGATGCCATCAATATCGGGATGCGAGAAGAGTTCATCGACCGGAATGTTGGGAACACCGAACTCAGAAGCGAATCGTTCCGCATTCTGTGGATTGGCGTCAGAAACACCCTGAAGGACACCGAGCCCCTTCAAGGTACGAATATGGTTGCCGCCCCAATAGCCACAACCCAAAACCGCAATACGAGGTGCCATAAAACTAAGCCTTTGCTTTCCGCTAGTTACTTATCTACGCAAAACGTGGAAAACAAGACGAAAGCTATGCGAAGAGTGCTTGACAGGGTCCCGTTCCCCACATATACCGCCGCCATTCCTTGCGAAATCATTCGTTCAAAACACTAGAAACGGTGGTGAACAGAGTTCGCAGAAAACGTGGCGGAGTAGCTCAGTAGGTTAGAGCAGAGGAATCATAATCCTTGTGTCGGCGGTTCGAATCCGTCCTCCGCTACCATCACTTCAAAGTGAAGTAGCTTTTTTCCGACAAATCAACTTGATTGCCTAAAGCTACAGCTGCTTTGCGCAGGTCGCTGCTTGCTTCAAGCCGATATCGTCGCGCAGCTTATGGTATTGTGGCGGAAAAGCGCCGTAAGTCATAAGCTGTGCGGAATATCCATTCCCATTCAACAAATCGACAAAACGGCGCTGCAAAACAAATGGCGCAACGCGATCCCTCGGATTTCCAATCACAATAATCTTCAGCTGCGGGTTTCGTACGATTCCACGGATATGTTCCATCGGATCATAGGGGGCTGGCAGTCCGGTCGTATCACGTCCGGGCCGTTGCTTCAGCCCGGATTCAGCACGCAACATCTGCGCACGTTCCAGAAGACCGAATGCACCCGACGTCAACACCACGCAGGAAACATCATTGCGCCCAAGGGTGAGCAAAGCTGCAGCCGCAGTTGCACCGCCGCTATGCCCCATCAGCACAAACTGCTGGATGTTGTATCGCTGTTTGATTGCATCCAGCGCAGAATTCAGCGCCAAGAATTCGGGCGCCTGTCGTCTCCGCAAGTGGTTGCCGGTTGAACCGAAAGTTCCGGGCCGCTCCAGCACAATGACAGGAACATCGATCACCTGCGCTGTTCGTTCCGCGCGGCCTTTCTGCGCTTCTACCGTATTGTCGGGAATATCTGCCGGCTTGCGTTTCACCCAGCCCACGGTATCGCCGCGCAGCAGAACAATGACCACCGGCGCATCCTTGATGGTGCCGCCTGAGAAAAAGCGGATACAATCCTGCCCGCCTGCATATTCCGCCCAGACAGCGTCGCCGGTTTTCTGACAGGTCGCAAAATCAGGTTTGAGGCTCCACTGCAGCAGCTCGGCTCTGGCATCACCGATGGGTAAGATAGTCAGCAGCAGGCTCAGCGAAATCACCCATTCACAGCTGAACCGGCGACTTTCGCGAACCATTTTCCACATGGCGCCACCTAGTCCCTACCGTTCTCGCAACGCTTCGCTTGCCCTGTTGAGCGGTTTGATCAGGTAATCAAAGACTGTCTTGCTACCAGTATGAATATCCACCGTCGCAACCATGCCTGGAACGATGGGAAAGCGTTCTCCATGCTTGTTTAAAAGTGCATCTGTCTCGGTCTTGATGAACACGCGATAATAATAATTTTCAGGCTTCGCTTCATCCTTGATCGTGTCGGCCGAGATGCTGACAACCTTGCCTTCCAATCCGCCATAAATCGCATAATCATATGCGGTCACCTTGACTGTCGCACGCTGATCCGGGTGAATATAAGCAATATCCCGCGGCGAGATCCGCGTCTCGATCAGCAGCTGTTCATCAAGCGGCACAATAATCATAAGTTTGCCATTCGGAGGCACCACACCACCAATGGTCGAAACTTCGATATTCTTGACGATGCCGCGCACCGGCGAGCGCAACGTCAGACGCGCAAGCGCATCCGATCGTCCGCGAATAACCGATGAAAGCGATTCCACCTCGGCATTTGCCTTTGCAAGCTCCTCACGCGCCTGAACGATATAATCCGATTTGATCTCGGTTTCCTTGAGTTGCAACTCAACCAGCTGCCGTTTCAGGCGGATCACCTCCACATTACTGGCAGCACCCATTTTGCTTAGTGACTGGCTGATATTGAGTTCGTCTTGCACAAGCTTTTTGGATTCGGTGATCCATTCAAGCGAATCCTGCAGGCTACGTGTACGCGCATCGAAAAGTCGTGTTTCTGCAGCCACCAGCATCGGAAACGCATCAAGCTCCGGCGAGAATTGCAGCTCAGTCTGGCTGACTTCAGCAGTTAGCCGCGCAGAACTTGCCAAAGCCGCACGATATTTGGCGGCACTTTCCTGCACGCTTGATTCTGTAACGGTTGGGTCGAGCTGCGCCAGAATCTGCCCCGGCTCCACCACATCATCCTGTCGCACCATGAGCTTGGCGACAACGCCGCCCTCGAGTGACTGAATGACCTGTTCCTGCGAGGTCGGCACCACTTTACCTGTCCCGTTAGAGACTTCATCAAGCAAAGCCCAATAGGCCCAGCCCACCAGAATGATGAAGAAAACGAAGACGAGCCGAACAAAGCGCTTCTTCTTCTTGAGCTGAAGCCCTTGCTCGCTTCCGTTTACCCAGGCACCAAAGTCTCCGCCGATGGCCGCCATGCTGTATCCCTCCGGATCACGCCTGTTTAGGTGTTTCTACCTTGCTCATGCCCAGCAATGTCTGCAGACCGCGTTCCTTGCTGTCGTCCAATGCAACCTGCCCGTTCTCAACGACGATCAGTCGCTGCACGAGTTCGAGCACACGCATTCGGTGCGTCGCGATAACGACCGTGCGCCCGACACTCCATTTCGCGAATTGTTCGATAAAATGCCGCTCTGTGGCCTCGTCCATGGTTGATGTCGGCTCATCGAGAAGCACAACCGATGGATCGCGGATCAAAAGTCGTGCCAGCAAAATGGCCTGTTTCTGGCCCCCTGAAAGACCGCCACCACCTTCTTGAACCAGATGTTCAAGACCTTTCTGCAGGCGACGTACAAAGCCATCTGCTCCAACCATGGCAAGCACCCGCTGGATCTCCGCATCCGAAGCATCAGACGCACCCATGGTGATATTCTCGCGCAAAGTGCCAAAGAACAGGCGCGAGTTCTGCGTCAGCAGACCCACATCCCGTCGCACATCGGCGGGATCTATTTGCGGCAAGGCAAGATCGTCGAGCAGAACCTCACCTTCAGCTGCATCAAGCAGTCCGGAAAGAGCAAGCAACAGGGTCGATTTGCCCGCACCATTGCGCCCAAGCACGGCAATGCGATCTCCATGCTTGATCTTCAGATCCTTGATCAGAAGAACGGGGGTCGAGTTCTCATCGCCATAGCGGAAAATGGCATCCTTCAATCGATAGGAGCCGTCAATTTTCGGGCAGTGGATACGGGTTTCGCTATCGGGATGATCGACCGGCATTTGCATCAGCTGATCAAGGCCACGCTTGGCAATACGCGCATGTTGCAAGCGTCCCATGATCTGAGACAACTGACCCATCGGCGCCAACATGCGGGAGCCAAGAATAGATGCGCCGACCAGCGCACCCGTTGTCATGTCGCCCGCAATAATCAGCGGCGCACCCACAAAAACTGTCAGAGCATAAACCCCGCCCTGCACATTCTGCGTCCACACACTGAGACTATTGGTCAAGGCACGAAGCCTGATCTGTGCCTCACCCGTTACGGCATTGAAGTGGTTCCACTGCTGCTGAAACCGATCTTCTGCCTGTAGCCCTTTGATATCCTCGATGCCCTGCACGGTTTCAACCAGCATGGCATTACGAAGCGAGGCCTCACGCATGGCCGCATTGGCATAAGCTCTTAACCGCCGTTGCAGGAAAAGGCCCGGCAAAATCAGAAGAACCAGCGCGCCAAGCGGTATGAAGACCATCCAGCCAACCAGCGCCGAATAAATGACAAGGAACAGGAAAAAGAACGGAAGGTCGGCCAGCGCGGACACCGTCGTCGAGGTGAGCAATTCACGCACCTGATCAACGTCACGCAATTGCGCGATAAACGATCCTGTCGATGTCGGTCGCGCTCGATTGCGAACACGCAAGGCGTGACCGAACACGACATCGGACATCTGCAAGTCGGTCTGTTTGCCGAGCATGTCGATGATGCCCATGCGCGCACGGCGCATCATGAAATCAAAGAATATCGCCAGCAAAACGCCGCTGAACAGCACATAAAGCGTGTTGAACGATTGTGCAGGCACGACGCGATCATAGACCTGCATCGAGAATAATATGCCCGCGAGACCCAGCGTATTTGCGATCAGCGAGGCAACCAGCACATGGCTATAAGATCCGATATCGCGGAAAATAATCTTCCGTAGCCAGTTTTCTTCATACGGCTTGATATAGGCATCGACACGCGCATCGGGCACGGTTTTCGATGGTCGGGCAAGCACAACACTTTCTGTCTCAGCCAGAAGATCTTTCAGCGCAAACGGCTGCTCAAGCCCCTCTTCGCCGCTTAACCAGACGCTCGCCTGCCCGTCCTTTGAAAGCGTATGCACTACTGCAAGCTGCTTATCCTTGAGCATCAGAACAAACGGCAGATGCCAGGTCGAAAGGGTGATCTTGGTTGGCTCAACAAGCCTGACACCCAGCCCCATGTGACGGGCCATAGCGCGAATTTTTGCTTTGTCGTCGATGTTGAGATCAGCGGCGGCCGCAAGCTTGGCTCCCTGCACGGATACAGGCATTCGGTAATGCTTTGCCACCAGTTCCAGCGCTTCGAGCCAGTCTTCAACATTGAAGCGTGATGGCGCCTCAGGCTTTGGTTGTTCGCCAATCAAACCAAGTTCAATCGACGGATCGATAATTGGAGGGTTCTCGCCACGCTTCATTGGTTGCTCCCGTCTCCCCGCAATGCCGATGCCTGAAGACCAAAACCTTGGCGCATTTTGCCTGAGCTATAGAGGCAGTTCAGATTGAGGCGCCTGATATCATGCACCGTGTTGGCTGACTGAAACCGGGACTCATGCAATTCCTGCTCGGCGTTGAGCAGATCGAGCAATGTTCTTGTGCCCAGTTCCACATATTGTTCTCGATAAAGATCGCGGGTTTTCACCATCATACCGGCGCGCAATTCGAGCGATGACATAAGCCGGTTCAACGTACCAATCTGGCTTCGCGACTCCATGAGATTGCGTTCCATATCGATGCGTGCCGTGCTGATTGCCGATTCCGCTGCCTGAAGGCCGTAAGCCGCAGCACGTTTGCGCGCACCTGTCTGACCGCCATTATAAAGGCTGGACGACACATTCACGCCGACCGAATATTCCGGCTGGCGATCATTGCTGGTCGTATTATCGCGGGAAGCATTCAGATCATAACCCGTCGTCGCTTCAAGCGAAACGGTCGGGAAAGCCTCTGCTTTACTTGCTGCCAACTGTGCGACCGCCTCTTCTTTTTCAGCCTTGGCCTGCAGCATCGCCGGAACCTGATCCCAATCGGGTGCTGCAATGTCACAAGACTTGCCAAGCCAGGAAGGGACGTCCGAGGATGGGTTTGCGCTTCCACCCCCAATCATCGCAGCAAGCACAACCTGCCAGCGATTGAGTTCTGACTGATATTGAAACTGGGTCGCCAACGCCGCTTCTACACGCGCATCGGCCTGAACCTTGTCGGACATGGTGCTCGCACCTTTGTCCGTTCGCTCATTCACCAGGCCCGCAATGCGCTTAACGCCCTCGACCTGCTCCTGTGCCAGAGCCGAAAGCTTTCGATAGCGCTGGACCTCGACAACCGCACTGGCAGTGTCCCTTGAGAGATTATCAACCGCAAGCAGCATTCGGGCCTGATTGATTTCCTTGCCAGCACGCTCGGTATCAACCGCGCTCGAAACTTTGCCAAAATCATAAAGCAATTGTGAAGCGGCAACATTGAACTGTGGACGCCAGCCTTCGCGATTATTGCTCTGATAGCCCGAATTCACACCGGCATTGAGCTTTGGGTAATAACCGGCCTGCGCCGCCCTGATCCGTTCGTCGGCCTGATAAATACGGTCTGAAGCTTCATTGATGGTTGGATGCCAGCCGACAGCGCGACGGACCGCGGTTTCCATTGTAAGGGAACCACGGTCCGACACCTTGGGAGTGCTGGCGCTTGTCACGTTTGCCCTGTCAACAGCAGGTACGGGGGCTGAACCCGCCATTGACAGGGGCCGTGAGGCCTCGGTGTTTTTTGACTGCGTCAGCGTCTTCTCGCCCAAAGCAAGATTGTTTGCAGACATCTGGCACGCAGCCAAAAGGCATGAAGTAAACGTTATGGTCGCGAAACGTCTTAAAACCAGAATTTTTCGCATTTATTTTCCATTATAACCGGCAATAAGGCCGGTGATCTGTCATCTGAACCTCCGCCGCCAAAGAACTCAGCGGCGAAGGGTGGAAGCTGATAGATCAGACAGTATGTGTCGTATGAAGATCGTCCTCCTGCGTGAGCGGATCTGGCACCAGATGTCCGAGCGGATCATCCACTGAGGCCGTTTCCTCGACTGGAGCCGTACCCAGACCCGTGTCAGATGTCTGTGTGGCACTGTCATCGCTGGACGGCTGGTCATTGCTTGACGGCAATGTCACTTCACCACTGCCATCATCGAGCAGTATGCCCTCTGTCAGGCTATGCTGAGCTGGGGTTTCGCCAGCATCTGCATCTGGTGCCGCCAGATGATCACCGAGCGGGACAACATCGCTTTCATGCTGATCTGCAACGGGTGCATCACCACTTCCTTCAGCTGAAGCCGTCTGTTCGGTCGTTTGTGTGGCCTCCTGATCCACAGGTGTTTCAGTTGAAGCGTGGACATCACCGCTGCCATCATTCAGGGCGTTGTCGTCCGCCACCTGATGCTCATCCGCTTGATGGGTCGTATGTGCATCAGAATTGTCGTTATGCTCGTTCGCCGATGCAGCAGCCGCCGTATCGTGATGCTCCGCAGCCACGGCATCATCATGAACCGGATCTTCTGCAATACGGGCACTGAGTATCTGGCTACCTTCTTCCAGCCCGATGGTGATGTGAGCCGCCGTTTCGTGGCCGTTTGGCAGCACGATCTTGTAATTGAAGGTATCCGTCGCAAAGCGATCTGTGTAAGCAAGGTTCGAGTGCGGCTGATACTTGTATTCACCATTACTGTAGATCGTCAGGTCACCATGCAGTCCCTGAATGACAGTGCCCGTAGCACTGACAGTCACAAAACCGCCGCTGCCCTGAACCTGTAGTTTTGCAGCAAGTGGCAAGGTCCCGTCATTGTCGAGCAGATTGCCCGTCGTACCAGGATTGCTCTGGATCACATGCTGGTCAGTCAAGGTGACATTGACATCCGAGATCGTATTAACCGAACCTGCAACACCACTGATCGTGGTATGGACACGATACTGGCCCGGAACCAGATTAAGGCTGCCAACGTCAAGGGTCTTCACGACGCCGAGCAGACCGAGCGTCATAGTGTAGGTTTCTGGCGTGCCCACATTCTGCCAGTTACCACCAACCAGCCTTTGGATGACAACCGTACCGCTCGCTACAGCCGCTACCGTAACCGAAATGGTTATGGTTCCGGTGGCATCCATATTACTGCCGATAGTGAACGTATTACTGTTCGATTGACCGCTACCCAGAACGGCTGTGAGAGGCTGTGTCTGATCAAAGAAGGCATTATTGACCGCATTGACCCAGACAATTCCCGACGTATCCGTGTCGTCGGTGGCAACGAAGTCGTAGGTTGCAGGCTGGGTGAAGTCATCACTCCACACAAGTCCCTGACCATCGCTATCTATACGGATGTTCAGATTTGCGGTTGTATTGGCGTTGGTGAGCGGATCGTGAACCGTATAGGTAAACTGCTCGACCTGCCCGATGGCAGCCGCACTCGCATTTGGCGTGTAGGTATATGTGCCATCCTGATGGATGACCAATGTACCATACTGACCAGTGATCGTTGTACCCTGTGCACCAGCAACCACGGCATGTGCGACACCGCCAACGGTGACACTTGTAACCAGGTGGCCAGCTTCAATCGCTGCACCGTCATTGGCCATGACGTTGCCCTGAATGGCTGGAGCCTGAATACCACTTGGTTCCTGATAGTTCAGATCCTGGCCCGAGACGGCCAGATTGCCAAGCAGACCCACACTGACCGTGTTCTGAACTGCGGCAAAGGCACGATATGTTCCTTCACCCAGCAGTACGGAGGCTTCGGCACGATTACCCAGAAGTGTCAGGGTAAGCAGCGTGGCATTGCCATTGCCGTCTACCGAGGCCCATGTACCGTCCGGCATCAGTTTCTGGACGATAATCGATGTACCACCGGCCAGATCCACACCCAGCGCCTGTGCGTAAGTCAGCTGCAGATTCTGCTGATGACCCTGTGCCACCGTGATACCCACGGAGTTCACGCTCAGAACACGCAGATCAAGACCCAGAATACCGACAAGTGCCAGATAGGATGCACCCGGATAAGTGACGGCGGTTGTCGTTGGCTGAATAACCACTTCTGCAGTTACATTATCGTCGACCGGCGCTGTGCTGCCCGGATCGATAATCGGTGCGGTTACCGAGCCTGGGTTTGAGAGATTGCCTGCCGCATCCTGCAGTGTGACGGACAGTTGCTGCCCCTCCCTCTGCGGAGTTGTAAGCCCAATCTGGAAGTTGCCGCTAGAGTCAACCGTTCCTTCACCGACGACAGCGTTACCTGCGCCTCGAATAATGACCGTCGTATTCGGTTCACCCTTACCGCTAACGGTCACACCATCTGGTGTGATGGTGATGTCCGTTGGCGCAAGCGGTGCCAGCGTATCCGGCACGGTCGCAGGGCTGGCCTCCGACTGATTACCCGCAGCATCAGTCTGTGAGACCAATACGTTCTGCCCGTTGCTTTGGTCCAGCGTATAGGTTGCTGTTCCACCAGCGCCGATCGGCACTGTCGCGATAACTTGACCAAGCGCATTATGAATTGTCGCCGTGGCGTTCGCCTCACCAGTGATCGTCAGCGTACGTCCGTCAGCACCCACAGCCACTGTTGGCGCATCTGGTGCCAACGTATCCGGCAAGGTTGCTGGCGTGGAGCCTGATTCATTACCTGCCCCATCACTCTGGGTAACGGTAACTGCCTGGCCATTCGTTTCCGGCAAGGTATAGGTCGCTTCTCCTTCCGCACCCAGTGGAACCGTCGCGATTGGATTACCTCCGGCATCATAGATCGTGGCGGTTGCACCCGGCTCACCAGTGATGGTGAGCGTTACACCATCTTCACCGACGACGACTGTCGGTGCATCCGGTGCCAGTGTATCTGGCAGGGTTGCAGGTGTTGCGCTCGATTCGTTACCTGCTGCATCGCTTTGGGTAACAGTGATCGCCTGACCATTGCTTTCCGGCAAGGTATAGGTCGCTTCGCCTTCCGCACCCAGTGGAACCGTCGCAAGCGGATTGCCTTCGGCATCATATATTGTCGCGCTTGCACCCGGCTCACCGGTAATGGTGAGCGTCACACCATCTTCACCGACAACCACGACCGGAGCAGATGGAGCGAGTGTATCCGGCAAGGTTGCAGGCGTTGAGCCCGATTCATTACCCGCAAGATCACTTTGAGTAACGGTGATCGCCTGACCGTTGCTTTCCGGAAGCGTGTAGGTTGCCTCACCCGTTGGACCGAGCGGTACCGTCGCAAGCGGATTGCCTTCGGCATCGTAGATCGTGGCAGTCGCACCCGATTCACCGGTGATGGTAAGCGTTACACCATCTTCTCCAACAACGACTGTCGGTGCATCCGGTGCCAGCGTATCCGGCAAAGTTGCAGGCGTTGAGCCCGATTCGTTACCCGCCGCATCGCTTTGGGTAACGGTGACGGCCTGACCGTTGCTTTCCGGCAAGGTATAGGTCGCTTCGCCTTCCGCCCCCAATGGAACTGTCGCGATTGGATTGCCTTCGGCATCATAGATCGTGGCAGTCGCACCCGGCTCACCGGTAATGGTGAGTGTCAACCCATCCTCACCAACCACAACCGTCGGCGCATCCGGTGCCAGCGTATCCGGCAAGGTTGCGGAGGTTGAGCCCGATTCGTTACCCGCCGCATCGCTTTGGGTAACGGTGACGGTCTGACCGTTGCTTTCCGGCAAGGTATAGGTCGCTTCACCTTCCGCACCTAACGGAACCGTTGCAATCGGATTGCCCTGCGCATCGTAAATCGTGGCAGTTGCACCCGGCTCACCGGTGATGGTGAGGGTTACACCATCTTCACCTACAGTTACAGCTGGGTCATCCGGCGCCAATGAATCTGGGAGTGTCGCAGCCGTTCCCGGAGACTCGTTATTCGCAGCGTTCGTCAAGGTCACAGTGACGACCTGACCATTGCTTGGATCAAGCGTAAATGTTGCACTCCCGTCGCCAGACAGGCCGACCGTGCCAATTACGCCACCTGTAGAATTGTAAATCGTCGCTGTCGTATTGGGCTCGCCGGTAATCGTCAGTGTACGACCGTCATCACCGACGGTGACATTCGGCTCATCCGGCGTATCAGAGTCTGAGTCCGCATCGGCATCGGCATCGGCATCAGCATCAGCATCAGCATCCGCGTCAGCATCAGCATCGGCGTCCGCGTCCGCATCAGCGTCCGCATCGGCGTCTGCATCAGCATCAGCATCAGCATCGGCGTCAGCGTCAGCATCGGCATCGGCGTCGGCGTCAGCATCGGCATCCGCATCGGCATCCGCGTCGGCATCAGCATCCGCGTCAGCATCGGCATCAGCGTCTGCGTCTGCGTCGGCATCGGCATCTGCGTCGGCATCCGCGTCCGCATCCGCATCGGCATCCGCATCGGCATCAGCGTCTGCGTCGGCATCAGCATCCGCATCGGCGTCGGCATCCGCATCGGCATCAGCGTCTGCGTCAGCATCCGCATCGGCGTCAGCATCAGCGTCTGCGTCAGCATCGGCATCAGCGTCTGCGTCGGCATCAGCATCCGCATCAGCATCCGCATCAGCGTCAGCATCAGCGTCGGCATCCGCGTCGGCATCAGCGTCTGCGTCGGCATCAGCATCGGCATCAGCATCAGCGTCGGCATCAGCATCCGCATCAGCGTCAGCGTCTGCGTCGGCGTCCGCATCGGCATCAGCGTCTGCGTCGGCATCAGCATCCGCATCAGCATCAGCATCCGCATCAGCGTCAGCGTCGGCATCAGCATCGGCGTCAGCGTCTGCGTCAGCGTCGGCATCCGCATCGGCATCAGCATCCGCGTCAGCATCCGCGTCAGCATCTGCGTCAGCATCAGCATCAGCATCTGCGTCAGCATCGGCATCAGCGTCTGCATCTGCGTCGGCGTCCGCATCGGCGTCTGCATCAGCATCAGCGTCTGCGTCAGCATCCGCATCGGCGTCAGCATCAGCGTCTGCGTCAGCATCGGCATCCGCATCGGCATCGGCATCAGCGTCTGCGTCGGCATCCGCATCAGCGTCCGCGTCGGCATCCGCGTCAGCATCAGCATCTGCGTCAGCATCGGCATCAGCGTCTGCGTCGGCATCTGCGTCGGCGTCGGCGTCGGCATCTGCGTCAGCATCGGCATCCGCGTCTGCGTCGGCATCAGCATCCGCGTCGGCGTCAGCATCGGCATCTGCGTCGGCATCAGCATCCGCGTCGGCGTCAGCATCAGCATCAGCATCCGCATCCGCATCGGCGTCTGCGTCTGCGTCGGCATCAGCATCCGCATCGGCATCGGCATCGGCATCAGAATCTGCGTCCGCGTCATTATCATCATCACCGCGCGACGATGCTCCGATCACGGCACCTATGGCGCCCAGACCAGCAAGGCCCAGCAGAACCGGGCCCAAACCACCACCGCCGCCGCCGGCAAGCTGATCAACGGATTGTATCTCGGAGAAATTGAAATCGGCTAAGCCATCGCTGTGATTACCGGCCCACAGCTTACCATGATCATCCTGCAGGACGAGGTCGTTATCCTCGCCGTTTTGATAATGCGTATAGAAATGAACAATTCGGATTGTTTCGCCATTATGCAGTCGAATAAGGAGATCGTCGCCAACCTTCTGGTATTCCGCAATCGCGTCTGGATTGAGCGACAGTTTAACAATGCTAGGTCCTGAAAGGACGATGTTATCACCAGTAATGGTACGCGAGCTGCCGCTCACCTTATTCGTAACAACTGCAACCATGACTCTCTCCTCAACCGAAACTGAGCTTCAAGGGCCTATGTGAAACAGAACTCGAACTATTGAGAGAGCGCTTATCTATGGCATCAATATTATTTAAAATGTGAACTAAATATTAAATACAAACAGGACCAACCGCAAAGTATAAACCTTGCGTAAAGTAAAGCCATAAATCTGCACTTCATAATAGTTGCTGAGAACACCCCTCGAAGACGATAAATACCCGTCTCAAAATTTCGTTATCGGTAGAGGTTTGTCTATGCTGATATCGACTCCTTTTGTATAATAAATACAAAATGTACTAATTAAGTTGTATGTTTTGGACTACCTATCGTTGAGCTCTTCTCCTGAAGGATGCAGGGCTTGTTCCGATAATTCTCCCAAAAAAACGAGTAAGATGGACCTGATCTGCGAAACCGCACTCATGCGCGATTTCAGCAATCGGCATTTGCGTTTCCATCAAAAGGTCACGCGCCTTATCAACGCGGCGGCGAATGATGTATTGGTGCAGCGTGACATTCGTTGCCCTCTTGAACAGACGGGCAAATTGCGCAGCCCCCACTCCGGCGGTATTGGCAAGCTTATCGATAACAATGCGACGATGTAGGTTTTCATCGATGTAATCGAATGTCCTTTGAAGTGTAGGAAGAGAAAGACCAGCATCAGGGTTAAGATCACCCGATGTCAGTGTAGAATATTTCGATACGACACGCGCAACAAGAAGACGCGCTATATATTGCACTTCAATGGATGAAAACCGTCCACCGACATACAGTATATCTTTAACGGAATTAATTGTCTGTTCCAGGAATTCGTCATAGATGGAAAGACTGTAGTCAAGCTTGAATAGATTATTGCTAACGGATGAAAATTCTAGAAAAACATCATCCATCAGGTTCTTGGATATATATATATTTATAACTTCAGCATTACTATTTATCGAAACTTTTAAACTCTCGTCCGGAGGAATTACAATAATTGATCCGGGCTGCAGATAAAGTTCCGATAACTCTCCGCCTATCTGCCAAGCTCCTTGCAGATGCCCTTTAAGGACCATGGCAACCAATAGCGAATCGACGGGCTGGAATACGGAATTAAATGGTTGCAGACGTGCCGTGTAGGCAAACAAGTTTTTCCAGCCGTGATCAGAACTTGTCTTTAGAATTTCAATAGCTTCAACGTTTCTTACATCATGGAATGCAACCAAATTCCCCTCTGTATTTGGCATATATCCTCCATAAACATTGATATTTCGGATTATCCTAAACTAATAATATCTATTAAAAAATCAAACCTATCTCCTTTCATTTTTGTGAATATCTTTAAAAATAAATCATAATAAATAGATAGCAATAAACATATTGCCCGAAATCATGAGCAAACACTTTAATTAGTAAATACTAAAATTAGAAGTAATGTTATTTTTTACATCAGCCGTTATTTTTTCTCTTTGTTCAAAGCTAAATTCCGGTCGCGAAAACTTAAATTAAATGGAAATAATTTCCATATTTGAAGACCGCGCAAGAAAATCGTCGGTAACTGCAGTCGTAAAACGCGAACGATTCCAGATATTTCGACCTCATTTGGCTCATCAGATTACAACCAAAGCGCGATTGGAAATCAGACGGGCTTCGAAACCGCTTAATGCCGTTATTGCCAGCGGCTTCCAGGCATGTGCGGCAAAGCTTCTCTGGCATCAAGGGAATTGCAGGCCTATATCAGGCTCGAAGGCCGTTCTTGCGGCAGCAATCCAATTGGCACCGAAAATGACCGTTCTTATAAACCAGCCTCATCCATCCATCGACAAGGCGTCCATCAAACAACTGGTCGACACGTTTTATGGACGTGCGCGGGAAGATGCCGTGATTGGCCCAATATTCACGCAAGCGGTGGCGGATTGGGATCACCACCTTGATCAAATCGCGGAATTCTGGTCATCGGTCATTCTGAAAACCGGCAGCTATGAAGGGCGTCCCATGCCGCCGCATCTGCGACTTGGCCTGAAAGGCGATCATTTCGACCGCTGGCTGGAGCTGTTTGAACAGACGGCGCGCGAGGTTTTCCCGCCCGAAGGCGCCATTGTCTTTATCGATCGCGCCCGACGTATCGCCGATAGTTTTGAAATGGCAATCGCAACCCATGGCGGGACGATTTCTACCCCGCGCCATTCGCGTAAGCCTCTCTAAAACATATCGCGGAAAAGTAGGAACCTATCTTCGGATAAGATTGGCATCTAAGACAAAACAAAAAGCCTGCCTCTGATGAAGAGGCAGGCTTTGAAGTTTTATGCGGCAGGCTTGGACTGTTCCGCCTTAAGCTGCTGCTTGTGGCGCAGCAACATGCCGTAAAGATCGCGCGGCTCATCCGGGTCAGCCAGAAGATCGAGCTGCTCATAGAAGCCCGTATCCTGGAGCTTATCGCGAACATAGCGCAGTGCCGAAAAGTCTTCCGTAGCAAAGCCGACCGAATCGAACAGCGTAATCTGACGCGCATCCTTGCGGCCTTCAGTCTTGCCGGTAATCACTTCCCACAATTCATTGACGGGATAATCTTCCGGAAGCTGCTGAATTTCGCCTTCAATGCGGGTCTGCGGTGGATATTCGACAAAAATATCCGAGCGACGCAGAATATCGCCATGAAGCTCGGTCTTGCCGGGACAGTCACCACCAACTGCGTTGATATGCACGCCAGCGCCAACCATGTTGTCGGTCAGGATCGTGGCATTGAGCTTGTCGGCGGTTACGGTGGTGATGATGTCCGCACCTTCGACCACTTCTTCGACATCCTTGCAGATCACGATATCAATGCCTGCGCCTTCGAGATTGCGCGCGCATTTTTCCGAAGCCGTGCGGTCAATATCGTAAAGACGCAGCTTGTCGATGCCGAGAATTGCCTTGAACGCCAAAGCCTGAAATTCGCTCTGCGCGCCATTGCCGATGATCGCCATCGTGCGTGCGTTCTTTGGTGCAAGATGCTTGGCCGCAACGGCCGATGTTGCAGCAGTGCGAAGCGCCGTCAGAATGGTCATTTCGGTCAGAAGCATCGGGTACCCGCTGCCAACATCCGAGAGAACGCCAAAAGCCGTCACCGTCTGCAGGCCGTCGCGCGTGTTCTTTGGATGACCATTCACATATTTGAAGCCGTACATCGTACCGTCGCTTGTCGGCATCAGTTCGATCACGCCTTCATCGGAATGCGAAGCCACACGCGGCGTCTTGTCGAAGCTTTCCCAGCGGCGGAAATCCTCTTCCACGTAATCGGCGAGTTCCTTGAGGAAGGTCTCGACACCGACGGAAAGCACCAGCTTCATCATGTGATCGACACTGACAAAAGGGACGATATTGAGGTTCGGTTGGGTCATTCTTGCTCCTTAGCATTCAGCGGCAGACCATTGATCCGCCAGCAGCGAATGCGGTTTCTGAATTCAATAATTGATGGTTGGACGATCCATGACGCTGCGGCCCAACAGGCTCGCCATCAGGTCGACCATCACCGTTGCGGTGCGTCCGCGTTCATCGAGAAACGGGTTAAGCTCAACCAGATCGAGGCTTGTCACCAGATCGCTGTCGTGCAGCATTTCCATGATGAGATGCGCTTCACGGAAGGTCGCGCCGCCCGGAACCGTGGTGCCGACAGCTGGCGCAATCGACGGCTCAAGGAAATCGACATCCAGGCTCACATGCAGAAGACCGTTTTCGTCCTTCACGCGCTGCAGGAAGCGGCGCAGCAGCGCTGCCACACCGTGCTCATCGATAAGGCGCATATCAAAAACAGACACAGCAGTTTTCTGGATCGCATCGCGTTCTGCCGGATCAACACTGCGAATACCCATCATGCAGACATTGGCTGGATCAATCGGTGCTGCCAATGCCGGGAAATAGCCTTCAAAGCCCTTCTGGCCCGTGTAATAGGCCACAGGCGTACCATGCAGATTGCCACTGCCCGTTGTTTCCAGCGTATGGAAATCCGTATGCGCATCAAGCCACAGTACAAATTGCTTGCGACCCTTTTCCGCGGCGCGGCGCGCAATGCCGGGAACAGTGCCTGCTGCAAGCAGATGATCGCCACCCAGGAATATCGGGAAACCGTCTTCGCTCTCACGATAAGCGGCTTCACTAATGGCTTCGATCCAGGCGACAGCCTGCGGCAAAGCCTTGATCACAGGATTGGGATGGGTCAGTGGGCGCTGTTCAGCCGGGGCCAGATTGCCCAGATCGGTAAACTCATGACCGAGTTCACGAATCGCATCCGCAATGCCAGCGGCGCGATAACCGTCGGGGCCCATATTGCAGCCCAGACGTCCAGTGCCTTCCTGAACCGGCAATCCCAAAATCTTGCAATGCATAAAGTGCTACTCCTGAGAAATTAAAGCATTTCCAGCAAAAGTGCGAAGCGGTTTTGCGTAGGCAAATGCATAGTAACAAAAAGATGGAGCGGCTCACGATTCTGTAGCAACTGGAGCCGCTCTATCGCCATAGATTGACCATTTAAGCTTGGCGATGTGAAGCAACCGGATTGGCAATTTTAACGGTTTGGTTTATCAGAATGTCGGATTGGCTTTTCAAAATGGAGAAAACATGGACGATCTGGATGAAAAGCTTATCACGCTTTTACGTCACAATGGCCGACGCAGCATTTCGGATGTGGCAATCGATCTCGGCGTTTCACGCGCAACCGTCCGCTCGCGCATGGAACGTCTGGAACAGTCCGGCGACATCATCGGCTATACGGTGATCCTGCGGTCTGATGCGGTTGATCTGCCGGTGCGCGGTATCATGATGATCGAAATCGAAGGCCATGTCGCCGACCGTGTGGTCAAAGCGCTTGGCGGCTTCTCCGAAATTTCAGCCATCCACACCACCAATGGTCGTTTCGATCTGGTGGTGGAGCTGGGCGCTGCAACGCTGACAGATTTCGATGCTGTGCTGCGCCGCATCCGGCTGGTGCCGGGGATCAAGGCCAGCGAAACCAATCTATTGTTGGCAACACCGCGCTCAACGCGCGCACGTCTCTAATAAAAAAGCCCGGCTCAAGGCCAGGCTTTCTATTTTATGAGTAAGTGTCTGAATTAAAAAGCGGCAGGCCGTGGCGAAAATGGTGATTTTCGAGCACCGAAGCGGAGTGTACTTTCGGGTACATGAGCATCGGAACGCAAACAAATTGCCATTTGCAGACTGGCATGGCGGCTTTTTTCACTTCTATTAGGCGAGGATCGGATAATCCGTGTAACCCTTAGCGCCACCGCCATACATATGCTGCTGATCCAGCTCGTTGAGCGGTGAATTGTCCTTCAAACGACGGACAAGGTCAGGGTTGGAGATGAACGGCTTGCCAAAGGCAACCACATCAGCGCGACCGCTTTCGATTTCCTGTTCAGCCAGTTCGCGATCATAGCCATTATTGACCATCCAGGCAGCTTCGCCACCGGCATCACGATAAACCTGCTTGAGACGCGCATAATCGAATGGCTGTGGACCCTGCTGGAAATCGCGTGGGCCGCCGGTCGCACCTTCGATGATGTGAATATAAGCAAGACCGTAAGAGGCAAGCTTTTCGAGCACATAATCAAACAGCGGCTGCGGATCGGAATCTGATGCATCATTGGCAGGCGTTACCGGCGAAAGACGAATACCAACTTTGCCCGGCGCAACCGACTTGGTGATTGCGTCCACCACTTCAAACAGGAATCGTGCGCGGTTTTCGATGGAGCCGCCATATTCATCGGTGCGATGATTGCTGTCCGAACGCAGGAACTGGTCGATCAGATAGCCGTTTGCAGCATGGATTTCGACGCCGTCAAAACCAGCCACTTCAACCGCATCCTTTGCAGCCTTGGCATAGGTCGCAACGATTTCTGGAAGCTCGCTCTTTTCAAGCGCGCGTGGCTCTGAGGTTGGTGCAAATTCGCCGGTGCCGTCCGGATGCACGAGATAGGTCTTCGACTTGGCCGTGATGGCCGAAGGCGCAACCGGCTTGCCGCCATTTGGCTGCAGGCTGTCGTGCGAAATACGGCCCACATGCCACATCTGCACGACGATCTTGCCGCCTGCGCTGTGAACAGCGTCGGTGACGCGCTTCCAGCCTGCAAGCTGCTCGTCCGAATAAAGGCCCGGCACATCGGCATAGCCCTGCCCCTGATGGCTGATCGGCGTTGCCTCGGTGATGATGAGACCAGCACTTGCGCGCTGTTCATAATAGGTGACGTTGAGGTCGTTTGGCACAGCGCGGGGCGAGCGATTGCGCGTCAGCGGTGCCATAACGATACGGTTGGCAAGCTTGAGATCGCCGACTGTGACTGGATCGAACAATGTGGCCATAGATACATTTCCTTCAAGTGGGAACGATTGGGCAAATGGGATTAAAGATCGGACAGTGATTTGAGCAAGGCGGCAATCGCCTCCTCATCGCGCTTGTAGAAGGTCCATTGGCCAACGCGGTGGGGCGTAATCAGCCCCGCTTTCGTCAGCACGGACAAATGAGCAGAAACGGTGGACTGGGAGAGGCCGCACCGCTCGAACTGACCGGCGCACACACCCATCTCCAGGGGCATGTGCTGAGCGGAGAAATGCTTCTCCGGCTGCTTGAGCCAGCTTAAAATGTCGAGACGAACTGGATGGCCAAGTGCCTTGAGTATCTCGTCCAACGGCATAGCCAATGAATTAGGCTGTGCTACAGATTGAATGTCCGACATCATGGTCACCTCGCTGATCCTCATTCATATCGTCATTTCACGATATATGTATCGCTCAATTCCGATTTTAAAAGACCCTGCGCGTTCACAGGCGCGTGAACAAAGAATATACATGCTTTCCTGTGGACCATTATGGCGGTCGTGATTGCGTCAAAAACCTATCCGACTATGTTCGCGTAAAGATTTGAGATTGGAATGAATATGGCCAACGATATTAAGCGAATTGCCGCAATCATTGCAGCGGAGATCAACGCAAAGCCCGAACAGGCCATAGCAGCCATTGGTCTTCTCGATGAAGGCTCGACCGTGCCGTTCGTCGCCCGTTACCGCAAAGAAGTCACCGGCGGACTTGACGACACGCAGCTGCGCACGCTGGATGAGCGACTTTCTTATCTGCGTGAGCTTGAAGCACGGCGCACTTCCATTCTGGAATCGATCCGCGGGCAGGAAAAGCTGACGCCGGAACTGGAGCTGAAAATCGCAGGCGTCCAGACCAAGTCCGAGCTTGAAGATCTGTATCTTCCCTATAAGCCAAAGCGCCGCACCAAAGCAGAAATCGCACGCGAACGTGGTCTTGGCCCGCTTGCCGAAGCTATTCTCACCGACCGCAGACTGGTCCCCGCAGAGATTGCCACACAATATGTCACGGGCGACGTTGCCGATGTCAAAGCAGCTCTTGAAGGCGCGCGCGACATCATTGCCGAAGGCTTCACCGAGAATGCTGAACTGATCGGTAATCTGCGTAATTATCTCAAAGATCGCGCTGTTTTGCGCTCCCGAGTTGTCGATGGCAAACAGGACGCAGGCGCTAAGTTCTCCGATTATTTCGACCATTCCGAACGCTGGGCAAATGTTGCAGGCCACCGCGCTCTGGCGATGCTGCGCGGTCGCAACGAGGATTTTCTGTCGCTCGACATTGAAATTGACGCCGACGACACCTCGCCTGTCAAACCGGTCGAACGCAAAATTGCAGCCGTCTATAGTATCGGCGCCACCCTGCCCGGCGACCGCTGGCTGATGGAAGTTGCAGGCTGGGCATGGCGCGTCAAGCTCTCGCTCTCCTTGTCACTCGACCTCATGCGCGACCTGCGTGAACGCGCCGAGGAAGAAGCCATCAACGTCTTCGCCCGCAACCTCAAAGACCTGCTGCTCGCAGCCCCTGCCGGTTCGCGTGCCACCATGGGCCTTGATCCGGGCATCCGCACCGGCGTCAAAGTCGCAATCGTAGATGGCACTGGCAAACTGCTCGACACAACGACGGTCTATCCGTTTCCGCCAAAGAACGATGTGCGTGGCACACAGGCAGAGCTTGCAAGCCTGATCCGCAAACACAAGATCGAGCTGATTGCGATTGGCAACGGCACAGGCAGTCGCGAAACCGAACGTCTTGTCGTGGATATGCTCAACGACCTGCCAGCGCCCAAGCCGCTCAAAGTCATCGTGTCGGAAGCAGGTGCATCGGTCTATTCGGCGTCAGAAGCAGCAGCGAACGAATTTCCGCAGCTCGACGTATCGCTGCGTGGTGCCGTTTCCATCGCCCGCCGCCTGCAAGACCCATTGGCGGAGCTCGTCAAGATCGAGCCTAAATCCATCGGCGTTGGCCAGTATCAGCATGATGTCGATCAGTCCCGTCTGGCGCGTTCGCTCGATGCAGTGGTCGAAGATGCAGTGAACGCTGTCGGCGTTGATCTCAACACGGCATCCGCCTCACTGCTGGCGCGTGTATCGGGTCTGGGAAAGTCTCTTGCCGAAGCAATTGTTGCGCATCGCGATGACGCCGGTGCCTTCAAGAACCGCAAGGAACTTCTGAAAGTAGCTCGCCTCGGCAACCGCGCTTTTGAACAATGCGCAGGCTTCCTGCGTATCGCCAACGGCACCGAACCGCTTGATGCGTCCTCCGTTCACCCGGAAGCCTATGGCGTTGCCAAAAAGATCGTTTCCGCCTGCGGTCGCGATGTGCGCAGCCTCATGGGTGATAGCGCAGCACTTAAAAGCCTCGATCCGCGCGTCTTTGTCGATGAGCGTTTTGGTCTGCCAACCGTGCGTGACATTATCGCCGAGCTTGATAAGCCGGGCCGCGATCCGCGTCCTGAATTCAAAACCGCGACCTTTGCCGATGGCATCGATGACATCAAGGACCTGAAACCCGGCATGATGCTGGAAGGCACCGTCACAAACGTTGCTGCCTTTGGTGCCTTTGTCGATATTGGCGTGCATCAGGACGGACTTGTCCATGTTTCGCAGCTCGCTGATAAGTTTGTCAAAGACCCGCATGAAGTGGTCAAGGCTGGCGATGTGGTGAAGGTGCGCGTGACCGAAGTGGATGTGCCACGCAAGCGCATCGGCCTCACAATGCGCAAGGAAGGTGGCGAAGCCCCTGCCCCGCGCAACAATTCGCAGCGCGACACGAAACCTGCACAGAAGCAAAACTTCACCCCGCGCAAACAGGAACAGCCGTCAACCGGCGGTTTCGGTGCAGCCCTTTTGGAAGCGATGAAGAAGAAATAGGCTAGAGCGTGTCGCGCTTATTCGTATCCACAGCGCTCGCTCTATCTATTTTTTTGCGCATGTCGTTATCGGATCGAAGCGGGATCAGAAATCAGTCCAGTGGACTGATTTCCCCGCGAAGGCGGTTCCCGCTTTTCCGCGACATGCTTTAAATCTTGTTGCCGATTGGAAAGCCGGTTGAGACTTTTCTCACCGGCATTTCATCGGTTGGAATGATCCAGCCGCCGCGAATAGCGATGCGAACTTCATCGCCTTCTTCCAGTCTTACCGGATCGCGCACTTCAAAATGCAGGTGAATATCCGGTTTTGTCAGCGGATGCGCCTCGATGCGCGAACCGCCACCGCGATAGACCGAACGTTTGACCCGCACAGGGATGCCGCCGGTTTCAGTCAATGCCAGATCTTCTGCGCGAACGCAGAGCTGCGCATTGGCACGCGGCATTTCAATGCCGGAACAACGCACCTCAGCACGGCTTCCCAGCACCAGCGCCTCACAATGTCCCGCTTGCGCAAAAGACACGACCTCCGCAGGCAGAACCATCCCATGCGCGATGAAGGACGCGACCATTTCGCTGGCCGGTTCTTCGTAAAGCTTGCGCGGCGTATCGAACTGCTGAAGCTTGCCGTGATCGAGAACTGCAATCCGGTCAGCAAGCGCCATGGCCTCAGCCTGGTCATGGGTAATGTAGATAATCGTCGTACCGGTGCGCTTGTGGAAAGCCGCAAATTCGTCTTCCATCGAAGCACGCAAATGCACGTCGAGATTGGCAAGCGGTTCGTCAAACAAGACCAGCGAAGGGGCTGCTACCAGACAGCGGGCCAAAGCCACACGCTGCCGCTGACCACCCGAAAGATTGGCCGGGCGGCGATCACCAAAACCGTCCAGATCGACCAGCGCCAGCGCTTGGCGAACGCGGGCCTCGCGCTCGGCTTTGGCAACCTTTGCCACCCGCAGACTATAGCCGACATTCTCGGCGACCGTCATATGCGGCCAGAGCGCATAATTCTGGAAGACGATACCGACCTGCCGCTTTTCCGGTGGCACGTTACCATCCACATGAGAAACGCGGCTGTCCCCAATATGGATTTCGCCACCATCGACATCTTCAAAACCTGCAATCATCCGCAGAAGCGTGGTCTTGCCGCAGCCAGATGGTCCGAGAATGGCAACAAACTCGCCGTCCTTCACATCAAGCGACACTTCAGACAGGGCCTGGAACTCGTTGAAGGCCTTGGAAACAGAAGCGATTTTCAGTCGCGCCATGGCAGCACCCCGTTTGGAAGACGCCGCGCAAACAGATTTGTTGCAAGCATCAGCATGAATGTTACCGCAACGGCCAGAATGGATATGGCAGCCGCATAGGCGGAATCGCCCGCCTGTTCAAAAGAAAACATCACCACGCCCAGCGTTTCCGATCCCGACGCCCAGAGGAGCGCTGAAACCGTCAGCTCACAGAATGCGGTCATGAAAATGAGTACGCCGCCTGCAAGCGTCGCTGGTGCGACAAGAGGAAATATAATGGTCCTGAGCCGATAGAAAAGCCCTGCGCCTGCAATTCGCGCGGCTTCTTCCAGCGCACGGTCAATCTGGTGAAGGCCAGCAACCGTTGGCCGCAGCGCCAGCACAAAGAAGCGCGCAAGATAGGCAAACAGGATGATCCAGAGCGTATTATAGAGGCTGACGCCGACCACCGGCAGCGGCTTTAAGAACATCAGCAGGCAAGCAATTGCCAGCACCACGCCCGGTAACGCATAGGGCATCTCGGCTGCGAAGTTGAGGATCGGCGTCCACCGCCGTTTGCGCCATGCGAGCATATAGGCAAGTGGAACTGCAATCAGCACAGCAAAGACAGCCGCCGCAAAGGACAGCATCAGGCTATTGCCAAAAGCGCGGGCTGATCCGCTGTGTTCAAGCATCACAAAGCGGAAATTTTCAAGCGTTGCTGTCGCAAATGTAAGCGGCACGCCATAGGCCGGAACCAGTGCTGAAAGCGTCAAACCGATCAGCGGCAGAAACAGCACGATCACGATCAACAGCCATGCAGCCAGTTCCGCCCAAATACGCCATACGCCAAGCGCAAAAGGTGCAGCGGGCAACGACGTTGAAACAATGCGGAAATCGCGACGGCGCGAGGCGTAATCTTGCGCTGCGATCCCTGCCATAGCGATCAGACCAATCAGCACTGAAAGCACCGCGACGCTGGAGAGCACCGCTGGCCCACCGCCCGCAAGACGCTGATAAATCAGCGTTGGCAAAACGAGGTAATTCGATGGAATCCCCAGAAACGCCGGGATGCCGAAATTGCCGACGCACGACACGAAAGCCAAGGCTGCAGCACCGATGATCGATGGCGTCATCAGCGGCAGGATGATGGTGCGCAGAACAGTCCATTTACTGGCACCGGCACTCAGACCCGCTTCCACCAGCTCGCGTGGAAGCTTGCGCAGACCAGCGCGCACAATCAGAAAGACCAGCGGTCCATATTGCACGCCCAGAAGAAAGATAATGCCCCAGACAGAATAGAGCGGATTGCGGCTTCCCAGCGGCGGCGCCATGCCGATGATCTTGAGGAACTGGCTGGAAGGCCCGAAAAGCTGGAGCCACGCCAGCGCTGTCACCTGCGGGGCAATCAGCAGCGGGGTCACATAAAATAGCACGAAGATATTTCGCCCGCGCATGTCTGTGAGGCCGACGAGCAACGCCGCAATAATACCAAATACCAACGCCAGCAGCGTGCCGCCGATACCGATCTGCAGAGAATGCCATGTGGCAATCCATGTCGAGCGGCTGCTCAATGTTTCAGAAAGAACGGATGTCGAAAGCTGTCCCTGCGGCGCAACAAGCTCAACAAGCAGACGCGCCATCGGCAGAAGCGACAGCACCGCAACAATCAGCGTTACACCAACAATCAGGGCCGTATCACGGCCCTGAAGATCTCGAAACATCCGCATTTTCGCTTTTTATCCGCCAAACAGCTCGGAGAACTGCTTCTTGTCGGCATCAGTCTGATCGAGAACTTTCTGGGTGTCGATAGACATGATGTTGATCTTGGTGCCTTCTGGCAGCCATGCAGGGCGACCAACGCCGTCCTTGGCAGGCAGATAGCCCTGCTCAAGTGCCAGCTTCTGGCCATCATCCGACAGGACGAAATCAACGAACTTCTTGGCACCATCGACGTTCTTGGCTGTCGCCATGATCGCAACTGGTTCGGTTACAGCAGGCACACCTTCCGACGGGAAGACGAACTCGATCGGCGAACCCTTGGCCTTGGCATTGAGCGCCATGAAGTCAACGAGAATGCCGTATGGCTTTTCGCCACTTGCGACCGACTTCAGAACCGCGCCGTTGCCCTTCACGCTTGCAAGTTCATTGGACTTGAGGTTCTTGAAATAATCCCAGCCGAGATCCTTGTTGAGTGCGAAACCGCTCAGGAGATAGGCCGCAGCACCCGAATAAAGCGGGCTTGGCATAACAACCTGGCCCTTATAGTCAGCCTTGGCGAGATCGGCCCAATGTTCAGGCTTCTGCGCCGCACCCGTGTTGTATGCAATGCCGGTGGTGATCAGTTTGGAGCCGAAATAAGTCTTGTCTGCGTCATAGCTATCCGCAGCAAAACCATCAACCTTGGCGTCCGTGTAAGGCAGAAGGCGCTTGTCCTTCTTCAGACCTTCCATCGTCACCGCATCAGCGATCAGCAGAACGTCAGGCTGTGGCGCGCCAGCTGAAAATTCGGCGGCAAGCTTGGTGAGGAGTTCGCTCGTTCCCGAACGGAAAATCTGCACATCCGTATCCGGATTGGCCTTGCGGAAAGCTTCAACCGTCTTGGTCGCATCAGCTTCTGGCTGCGACGTGTAAAGCGTCAGCGTGTCAGCCTGTGCGACAGCCATGGACAGAGCAAGAAGAGCTGGAATGGCCGTAGCCCGCTTCAACATCTTGGTCATGGAGTTTGCTCCTCGAATTTCTGTGTGATTTTCAGCAGCATGTGCCGCTGCTCCAGCGTGGTTACGCTGCATACGAGCTGAAATGGCGCAGATACTGTCATATCGAGAAGCGCGATCATTCCTGTTCATGACTCACCTGTCAAACAAGTCTGTAAAACATCTGCCAGAAAATCGGAAACGATTTCAGAAAGCAAAATGCCCTCCGGCAGACTAAGGGTCAGCAGAAGGGCATTTCAGATTGATTTGCCTTCCGCATCTCTTCCACCCCGGAAGCGATGCGGATGCCATAAAGGGCTTAGGCTTCAATTATATGACACTTTGACATTAACGCATGTCTTTATCCCAAAACCGGTTTCCACTTTTGGGAGACATGCTTTGCTTTAGATAATTATCTCAGCCGCGTGTGCTACCTGAGCGCCCGCTTCATAATAGGCTTCGCGCAGACCACGGAAACTCTGTTCCCTCGGATCGCTAACCGGCAGTGGCAGATCAGCTTCCCCGATCTCGCCTGAAACCAGCTTTGCAAGATGCTTGCCAAACACTGTTCCCGGCGCGATGCCGCGTCCGTTATAACCCGAAAAGCCAACAACATTGCGTGCAAGGCGATGGAACTTCGGCAGACTGTCATTGGTCATGCCGATCTTGCCATACCATTCCGACTCAAATTCCACTTCGCCGATCTGCGGGAAGAGACGTTTCAGCGACTTCTTTGCCCATGCCTTATGCACACTCGCACCCGTATTGCGCAGCGCACCGACGCTGCCAAACACAAGACGGCCCTGCTGGTCAAAGCGGAAAGACGACAACACTTCCTTGGTGTCCCATGCGCCCTGACGCTCCGGCAGAATGGAACGCTTGATATTGTCCGAGAGAGGCTTGGTGGCCATGTTGAAATATGGAAGGTGCACAAGCTCGGCGCGCACTTCCGGCCATGGCACATTGGTATAGGCGTTGGTTGCAACCACGATCCAATCGGCCGTAACCGTGCCAGAAGCAGTCTTGACCACCCATTTGCCATTTTGTTCGCTGGCGCCGGTCACAGGGCTTCCCGTGAAAATCCGGGCACCGGCAGCAACGGCTGCATGTGCAAGCCCGCGCACATAGGCAAGCGGCTGAATTGTGCCGGCGCGCAGATCGAGCAGCGACCCGGAATAGGCCTTGGTGCCGACCTTGGCTTCGGTTTCCTGCGCGTCGAGCAGTTTTACATTGGCACCGCGCCGCGCCCACTGTTCGTAGCGGTCTTCAAGTTCCTTGAGACCCTTCTTGCCAACAGCGCAATGCAGCGTGCCCTGTTTCTCAACTTCGCAGGCAATCTTGTGTTTCTCGATGATTTCAAAAACCAGCTTCGGCGCATTGCCGAGCACATCGAGCAGACGGTCGCCATATTGATGACCAAGCACGCCCGGCAGATCATCCGGCATGACCCACATGCCCGCATTGACGAGGCCCACATTGCGGCCCGAGCCGCCGTAGCCGATTTCAATGCCTTCCAACACGACGGCGTTGGTGCCTTTTTCAGCCAGATGCAAAGCCGTCGAAAGGCCGGTAAATCCGCCGCCCACAATCACCACATCGGCAGACAGATCGCCTTTCAGCGATGTGGTCTTGGGTGCGGCTGGAGCGGTCTTCTCCCAAAGACCATGCGAGCGAGGATCGTTCAACATTGAAGGCAACCATTTCTTATTTTGGAAAACTGGCGGTTTTTACCGTCGCAACTATTTCATGCTGTGGAAGCCACAAGAACAGCAATATTTCTGCAACAATTCATGCCTATTCGGAATGACCTATACTAAAGAACGACGTTCCCCACCTGCCCTGCGATCCACTGACAGAAGACCTGCGTCAGCGGGTTCTCAAGTTTGCCTTCCGGAACCACAAGATAATAGTCATTCTCGGTCCGCATCGGCTGCTCGAAAAGCATGACCAGTTCGCCGTTACGCAATTCCTGTTCAATCAGATAAAGCGGCAACAGTGCGAAGCCAAGGCCTGCAAGTGCCGCCCCGATCACCATCGAAAACTGATCAAAACGGTGGCCACGATAAGCGGACTTGCCTTCAACGCCACAGCTTTCAAACCATTGCGCCCACATTTTAGGCCGTGTCGCGAGATGCAGCAGCGGCTCGTTTTCCAGCTCTTCCGGGGTTGCCGGATGGCGCGCTTTAAGAAGGCTCGGGCTTGCAACAGGCACAATCACCTCTGAACATAGGAAAGTGCAGGTCGCATGTGCCCAGACCGGCTGGCCATAATGGATGGCAAGATCGAAAGGCTGCTCTTCAAAGTCAAAAACGCCGGAACGCGAGGCCACATTGATTGCAATGCCGGGATGTTTTTCAACGAAATCCGGAATACGCGGCATCAGCCAGCGCGTACCAAATGTAGGCAGCGTTGCTACACTGAATGAAGAGGTAGACTGCGCCGACGCCATGGCGCGCAGCATCGTGTCCTCAGTCTGGTTGAGCAGACGCCGCACTTCCGGCAGGAACTTTCGCCCTGCATCAGAGAGAAGAATGCGCTGGCGGATGCGCTCAAACAGCAATACACCGAGCTGGCTTTCCAGATCCTTGATCTGACGGCTGACAGCACTCTGCGTGAGGTTCAATTCGTTGGCGGCCTGCGTGAAACTGCCATGTCGGGCCGCACATTCAAACGCTTGCAGCGTGGCAATGTCGGGGATCAGTCTCCTGCTAAGCTTCATTCCAATCTCGCATTAACATAGTTGCGTTCGTCGCGATCATAACGGCAAAACGGCTGATATGATACATTTTCATCATAATCGCGGTGTGTTTTTTATTTTCTAACATACCTCCCAAGCAGACGATCCAACTTCTACGGAAGCTCTTGCAATGAACGCGCAGAAATTCGTTTCACCGGACGCCATTCGCTCCGCCTTTTCGGCAGCCATGTCGGCCATGTATAAGGAAGAAGTGCCTGCTTATGGCACATTGATGGAACTCGTCTCCGATGTGAACGCAAAGGTTCTCGCAGACGACAAGCATCTGCATGAGCGTCTGACGGAAACAGATTCGCTCGAACGCATTTCCGAAGAACGTCACGGTGCAATTCGTTTGGGCACTGCCGCTGAGCTGTCGATGATGCGCCGCGTTTTCTCGGTCATGGGCATGTTCCCGGTTGGCTACTACGATTTGAGCGCTGCCGGCGTGCCAGTGCATTCCACTGCCTTCCGCCCGATCGACGATGCAGCACTCAAGCACAATCCGTTCCGTGTTTTCACCTCATTGCTGCGCCTTGATCTGATCTCTGATGCGAAGCTGCGTGCAGAATCGGAAGAAGTTCTCGCGAAGCGCAACATCTTCACGCCGGGCGCGATTGCGCTTGTCGAAAAGGCGGAAGCCAATGGCGGCCTTGATGAAGGTGATGCGAAGACCTTCGTTGCAGAAGTGCTCGAAACGTTCCGCTGGCACGATCATGCCAATGTCAGTGCCGAGCTTTACCATCGCCTCCACGATGCGCATCGCCTGATCGCCGACGTTGTTTCCTTCAAGGGTCCGCACATCAACCACCTGACACCACGCACGCTCGACATCGACGCCGTGCAGGTTCAGATGCCAGATCGCGGCATCAACCCGAAGGCAGTTGTCGAAGGTCCGCCAACCCGCAAATGCCCGATCCTTCTGCGCCAGACCTCGTTCAAGGCGCTGGAAGAAGAAGTTTCGTTCGTAAGCGCAGACGGCACCTGGACCCCAGGCTCCCACACTGCCCGTTTCGGTGAAATCGAACAGCGTGGCGTCGCCCTCACGCCAAAGGGCCGCGCGCTTTACGACAAGCTGCTCAACGACACCCGCGCAGTTGCGCGCCCAGCGCCAGATGGTTCAAACTCGGCTGAATATGTGAAGGCACTGAGCGACACCTTTGCCGCTTTCCCTGACACATGGGCAGGCGTGCGTGAAGAAGCGCTTGGCTATTTCGCCTATTCGGTCAAGGATGCCGCACGTCTTGCAGCATTCAAGCCTGATACCGATATTGAAACTCTGATCGAAGGCGGCGCAGTCCAGTTCGATCCGATCATCTATGAAGACTTCCTGCCGGTCAGTGCCGCTGGTATCTTCCAGTCCAATCTTGGCGACGACGACGCGCAGGATTTTGTGGAAAGCCCGAACCAGAAGCGTTTCGAGGAAGACCTTGGCGCCAAAGTTCTTAATGAATTCGAGCATTATGCTCGTATCGAACGCGAATCCATCGAAGCTGTACAGGCCCGCCTGAGCGGTCTTGAAGCAGCAGAATAATCAGACAGGTTAAGAGGATAAACATGAACACCGCTGTTAAAAAACTCGACGTGAAAAAAGAAGCCGCTGATCTGCTTTCAAAGCTTGGCGTTGACGCAGCCATTTACACGTCGGGCGACCTCGCTGGCTTCAGCCCGGTCTCCGGTGAACAGATCGCTTCGATCAAGACCCACAGCAAAGAAGATGCAGTCAAGATCATCGACAAGGCTGACGAAGCTTTCCGCGCTTGGCGCACTGTTCCAGCTCCAAAGCGTGGCGAACTGATCCGTCTCTTGGGTGAAGAACTCCGCGCTTCCAAGGAAGATCTCGGCCGTCTCGTTTCGCTTGAAGCTGGCAAGATCCCTTCGGAAGGCCTCGGCGAAGTTCAGGAAATGATCGACATCTGCGATTTCGCAGTCGGTCTGTCGCGTCAGCTCTACGGTCTCACCATCGCAACCGAACGCGCTGGCCATCGCATGATGGAAACCTGGCATCCGCTTGGCGTTGTCGGTGTTATCTCGGCCTTCAACTTCCCTGTTGCTGTCTGGGCATGGAACTCCGCTCTCGCTATCGTTTGCGGTAACTCGGTTGTCTGGAAGCCATCGGAAAAGACCCTGCTCACCGCTATTGCATGTGACGCGATCCTGAAGCGCGCCATCAAGCGTTTTGGCGATGCTCCAGAAGGTCTGGCTGAAGTTGTACTCGGCGACCGTACTGTTGGTGAAGTTCTCGTTGACAGCCCGAAGGTTCCTGTTCTTTCGGCAACCGGTTCGACCCGCATGGGCCGCGAAGTTGGTCCACGCCTTGCAAAGCGTTTTGCGCGTGCAATCCTCGAACTTGGCGGCAACAATGCCGGTATCGTCTGCCCATCGGCAGATCTCGACATGGCGCTGCGCGCAATCGCTTTCGGTGCAATGGGCACCGCTGGTCAGCGTTGCACCACGCTCCGTCGTCTGTTCGTACATGAAAGCGTTTACGACGCTCTCGTTCCACGTCTGCAGAAGGCATATGCCAGCGTTACCGTTGGTTCGCCGCTCGAAACCACAGCTCTCGTTGGTCCATTGATCGACAAGGTTGCTTTCGACAACATGCAGAAGGCACTCAAGGAAGCAGCCGCTCACGGCGGCAAGGTACAGGGCGGCGAACGCGTCGATGCTGGCCATGAAAACGCTTACTACGTGCGTCCGGCTATCGTCGAAATGCCAAAGCAGCAGGGTCCGGTTCTCGAAGAAACCTTCGCACCGATCCTTTACGTCATGAAGTATTCCGACTTCGACGACGTGCTGGCGAGCCACAACGAAGTTGGCGCAGGCCTGTCCTCGTCGATCTTCACACTCAACCTGCAGGAAGCAGAGCGCTTCCTTTCGGTTGAAGGCTCGGATTGCGGCATTGCAAACGTCAATATCGGTACTTCGGGTGCCGAAATCGGCGGCGCATTCGGCGGCGAAAAGGAAACCGGTGGTGGTCGTGAATCGGGTTCGGATGCGTGGAAGGGCTATATGCGCCGCGCAACCAACACCATCAACTACTCGAAGGCTCTGCCGCTCGCACAGGGCGTTTCCTTCGACATCGACTAATCGGTCTCACGATAGATCAAAAGAAAACCCCGCTTTTGGCGGGGTTTTTTATTATCTCAACATTCGCGATTAGCGAGATTGTCGTTATGACGTGCCGAAAATCGTGGCTTTTGAGAACCGGCGCGCAGCGTACTTGAGTACGTGAGCACCGGAAGCGCAAAAAGACGCGATTTGCAGGCCGTCAGAGCGGCAATATCAGCCCATACGTTCGGAGGCGAAGGAGCCGGGTGACGCCGGGAACACGACGGTACGGTTGCCGTTGAGGAATGAACGGTGATGAATATGCGCGTGAACTGCGCGTGCCAGAACCTGCGCTTCAACATCACGGCCAATCGACACATAATCGGCGGCACTCTGCGCGTGCGTGATACGGGCGACATCCTGCTCGATGATCGGACCTTCATCAAGATCGGCGGTTACATAATGCGCCGTGGCACCAATCAGCTTCACACCGCGCTCATAGGCCTGCTTGTAAGGGTTTGCACCCTTAAACGACGGCAGGAAAGAGTGGTGGATGTTGATGATCTTGCCCGACATCTTCTGGCAAAGCTGATCGGACAGAACCTGCATATAACGTGCAAGAACCACCAGCTCAGTGCCCGTATTATCGACAATATCCAGAAGACGCTGTTCGGCTTCCGGCTTGTTGGCTTTGGTGACAGCCACATGATGGAATGGGATGTCGTGATTGACGACGACCTTCTGATAATCGAAGTGGTTCGACACGACACCAACGATATCGATTGGCAGGGCGCCGATTTTCCAGCGATAGAGAAGATCGTTCAGGCAATGACCAAAACGCGACACCATAAGCAGCGTCTTCGTGCGATGGGCATTGTCGTGGAAATCAAAATCCATTTCAAACGGTGCTGCGATAGGCTGAAAGCCTTCGCGCAAAACATCAAGCGCCACACCGTCTTCGGAAATGAAGCTGACACGCATAAAGAAGCGACCAGTGTCCAGATCGTCGAACTGGGCGCTGTCGATAATATTGCACCCTTTGCCCGCAAGATAACCCGAGATGGCGGCAACAATACCGCGAGTGGATTTACAGGTGACGGTCAGGACAAAGTTATGCATCGGACTTCCTTCATTACGCAGGCTCAATGGCATCGTGATTTTTACTCTACGATGTGATGATCGCCATGCCAGAATGCGTAATGCACTGACCGGATTGCGCTATCAAGTCGATAATGCGTGAATATTGGAATTGTGGGAGTATTCTTTAGACCGTCGACGTTACCTTGTTCAAATGACGTGGCTTATCGGGATCGTAGCCCTTGCGGCGCGTCACCGTCTCGATGATCCGATAATAGTTGATGAGCGAAACCAGCGGGTCGAGATGACCATTGCCGGTGCTGGCAGACGGCACCCGATGGCCCGGCACCGAAGCATCACCAAATGAGACAAGGTTTGCGCCGAACGACTGAAGCCTGCCCAGTGCCTGAATACTTGTTTCAAGTGCTTGATCCTGCGGTATGAATGACAGAATTGGGAAGCCGGTTTCCACCAGCCGCATCGGTCCATGCATCAGCTCAGCAAGTGAGAATGCTTCCGCATGAATATTGGCGGTCTCCTTGGCCTTGAGTGCTGCTTCGAGCGAAATGGCATAGGCCGTACCACGTCCGCCAGTGAACAGTGACTTTGCCTCAACCAACAGGTCTTCCACCACCTCGCAGCCTTCCGGCTTTGTGGCAGCCAACGCTTCCGGCAAGCGGCTCAAACCGTCTTTCAGCCGGACATCGTTGCTGGCGGCAGCCACCACGCCTGAAAGCGCTGCGACTGATGCAATGAAGGACTTGGTGGCGGCAACGCTTTTCTCTTCGCCTGCATGAAGGGCGAGCACAATGTCGGCCCCCTTCGCAAGCGGACTATCTGTTACGTTAACAACGGCAACTGTCGTTGCCCCTCCCCGCTTTGCTGCATCCTGCACCGCGATAATGTCCGGGCTTGCACCCGATTGCGACACGGTGAAATGCAGACCACCCTCCAGTTTCAGCTTCGCGCCATAAACGGAAGCCACCGATGGTCCGATAGAGGCAACCGGAATGCCCGTGGCAATCTCCATCAGATACTTGAAGAAAGTCGCCGCATGATCGGACGAGCCGCGCGCAGCTGTCGTAATCATGGTGGGCGACTTTTCAAACAGCCGACCGATCTCAGCAAATGTCCCAACTTCTGCTGCAAGAAGTTTCGCCACCACAGCTGGTGACTGTTCGGTTTCCTGTAGCATCAGGGATGGGACAGTCTGCATAATCATTCTCCGGTTGGGTCGTCCAACTCATATCAATGTTGCGGTTGCGGCTCCACTGCTGTTTCAACTTCTTTTGCGTCAGGCTCCTTGATGCGGAACCAGGCCACGTAAAGTGCTGGCAGGAACAGCAGAGTGATGCCCGTACCGGCAATGATACCGCCCATCATCGCATAGGCCATCGGTCCCCAGAACACTTCACGCGCAATCGGGATCAGCGCCAGACTTGCAGCCGCTGCAGTCAATGCAATGGGCCGCATACGGTGCTGACTTGCCTGAACAACCGCATCCCAGGGATGCATTCCATCAGTAATATGCTCTTCAACCTGTACGATCAGAATGACCGAGTTTCGGATAAGAATACCGATCAGCGCCAGCACACCGAGGATTGCCACGAAGCCGAGCGGTTTGCCACTCGGAAGCAGTGCCGCGACCACGCCGATCAGCCCCAAAGGTGCAACGGCAACCACAAGGAACAGGCGCTGAAAGCTCTGCAATTGCAGCATCAGAACGGTTGCCATCACGAACAGCATCAGCGGCACAACGGCAGCAATCGGCCCCTGGCTCTTGCCGCTTTCTTCAACCGTACCGGCTGTCGCAACCGAATAACCCGCTGGAAGCTTATCGACGAATGCCTTCACCGCAGGCTCAAGCTCTTTCACAATCGTGTCCGGCATCGTTTTATCAACAATACCAGCTGCAACCGTGATGGTTGGAATGCGCGAACGGCGATAAACGACCGGCTGTTCCAGCTCGTAACGGAAATTGGCAATGGCTGCGAGCGGCACGGAACTGCCGTTGCCAGTTGCAATCTGAAGGCTCTGAAGCGTGTCGATGGAATCGCGCTCATGCTTCTGCGCCCGCACAATTACATCGATCAGATAGATGGAATCCCGTACGTGTGTGATGCTGATACCGCCCACAACACCATTGAGCGTGGTGGCAATATCCTTGGACGAAATGCCAAGCTTGCGTGCCTTGTCCTGCATGACATCTACTCGGATGACACGACCCGGCTCGTTCCAGTTATAGCTGACGACGCCTAAGCGTTTATCGGCACTCATGATACCGGCAAAGTCCTGCGCAACGCCGCGCAGTTTCTGGATATCAGGACCGGAAATACGATACTGCACAGGGCGCCCGACCGGCGGTCCGAGTTCGAGGAACTTTACATAGGTATCGGTGCCGACATAATCCTTGCGCAACGCTTCGTCGAACTTCTGCTTCAGGCGATCACGCGCTTCCACGTCCTTGGCGACAACCACCATCTGACCGAAATACGGATTGGCTGGCTGCACATCAAACGAGAGAATGAAGCGGATCGCACTTTGCCCGACATAGGTGCTCCAGTGGTCGATATCCGGATTATCCTTGAGCATGGTCTGCTCGAAGCGTTCCATCTGCGCCTTGGTATCGGCGATGGAGCTGTTCTGGGGCAAGGTCCAGTCGATCACCAGTTCCGGTCGGTCGGATTGCGGAAAGAACTGTCGTTCGATGAAGCCCATGCCGAACACGGACACCACAAACAAAGCGATCGTCGTGATGATGGTGATCCACTTGTGCCGCATCGCCAGAAGCAGTGTCTTCGAGAAAGCTTCGAAAAAACGGCTGCGCTTTTCCTCATGATGCTTCATTTTCTTGGGCAGGAAGGTCACGCCAAGAAGCGGCGCAAACAACACAGCCACAATCCATGAAACGATCAGCGAAACAGCAATCACCACGAAAAGCGTGAACGTATATTCGCCCGCCTGACTGGTGTTGAGGCCAATCGGGATAAAACCTGCAATTGTTACAAGCGTTCCCGTGAGCATCGGAAATGCCGTGTGCGAATAAACATAAGTCGCGGCCTTGTTGATCGGATCGCCCTGCTCCAGCCGCGCGACCATCATTTCGACCGCGATCATCGCATCATCAACCAGCAGCCCCAGCGCGATAATCAATGCACCGAGCGAAACACGTTGCAGCGAAATATCCATCAGCGACATGGCAAGGAAGGTGATCGCCAGCACCAGCGGAATCGACAGTGACACAACAAAACCGGCGCGCAAGCCAAGGCTGATGAAGCTCACGGCGAGAACGATGACAACCGCTTCAAACAGCGCCTGTGTGAACCCTGACACCGCGTCCTGCACGACCTCCGGCTGATCGGCAACCTTGAAGACATTCACGCCAACCGGCAACTCAGCCTTTGCCTGCTCCATCAGGGCATCAAGCTTTTCACCAAATTCGAGCAGATTGCCGTTTGGTTTCATACCGATGCCAAGGCCAATCGCATCATGGCCGTTCACACGAAAAATCGATGTCGGTGGATCGACATAGCCGCGCGTGATCGTCGCCACATCGGAAAGACGGAAGAAGCGGTCATTCACGCGCAGATTGACGGCTCTGAGGTCGGCTTCCGAATTGAACTGGCCGCTCACACGTACGCTGATCCGCTCAGGTCCGGCCTGCACAACACCCGAAGGCGTGATCGCATTCTGATCCTGAAGCGCCTTGAGAATTGCCTGCTGGTCGAGGCCAAGGGCTGCCACCTGCCGCGTCGAGAATTCGAGATAGATCGCCTCATCCTGCGCACCGATCAGCTCAACCTTACCGGCATTGGGAATGGTCAGAATTTTGGTGCGAACATCTTCGGCGTAATCGCGCAATTGGCGCATCGATAAGCCATCGGCTGTAAACGCAAAGATATTGCCGAACACGTCGCCGAACTTGTCGTTGTAATATGGGCCGTAAACGCCTTCCGGCAGATTAGGCTTGATGTCGTCAAGCATGTGACGCACTTCGGACCAGGCTTTTGTCACCTGTTCCTTGCGCACGGTATCTTTCAAAAACACGAAGACCACGGATTTACCCGCCGTCGTCACACTGCGCGTATAGTCGAGCGTATCAAGCTCTTCGAGCTTCTTCTCGATGCGGTCTGTGACCTGGTTCATGGTTTCGTCGATGGATGCGCCGGGCCAATTGGCCTGCACCACCATGGTTTTCACCGTGAATTCGGGGTCTTCCGCGCGGCCAAGGTCGAGATAGGAGATAAGCCCTGCGACCAGAAACACGAGCATAAAATACCAGACAAGCGACCGGTGGTTCAAAGCCCAGTCAGAAAGATTGAAACCCTTTTTCACAGGCTGTTTCCTTTCGCATCCAAACGGACTTTTTGCCCTTCCTTGAGCTCGTTCACGCCGGCCGTTGCCACATAGCTGCCGACCTCGACATTATTGGCAACAAAACTGTCGCTGCGACGCTCGACAACCTGAATGTCATGAAGGCTTACAGTCTGCGTCTTTGGGTCAATCACCCAGATTTCGGTCTTTCCGTCTTTTTCAAGCAAGGCCTGAATCGGCAAAAGCACATGATCTTTTTCCGCTCTTGCAAGCCCTGCCCTTATCGTCGCTCCCAACCGGAAGCCCTCCGGCGGGTTTTCAAGTGCAATGCGGACCCGGCGCGTGCGCGTCTGCGCGTCCGCCTGCGGGGCGACTTCCCGCACCGTACCCTGTCCGGTTACGGTCGGATCAGCCTGCAGCTGGACATTAAACGGCGTTCCAGCCACGAAATACTCGGTCATGCTGTCGGGAATATCGAGAACGGCTTCACGAATATCCGGTCTCGCAACTGTCATCACCGCTTGCCCGGCAGCAACCACCTGCCCCACTTCGGCATTGGTTGCAGAGATGACGCCATCAAAATCAGGGCTTAACACGGCATAGCCGCGCTGATCTTCCGCTTTGCGCAATCCAGCCTGTGCTTTTTCAAGCCCCGCCTGTGCGCTGTCACGCGACTGCTTGGCAGCATCGTAATCAGCCTGAGAAATGTTGTTGCCCTTGAGCAAAATGTGCAGACGCTCTTCGCTGGCAGCGGCATTGGCATATTGCGCTTCCGCACTTGCGAGATCAGCCTTGGCAGACTGAACTGAAAGATCGAGTGTGGAGGGATCAAGCATCGCAACCATCTCATCTTTTTTGACGAGATCGCCAACAATAACCGGACGCGCGATAATGCGACCGAGAACACGGAAGGCCAGATCAGTCGAATAACGCGGCTCGATCGTACCAGCAAAGCTGGTCTGGATTGCAGGCTTCGGCGTTGCAATCGTGTAAAGAACAGGGCGGGCGGGCTCTGCTTGCGATGATTTGTCGTCATCTTTGCCACAGGCCGCAAGCGTTACAAGCGAACCAACAATGGCAACGCAGCTTAAAAATTTCATCGTCGATTTCATTGTGCGTCCGCCTTTTCGAGACCCTTTATAATCTCGGTTTGAGCACCGGATCGCAGCATCTGCGCGCCTTTGGTCACGATCAGCTCGCCAACATTCAAACCAGACGCAACAATGACCCGTTCCTTTTCATAGGCCAACACCTTGACCGGAACGAGCGTTGCAACCTGCGTGTCCTTTGCTACGCGCCAAACAGCCGTGCGACCTGAATCGGACGTCATGGCGCTCCATGGCAGGATCACGACCTGCTGGTTTTCCATATGGACCGTGCCTGTCACTGTTGCCCCAAGGGCCATTTGCTCAGGCGTATCGGCAATGCCAACTTTCACCCGCACGGTGCCCGTCTGTGCATCGACCACCGGTGAGATTTCGCGGATTTTCCCTTCTGCCTGAACGCTGTCGTCAGACAGCAAGGCCAGAGTTACGTCCATGCCGATCTTGGCATAATTGACCAGCGTTTCCTGAACATCGAAGATCGCATCACGCGGACCGTCTTCGGCAATCGAGAACGCAGTTTGCGCAGCCTGAACCACCTGGCCGGTTTCGATATTGCGAGCCGTCAGCACACCTGAAACCGGCGCATGAAGCTCGGTATAGGAAAGCTCGTCACGCGCATTACTGAGCTGACTTTCCGCATTCATCAATGTGCTTTGAGCGGTGCGAAACACCTGCTCAGACTGATCATATTGCGACCGCGTGGTGAAGCCTTGTGCCAAGAGCGCCTGCTGGCGTTTGAAACTTGCTTCCGCCTGCACAAGCTGCGCCTGAGCTGCATCCTTGGATGCCTGTGCAACGCGCATGTTGGACTGCTGTTCGGCATTGTCGATCCGTGCGAGAAGCTCGCCTTTCTCGACATGCTGGCCGATTTCGACCTTGCGCTCCACAACCTGTCCGTTGACGCGGAAAGAAACATTGACCAGTGAGCGTGCCGCAATTGCACCAGAGAGCGTCAGCTTGGGCTGATAGTCGACCAGCTTGCTCTCCGTCACGGCCACCGGAACGACGCCGCTCATTTCGGAATGCGCATAATTGCTTGAAGCCATAACCATCGTCGTAACGACGAGAACACTCGCAATCGCTTTCAGTGCACCATATCCCGCTTGTGCGAGAGGGGAAAATTTTGTGGCCATTGATACGATTCTCACTGGTTTCTTTGACAACAACATGCAGCCAAAAGAATGCTGAGAAAAGCATGCTTTAATAACATTATTAATCATCATATTCGCATATAGAAATGCGTCTCTCAAATAGCTTCGCGAAAGCGTTTAAATCAAAAACAATAAAACAAAATAATTATAAAATGACTTCTTCGACAAGCCGCTCGCCTGCAGCGTTTAACTGATAATAAGTGCGCTGTGTCCGAGCATCGCGTTGCCGGACCGTGATATAGCCACCATTGGTTTCAAGTACAATAACCTCCCTCAGCACAAGAGCGTGAGCAACGCCAAGTATGCGAGAAAAACTGCGGCTATCCTTGGCAATATCCAGTGCAGCCGCAGCAATAATTCCCGCGCCGAGCCGTGAGACTTTGCCCGATGCAGCCTCCAGCGCATCGACCAATGCCATATATTCAGCTTCTTCCATCAGGCGTTAGCTGCGTTAACCGCCTGAACCGGACGGAACGAAACAATGACCGACTTCGATGTTGGCGTATAGCTTTCGTCACCCGCGCTTGCCAAAGGCACAAGCACATTCATTTCCGGGTAGTAGCCCGCAATGCATCCACGCGGAATATCGTAAGGGACAAAGCGGAAATCACGAGCCACGCGCTCAACACCGTCCTCGAAATCACCGACGATATCGGCCCGATCTCCGGCTTCAACACCAATATCCGACATATCGGCGGGGTTCATGAACACCACCTGCCGTTCGCCATAGACACCGCGATAACGATCATCCATGCCATAAATCGTGGTATTGTACTGGTCATGGCTGCGGAATGTCTGGAGCACATAACGCCCCGGCTTGCCGCGTGCCTGCTGATGCTCGACAGCTTCAGGCAGTGCACCGCTCCAGAACGTAGCCTTGCCAGCCGGTGTTGCCCATTCCAGTTCTCGCGCCGTGTTGCGCAAATGGAAACCACGCGGCACACGAACGCGCGCGTTGAAGTCGTAGAAGTCCGGCAATACCCGTGAGATGTGATCACGGATCAGATCGTAATCATCGGCCAGTGCCAGCCAGTCAACCGGCTTTGGGCCCAATGTCGTATTTGCCATGCCGGCAATGATCGCAACTTCCGAACGAAGCAACGGCGAAGCTGGGTGATTGATACCGCCCGATCCATGCACCATGCTCATCGAATCCTCCACGGTGACAATCTGCGCCACGCCCTTGGAGTTGAGATCAATCTCAGTGCGGCCAAGGCATGGAAGGATAAAGGAATCCTGCCCCGGCAAAAGATGCGAATGGTTAAGTTTGGTTGCGATATGCACAGTCAGTCTTTGGCCGGACAGTGCTTTGATAATCATCGGACTGTCAGGTGTTGCACGCGCAAAATTACCGCCCAGGCCGATAAAAGCCTTTGCCGAGCCATCAAGCATGGCACCAATCGCGCCAAGCACATTATGGCCGGGTTCCCGCGGCGCTTTGAAACCAAATTCCTTTTCTAAGGCATCAAGGAATGCAGGCGACGGACGCTCATTGATGCCGACCGTGCGATCTCCCTGCACATTGGAATGTCCACGCACCGGACAAAGCCCGGCGCCCGGCTTGCCGATATTGCCACGCAACAACATGAAATTGGTGATTTCGCGGATCATGATCACCGAATGACGATGTTGGGTAATGCCCATCGCCCATGTGCAGATAACTCGACCAGCCTTCATGTAAATGCGAGCGGCATGTTCAAGCGATTGACGCAGAAGACCGGATTGATCTTCAATCGCTTCCCATGAAGTTGCGTCGACAGCCGCACGATAAGCTTCAAATTCTGCCGTATGCGCTGCCAGAAATTCGCGATCCAGAACCGACGGCTCTCCAGCCGCAAGCGCTGCATCATCGGCAGCAAATACTGCCTTGGCCATTCCGCGGAAGGCGGCCAAATCGCCACCCAGACGCGGCTGATAATAATCACTGGCTATGGCTTCGCTGCCGCCATGCATCATTTCAAGTTTGTTCTGCGGATCGGCAAACCGCTCCAGCCCGCGCTCACGAACGGGATTGAAAACAACGATCTGCGCACCGCGTTCGGCTGCGCGGCGCAGATCACCCAACATGCGCGGATGATTGGTGCCGGGATTTTGACCGACCACGAAAATCGCATCAGCCTGCTCGAAATCCTCAAGCAGAACCGTGCCTTTGCCAACGCCAACCGATTGCTTCAGAGCAACACCACTGGCCTCGTGGCACATATTGGAACAGTCAGGGAAATTGTTGGTGCCATAGGCGCGCACAAAAAGCTGATACAGAAATGCCGCCTCATTGGAGGCGCGACCCGATGTATAGAATTCGACACGATCCGGCGTATCGAAACCCTGCAAAATACCGCCGATGGCCGCAAAGGCTTCGTCCCATTCGACCGCTTCATATTTATCGGTTGCCGCGTTGTAACGCATCGGATGTGTAAGACGACCAGTGTTCTCCAGCGCATAATCCGTCCAGGATTGCAGCTCGGAAACCGTATGTTCAGTGAAAAACTTTGGCGTCGTGCGTCGTTCGGTTGCCTCCCAGGCAACAGCCTTCACGCCATTTTCGCAAAACTCGAAAGACGAACCATGTTCCGGATCACCCCAGGCACAGCCGGGGCAGTCGAAACCATCGGGCTGATTGGCTTTCAGAAGAGCACGCGCGCCAGTCAATGGCGCACCGCTGGCCAGCAACTGCTTGCCACAACTTTTCAAAGCGCCCCATCCGCCAGCGGCACTTGATCGTTTGCCAATAAATCGGGTTTCCGAAGCCTTGCTCATCTTGCTATCCTCGACTGCATAACGCGCTGCACCCAATGAATGTCGTACAACAATGCAGCATTCTAGAGCGCATCCCGAAAAGTGCGAAACGATTTTCGGAGAGGATGCGCGTGAATACAAATAATTAGGGCGCCAAATGCGACGCACCCCTGTCGTAAAATATCTTTGCGGCAATTTCTGACAATCGCCATATCAGCTGCAGAAATAAGCCGATAGTATAGTTGCACTTCGCAAACCATCAAATTAGCGCGAGCCAATTGTTATTCCATGCGGGTTCACTCTTGATTTCAGCCGCGCAATCCGTCATGCGATTGGTAAAGAAAACTGACCACAAGGGGTGGGAGAATGCCTAACATCGTCGAGATCGCCGATCTGAAGCGACTGGCCAAGCGCCGCGTCCCGAAAATGTTCTTCGATTATGCAGATTCGGGTGCCTGGACGGAATCAACCTATCGCGCCAATGAAACCGATTTCGCCAAGATCAAGCTGCGCCAGCGCGTTCTGGTCGATATGACCAATCGTTCGCTTGAAACAACGATGGTTGGCGAGAAGGTCGCAATGCCTGTGGCCCTCGCCCCGACCGGCCTAACCGGTATGCAACACGCAGATGGTGAAATGCTTGCGGCACAGGCGGCAGAGGCTTTTGGCGTTCCTTTTACCCTCTCGACCATGAGCATCTGCTCCATCGAAGACGTGGCATCCGTCACCAAGAAGCCATTCTGGTTTCAGCTCTACGTGATGAAAGACCGCGAATTCGTCAAAAACCTGATCACCCGTGCGAAAGCTGCCGGTTGTTCGGCTCTGGTGCTGACGCTTGATCTGCAGATTCTCGGTCAGCGCCACAAGGATCTGCGCAACGGCCTTTCCGCCCCGCCAAAGTTCACGCCAAAGCACATCTGGCAGATGGCAACCCGTCCGGGCTGGTGCATGGGCATGATGGGCACGCAGCGCCGCACCTTCCGCAACATTGCCGGTCACGCGAAAAATGTTACCGACCTGTCGTCGCTTTCCTCCTGGACTGCAGAGCAGTTCGATCCGCAGTTGAACTGGAATGATGTTGCATGGATCAAGGAACAATGGGGCGGCAAGCTGATCCTCAAGGGCATCCTCGACGTTGAAGACGCGAAGATGGCCGCAAAATCCGGTGCCGATGCGATTATCGTTTCCAACCACGGCGGTCGCCAGCTTGACGGTGCTGTCTCGTCCATCTCCATGCTCAAGCCAATTGTCGACGCTGTCGGCGATCAGATCGAAGTGCATATGGACGGCGGTGTTCGCTCAGGCCAGGATGTTCTGAAAGCCCGCGCACTGGGTGCGCAGGGCGTGTTCATTGGCCGTCCGTTCCTATACGGACTTGGCGCCATGGGTAAGGAAGGCGTTACACTCGCTCTCGAGATCATCCGCAAAGAACTCGACATCACGATGGCTCTCTGCGGCAAGCGCAACATTAACGATATCGACCAGTCCGTCATACAGTCAGTCGATTTCAAGTAAAGATTGCAGAACCCGGCTCAGGCCGGGTTTTTCTTTCCCGGTTAGACGACACTTCTCAAGATAAATACTACCGCAAGTTTAGTGCTCGCTAATAAGAAGTAACGATAGCTTAAGCATATTCATTTACCATCTTTTTCCAACGGTTCGGGAACCGCAATTATTTCGGTTGGAGTTGGGTAGATGAAATATGTTTCCGCTATAGCGCTCATGACATGCAGCATGTTGATCGGTGCAAACGGAGCGCGCGCAGCTGACATTATTCTTGAGGAGCCAGCGCCAGTCGTTGTGGCACCTGCTCCTTTGGCGTCCGGGTGGTACATCCGTGGCGACATCGGTTACAACTTCAAAAACAAAACCGATGGTGAATGGGATTTCTGGAACCAGGAAAATCCACCCTATCGCGGCATCGACGACACGTTGAAATACGATAGCTTCAAGCTGAAAGGCGGCGCAGCCTACGGCGTCGGCGTCGGTTATCGTTTCAACGAAATGTTCCGCACAGATGCAACGCTGGATTTCTTCCGCGCCAATATTAACGGCCGTACAAACTGCACCAGCTACGTAAAGAGCGCCCACGGCCTCAACCCGGTAGAAGATAATTGCCATTATGAAGACGCATCGACGGCAAATATCTGGACAGCAATGGCCAATGCCTATGTCGATCTGCCAAAGGTTGGAGCGGTCACGCCTTATCTTGGCGCCGGTCTGGGTGCTGCCTATGTGAAATACGGCAATTGGGATACGCGTCAGGTATGCTCTGACTTCACAACCCGCAATTGCGATTACCAGTCAGACAAAGGCGGCCTCGACAGCTGGCGTTTTGCCATGGGCCTGATGGCTGGTGTGAGCTACGACCTTACCGAGCAGCTGAAGTTTGACCTTGGCTATCGCTATCTGCGCATCAATGGTGGCAAAGCCTATGGTTATGATGCCGCAGACAGCAGCACAAACCCCTACGGCAACTCCGAAGGTCCGGGCGCAACAGGCGCACAGGCCAAGGACAATGGCTTCAACATCCATACGGTCCGCGCCGGTCTTCGCTACGAATTCCGCTAAGCAGCAGCCGTCCTAAGAAATCAAAAGCCCGGCCAAATGCCGGGCTTTTTCTACGCCCGTGACGCCGGCGCTTTCGAGAGCAGCACCGTGCGGATTGCAAAGCTCGAATGAATGCGCGCAACACCCGGCAGCCGCGATAGAATTTCCTTGTGAATGATTTCATAGGAAGCGGCATTCTCCGCCTCAACCCGCAGAATATAATCGGCATCGCCGGTCATCAGATAACATTCCTGCACTTCTGGATGGCGACGCACCGCCTCTTCAAAGCGGTTGAGATATTCTTCCGTCTGCCGGTCCAGCGTGATGCGAACAATCGCCACCAGCCGCTCATCCCCGCCGGAAGATCCAACAATCGCGGTATATCCGCGAATAACGCCACTTTCTTCGAGAATCTGTACACGCCGCAGACAGGCCGACTGCGAAAGCCCCACTTCGGCGGCAAGCTGGCTGTTCGTCATCCGGCCATCGCGTCGCAGCGAACGGATGATATTGCGGTCTATGCTATCCAGTGTCGCCATGAATATTCTTCGAATGATGAGCTAATAAGTGCGTAAATCATGCTAAAATTCGCATAATCTACGACAAAATGCAAAAACATTCGAATAGTCTTCGACTATCATTATCGCTATTGCTTTGGGGTCAAGGAATAGCGATCCGCCAGTCGCCGAAACCCGACATCGAAGCAATGTGCTTTTGGGAGGAAGCGGATTAGATTCCAGGCATCCCACCAACAAACCGAGTGCACTGGAAATGACCGATATGTCGATGCATTTTTCTCAAACTGAACGAGACCTCGCCGCAGGCGGCGTTCTAACCATCGACCTTAAAGCCCTGCGCCACAATTATTCGACCATCGCAAAGCGTATTGCGCCAACCCGCACAGCCGCTGTTGTGAAAGCTGATTCTTACGGTCTTGGTGCAAACCGCGTCGCGCCGGCTTTTTATGAAGCAGGTTGCCGCGATTTCTTCGTCGCCCATCTTGGCGAAGCAATTACGCTCCGCCCTTTTCTCAATCCAGATGCGACGCTTTACGTGCTGAACGGCCTTCAGCCCGGCACCGAAGCTGCCTGCGCACGCGAGAAAATTCTGCCTGTTCTCAACTCGCTGGAGCAGATTGAAAACTGGTCGGCACTTGCCGCAAGCCTGAACGAAAAACTGCCTGCGCTGCTACAGATCGATACCGGAATGTCGCGCCTTGGCCTGTCGGCCAAAGAACTCGACCAACTGGTCGATGACCAGCATCTTCTGGACCATATCGATGTGAAATTCGTCATCAGCCATCTGGCGAGCGGCGATGAACCGGAAAATCCGGCCAATGCGCGCCAGCTGGCAGCTATGTCGGCAGCGCTTGCGCGTTTGCCAAAAATGCCGGTGGCATTTTCAAACTCCGGCGGCTGTTTTCTCGAAAATACCTATCACTTCAATCTCGCTCGTCCGGGCGTAGCGCTTTATGGCGTTGGTCCTTCAGCGGGTGAAAACCCAATCAAACCAGTACTCGAATTGTCCGCACGCGTCATTCAGGTGCGCGATATCGATAAGGGCGCGGCAGTCGGTTATGGCGGCACATTCATAGCAAGCAAGCCCATGCGGATTGCAACCATTGCAGTCGGTTATGCCGATGGCTGGTTCCGCGCTTTGAGCAACAAGGGCTCCGCCTTTTATGGTGACACGCGTCTGCCGATTGTCGGTCGTGTTTCGATGGATTCGATCACGCTTGACGTAACTGCCCTGCCGGAAGGCGCAATCAAGCTTGGCAGCCTGGTTGAACTCGTCGGCCCGCATCAGCGACTCGAAGATGTGGCCCGCGATTGCGACACCATTCCTTATGAAATCCTGACTTCGTTAGGCCACCGCTATGCCCGTGTTTACGTGGATGGCGCAGCATCTGAAACAAAAGCATAATAATTAAGAGGCGAACATGCAGATCACCATTCTCGGCAGCGGCGTCATCGGCGTCACCAGCGCATACTATCTGGCCAAGCTTGGCCATGAAGTCACTGTCGTTGACCGCGAGGAAGGCCCTGCACTGGAAACCAGCTTCGCCAATGCCGGACAGGTTTCGCCGGGCTATGCATCGCCATGGGCAGCACCCGGCATTCCATTGAAAGCTGCCAAATGGCTGTTTCAGAAACATGCGCCGCTGGTTCTGCGCCTGACCACAGATCCGAAGCAGTACGCTTGGCTGTTGCAAATGCTCGCGAACTGCACCGAGAGCCGCTACAAGGTCAATAAAACCCGCATGGTTCGTGTGGCCGAATATAGCCGCGATTGCCTTGTCGCTCTGCGCGAGGAAACCGGCATTCAATATGACCAGCGCACACAGGGCACTTTGCAGCTGTTCCGCGAGCAGTATCAGCTCGACGGCATCGGCAAGGATATCGAAGTTCTGCGTCAGGACGGCGTGCCGTTTGAAGTGCTTGACCGTGAAGATTGCGTGCGGGTCGAGCCTGCTCTGGCCCGCGCCAGAGACAAGTTCGTCGGTGGCCTGCGCCTGCCGCATGATGAGACCGGCGACTGCTTCAAATTCACCAATGAACTGGCCAAAATCGCCGAAGGTCTCGGCGTCAAATTCCGCTTTGGCGTTGACATCAAATCGCTGCTGATCTCTGGCGGCAAGGTGTCGGGCGTTGAAACCTCGGAAGGTGTTCTGACGGCTGATCGCTATGTTGTGGCGCTGGGCAGCTACACGCCCGCTCTGGTCAAGTCGCTTGGCCTGAATGCTCCGATCTACCCGGTCAAAGGCTATTCGATCACCGCTCCAATCATCAATGAAGAGCTGGCGCCTGTCTCGACCGTACTTGATGAAAGCTACAAGATTGCCATTACCCGCCTTGGTGATCGCATCCGTGTGGGCGGCATGGCCGAAGTCTCCGGCTTCACCAAAGACCTGCCTGCTGCACGTCGCGCAACGCTTGATCTCTCGGTAAGTGATCTGTTCCCGGGCGGTGATCTCAAGGCTGCGACCTTCTGGTCGGGCCTGCGTCCAATGACGCCGGATTCAACGCCGATCATCGGTGCAACACGCTATGACAACGTGTTTATCAATGCAGGCCACGGTACTCTTGGATGGACCATGGGTCCGGGTTCGGGCAAGCTGCTCGCCGACCTCATCTCCGGCAATAAGCCGGATATCCGTGCCGACGACCTTAGTATCGCGCGCTACGCATAAATCACGGTGGCGAGGAAGCGAAACCAGAAATCAGTCCAGTGGACTGATTTCCCCGCATAGGCATTTTCTCTTGGCACACAAAGATCGCCCTAGCCAATGAGATGGCGCAGAAGCCCGGCTGATGCGATTGCCACCACGACCGTTACAAGCATAGGAAACCGCGTTGCGGCGGCAATTGTCAGCGCAAGCGCAATCATATCCGCTGGTTTGCCGGTAAAAAACTCCGGCGCGATAACGCTAATCAGCACGCAGCCGGGCGCGCTTTCCAGCAGCATTTGCGCCCGCGGACTCAGAGTGCGATTGCGCAGGAAAATATAACCGCCGATGCGGGTCATGTAAGTGACCGTCGCCATCAGCAATATGGTCAGAGCGTGAATAGGGTCGATCATCATTCTGGCTTCGCCTGCTTCCAGGCCACGATAAGACCCGCCACAACACCAGCTGGCACATACCAGGCGCCAGGAACGCTCAGATAGGTTACGCCCGCAACGATGAGGCTCACCAGCCATGGCAGAGCGGCAACCGGTCCCTTCCACATGCTGGCAAGGATAACGATAAAGACTGCTGGAAACGCCATATCGAAACCGAAGCGTTTCACATCACCCAGAACCGGACCAACCAGCGCACCTATAGTCGTGAAGACAATCCAGGTTGCATAAAGGCCGAGTGCGGCTCCGAAGTAATAACGAATGCTGAAGCGGTTGCCCGACTTGCGCGCATCGGCAAGACCAAGCGCCCAGCTCTCGTCACACATGAAGAACAGCGCCAGAAATGCCTTGCGCTTCGGCAAATGCTTGATGAGCGGCGCAAGCGCTGCACCCATCAGGAAATGTCGGCTGTTTACGAGAAATGTGATCGCGACAATCAGCAGGATATGCGGCGGCGACGTCCAGAGTCCAATGGCAGCAAATTCCGAACCTCCGCCAAAATTCAGGCCGGTCATCATCGGCACTTCAACCGGGCTCAGACCCTTTTGTGTGGCCTGTGCGCCCAAGAGCAGTGCGAACGGAACAAAACTCAGACAGACGGGAATGGCTTCCCGCAGGCCACGCAGGCCTTCAGATCGCCGGGAGACGCCGCTTTGCCCCTCGACAAAATCCATACTACGCATCAACTATTTCCTTTTTGAAGAGCAACAATGCGCTCATTCCGAACCGGGAAAATACGTCAATTCGCGCAGATTATTGTTGCTTTTACACTCTCTATACACAAAATATTGGCTGTAAATATCAACAATTTGTCATTAGGCGCATTATAATGCCAACATCAATTGATGCAATTGATCGTGCCATCCTTCGGGTGCTCCAACAGGAAGGCAAGATTAACAACACTGAACTTGCCGAACGTGTTGGCCTCTCCCCATCCCCGTGCCTTCGCCGGGTGAAGCAGCTGGAAGATGCAGGCTTCATCGAACGCTATGTCGCACTGGTCGATGCTGCGAAGCTCGGAATGGGCTTCACTGTTTATGTGCGCATATGGTTGACCGGTCAGGACGAAGAAACTGTCACAAGCTTTGTGAAGGCGATTGAAAAGCTGCCGCAGATTGTCGAATGCCATTTGATGGCAGGTGATTGCGATTTTCTGCTGCGCGTCATTACGCCTGATCTGGAAGGTTTCAGAAAATTCCAGATGGAATATATCGGCAAGATAAAGGGCGTTCGGAACATAAAATCCGAAATCCCGATGCAGCAGATCAAGCGCTCATGGGTCGTGCCACTATAGGCGCTTTGGTTGACACATCAGAAACTCGGCGGTGTGCAGGCGCTCACCACTTCGCAGGCTACTGGCCCCACGCATTTGAACCGATGTGGCAGCTTGCTTGAGAAATAATAGGCATCGCCCGGCCCCAAGATTCGGCGCTCGCTACCGACCGTCACTTCGATGCGACCCGAAATGACGATGCCCCCCTCCTCGCCCTCATGCATGAGCAGAACCTTGCCGGTATCCGATCCCGGCTCGTAGCGCTCTTTGAGGATTTGCAGCGAACGCGCAAAGAGGTGGTCGCCCACCTGTCGATAAGAAATCGGCCCCTTGCCGATCTCCACCAGTTCATCCGCCTGATAGAAGACCTTGTGCGGCGCATCCGGCTCAAGCGCAAAAAACTCGGCCATTCCGATAGGAATTCCATCCAGAATGCGCTTTAATGCACCAACCGACGGATTGGACTGATTGGCTTCGATCAGCGATATGGTGGAATTGGTCACGCCAGCACGTTTTGCAAGCTCTCGCTGAGACAGATTCTGCCGCATTCGCACATAGCGAAGCCTGCCTCCGATATCGATGCTCATCGACGGTTCCCCTTATTGTTTATGATGTTCGATATATCACAAACTTCCGTTTCAAAGCACGTAATTTCAATGGCTTAAATTTCTGAAGAAAAGGACTTGTTGCCTTCGATAATGCATGGCCTCCTGCTCTCAAAATAGGAGGTTTTAATGCTTAACAACACCAACGCGCCAAGTCTTGATAACTTCTGGATGCCGTTCACGGCGAACCGCCAGTTCAAGGCCGCCCCACGCCTGCTCGCAAGCGCTTCGGGCATGTATTACACTGATGTCGACGGCCATCAGGTTCTGGATGGCACGGCTGGCCTTTGGTGCTGCAATGCCGGTCATGGGCGTAAGCAGATCACCCAGGCTGTCGAGCGCCAGATCTCGACCATGGACTTCGCGCCGACCTTCCAGATGGGCCACAACATTGCTTTCGACTTTGCCGAAAAGCTCGCAGCCATTGCGCCTGGCGGCCCGGATGCCAAGCTTGATCGCGTGTTCTTCACCAATTCCGGCTCGGAATCGGTCGATACCGCACTGAAGATCGCCATCGCCTATCAGCGTGCCATTGGTCAGGGCACCCGTACCCTCATCATCGGTCGTGAAAAAGGCTATCACGGCGTTGGCTTCGGCGGCATTTCTGTCGGCGGCCTCGTCAACAACCGCCGCGTCTTCCCGCAGATTCCTGCCGATCATATGCGCCATACGCTCGATATTGGCCGCAATGCATTCTCCAAGGGCTTGCCGGAACACGGCATTGAACTCGCCGACGATCTGGAACGTCTGGTTCAGCTGCACGGCGCAGAAAAAATTGCCGCCGTCATCGTTGAGCCAATGTCCGGCTCTGCCGGTGTTGTTCTGCCACCAAAGGGCTATCTCGAACGCATCCGCGCGACCGCTGACAAGCACGGCATTCTGGTGATCTATGACGAAGTCATCACCGGCTTCGGACGCCTCGGCACACCATTTGCTGTCGATTATTTCGGCGTAAAGCCTGATCTCGTCACCACCGCCAAGGGCCTCACCAACGGCGCAATTCCAATGGGCGCGGTCTTTGCAAGCCGCACAGTGCATGACGCGCTGATGACCGGCCCGGAAAACGCCATCGAGCTCTTCCACGGCTACACCTATTCCGGCCATCCGGTTGCCTGTGCTGCCGGTCTTGCCACGCTTGAAATCTACGCCGAAGAAGGTCTTCTGACCCGCGGCGCAGAACTGGCCGAGCATTGGCAGAACGCGCTTCATTCGCTGAAGGGCGCGCCAAATGTCATCGACATCCGTAACCTCGGCCTCGTTGGCGCAATCGAACTGTCGTCACGCGAAGGCGCTATCGGCGCACGCGCTTACGATGTCTTTGTCGATTGCTTCAAGAAGGGTCTCCTGATCCGTGTGACCGGCGACGTGATCGCGCTTTCGCCACCACTCATCGTGGAAAAGGAACAGATCGACACAATCGTTTCCATGATCGGAGATGCGCTTAAACGCGCGGCCTGATCACCACCCAGATCGAGCCGCAACTTGGCCGCCGCTTTCCCCTGCGGCGGCTTTTTTCTTAAGCATTTCTAGCAAAAGTGCGCAGCGGTTTTGCGTAAGATAGTGCGTAAAAACAAACAAATAGAGAAGTTTTGGCATTATGCATAACCAGAACTTCTCTATGAATCACATTATGCGGAAAGTGGTCCAAGGGATTCTGCGCATTATCATTTTAGCGGCCACTATGTGCGAAGCCTCCAAAAGCGTAATAACGTTACATTACATCGCTAAATTTAGCTCTGCGACGGCGTAAATTTTGCCACCAGCGCATGACTATCGCCCGGATAAGTGAAGCGTACATGCGTCACCGGCTGATCGGCATTCCACGTCTGGCGCTCAACGACAAGACAAGGCGAACCGGCAGGCACGCCAAGCGTCGCAGCGTTTTCCTCGGTTGAGACAACCGCACGGATGGAATGCTGCGCATTGCTCCAAGGCACGCAGGAAACAAGCCACGGACCGGGTGATTGCTCTGCAAAATCGGTCTCTCCCGCGCTCGGCACAGCATCAAGGCTGATAATGCGTTCTTCCAACGCAAAGACCCGCTTCCCTGCATAATGACGGCAAACTAGTTCGACCAGCGGCGTGTGTCGTGGCATGTCGATATGACGCGCATCGGCAGGGCCGCTCAACCGCTCATTTCGTTTCAGCAGGTCAAAACGATAAGGCTGCCCAAGCGCTGCAACCTCATCGCGAATATCGTGGATTTCGAGAATAGCGGCTTGTGACTGCGGGAAGGAAACAAAGCTGCCCGAACGGCGCTTTCGTTCAATCAGACCGGCTTTTGCCAGCTGCGTCAGCGCCTTGTTCACGGTCATGCGCGAGCAATTATAATACTCGGTAAGCTCGTGCTCGAACGGGATGCGATGACCGGGCTGCCATTCGCCAGAAATAATGCGCGTTTCAATATCATCCAGAATACGCTGATGCAGCGATAATGTCGGCTCGTCTTTTCCGGATGGATTGTCCTGCACGTCCCGCTCGCCCCATCTATTAGTTCAGCAATTCGCCGATCACTTTCTGGAAAGCACGCTCTGCCGCATCGCGCAAGCGGTGATGTCCACCCTCCACCTGTTTCATGCCGCGCACCCACACATCAGAGGCACGCGCACGACCGGCAAAAATCCAGCCATCGAGAACCGCATCCCCTTTTGCATGGGGCAGGCGCTCAACATCAAGCGATACAAAATCTGCCGAAGCACCCAGTCTCAAACCATCGCCTTCGCGACCCATAGCAATATTGCCGCCTGCCAATGCACCATCAAACGAGGCTCGTCCGGTCGAGCCTTCGTTTTTCGCCAGCACATTGCGCGCTCGATGCAGCAAACGCTGCGAATATTCATACTGCCGCAGCTCATCGCCAATGCCGACCAGCACATTGGAATCGGACCCAACGCCGAAACGGCCACCATTGGCATCAAACACGGTGGCATTGAACGTGCCATCGCCAAGATTGGCTTCCGTAACCGGACAAAGACCGGCAATCGCACCAGCCTGAGCCATACGCACGGTTTCCGTGTCACTCATGTGCGTTGCGTGGATAAGGCACCAGCGCGACGACAATTCCTGATGGTCAAGCAGCCATTCAACAGGTCGCTGTCCGGACCACGCAATGCAGTCCTCCACTTCCTTAACCTGCTCGGCAATGTGAATATGCACCGGCGCGCCGGGCAACAGCTTTGCTGCAAATGTCAGCTCATCCGGGGTGACAGCACGCAGACTGTGCGGCGCCACGCCAAGCACAGCACCATCGAAGCCAGAAAGAGCCCTCTCGCAGCCCTCGATCAAGCGCGCAAAACTCTGCTGATCGTTAATGAAACGGCGCTGGCCCTCATTGGGATCGGCACCGCCAAAACTCGAATGCGCATAAAGCACCGGCAACAAGGTCAGACCGATGCCAGCCGTTTGCGCTGCCGAGACAATGCGGTCCGCCATTTCCGAGATATTGCTGTAAGGTGTGCCGTCGCGATCATGATGCAGATAATGAAACTCACCGACGCGTGTAAAACCGGCTTCCAGCATATCGACATAAAGCCGCAATGCGACTGCTTCCGCCTGTTCCGGCGTCATGGTCAGTGCAAACTTATACATGATCTCGCGCCAGCTCCAGAAACTGTCAGCCGAAGGGCCGCGCCGTTCAGCAAGGCCAGCCATGCCATATTGAAACGCGTGGCTGTGCAGGTTTGGCATCCCCGCTACGATCACCTTATAGCGCTCGTCTCCCGTTTTGGCTTCAACACCAATCTCCACAGAAGCAATTTTTCCCTGAGCTAAACCAAGCCGCACATCCTCTGCCCAGCCCGTCTGCAAAAGCGCCTGACCAGCATGGATAAATTGCGTTGTTGGGACTGCGGCTGACATTCGATGAAGCTCCTCATTCCGCCCAATTTGAACACCCGTTTTTCAACAGATCGCGATTGGATGCATTTTTTCTCTTGGCGGTTCCGTTAATATGTATATACATTATTGAAAACCAGGGGAAGCGAGAAAACGATCATGACACAGAAATCGAACTTCGTTTTAACGCAGGCACGCATCGCCACTCTATCGGAAAAGGCAGATGGACTTGGTTTGATCGAAGCTGCAGCAATTGCCGTCAAAGATGGCAAAATCGCTTATGTCGGCGCTGAAATTGATCTTCCTGCTGAATATGCCTCGCTTGAGAAGATTGACTGCGAAAACCGCCTGATCACGCCCGGTCTGATCGACTGTCACACGCATCTGATCCACGCAGGCAATCGCGCGCATGAATTTGAGCTGCGCCTGAATGGTGCCACTTACGAAGAAGTTGCGCGCGCGGGCGGCGGTATTGTTTCCTCTGTTAAAAACCTGCGTGCGGCCAGCGAAGATGATCTGGTCCGTGAAACCCTGCCCCGCCTCGATGCGCTGATTGCTGAAGGCGTGACGACGGTTGAAGTCAAATCGGGTTATGGTCTCGATACGGACAGCGAAGCAAAGTCATTGCGTGCGGCTCGCCGTCTTGGGCATGAACGCGATGTTGCTATTCGCACGACCTTCTTGGGCGCACATGCTCTGCCGCCGGAAATGAATGGCGACAAAACGGCTTTCATCGACAAGATCGTCAATGAAATGCTGCCTGCTATTGCGAGCGAAAATCTCGCCGATGCCGTGGACGGGTTCTGCGAAGGCATCGCCTTCCTGCCGGATGAAATTGCACGCGTTTTCGATGCTGCAAAGGCGCACGGCCTTCAGGTCAAACTCCACGCAGACCAGCTTTCCAATCTGCATGGCGCAGCTCTTGCCGCTTCATATGACGCACTTTCCGCCGATCATCTCGAGTATACCGATGCGGAAGGTGCAGCCGCCATGGCAAAGGCTGGAACTGTCGCGGTTCTGCTTCCCGGCGCTTATTATTTCATCCGTGAAACGCAAAAGCCGCCGGTCGATCTTTTCCGCGCAGCTGGCACAAAGATGGCGCTGGCCACCGACAATAATCCCGGCACTTCGCCGCTTACCTCGCTTCTGCTCACCATGAACATGGGCGCAACCCTGTTTCGTATGACAGTTGATGAATGCATTGCAGGCGTCACCCGCGAAGCAGCACGTGCTCTTGGTGTGCTCGACAAGACCGGCACGCTGGAGGTCGGCAAGGACGCGGATCTCGCCATCTGGAGTGTCGAGCGTCCGGCAGAGCTTGTTTACCGCATTGGCTTCAACCCGCTCTGGAAGCGGGTTTTCAAAGGCCAGATTTAATTCATATCCCCAATGGAGTTTTCCATGTCCCTCATATTGAAGCCCGGCAGCGTTCCACTCTCAACAATCGAGAAAATCTATCGCGAAAACCTCGCCGTTCGCATTGATCCGTCATTCCATGCTGGTGTTGAAAAGGCTGCGGCACGCATCGCCGAAATCGCAGCTGGCGATGCACCGGTTTATGGCATCAATACTGGCTTTGGTAAGCTTGCCTCTATCCGTATTGCTCCCGAAGACGTGGCAACACTTCAACGCAATCTGATCCTGTCGCATTGCTGTGGCGTGGGTGAACCGCTGAGTGAAGAGATCGTGCGCCTCATAATGGCGCTGAAACTCATTTCGCTTGGCCGTGGTGCGTCGGGCGTGCGGCTGGAACTCATCACCCTCATCGAAGCCATGCTTGAAAAAGGCGTGATCCCGATGATCCCGGCCAAGGGTTCGGTTGGCGCTTCTGGCGATCTTGCACCGCTCGCTCATATGGCAGCGGCCATGATCGGCGAAGGTGAAGCCTTCTATCAGGGCGAACGCCTGCCATCTGCTGAAGCACTGAAGAAAGCAGGACTCAAGCCCGTCGTTCTGGCTGCCAAGGAAGGTCTTGCCCTCATCAACGGCACACAGACCTCAACTGCACTGGCATTGGCCGGTCTGTTTCGCGCGCATCGTGCATTGCAGGCAGCCCTTGTCACCGGCGCACTTTCGACCGATGCGGCAATGGGTTCCACCGCCCCGTTCCATCCGGATATTCACACATTGCGCGGCCATCAGGGCCAGATCGATACGGCCGCAGCGCTGCGCAATCTGCTGTCCGGTTCGGTCATTCGCGAGAGCCACCTTGAAGGCGACCAGCGCGTACAAGACCCTTATTGCATCCGCTGTCAGCCACAGGTCGATGGTGCCTGTCTCGACATTCTACGCCAAGCTGCACGCACACTTGAAATCGAAGCCAATGCCGTTACCGATAACCCACTCGTCCTCTCCGATGACAGTGTGGTTTCAGGCGGCAACTTCCATGCCGAACCAGTTGCTTTCGCAGCAGATCAGATCGCGCTTGCCGTCTGTGAAATCGGCGCGATTGCCCAGCGCCGCATTGCGCTTCTGGTTGACCCTGCGCTTTCATTTGGTCTTCCAGCTTTCCTTGCAAAAAAGCCGGGTCTCAATTCGGGTCTTATGATTGCGGAAGTCACTTCGGCTGCACTGATGAGCGAAAACAAGCAAATGGCGCATCCGGCATCGGTTGATTCAACGCCAACCTCCGCCAATCAGGAAGATCATGTTTCCATGGCCTGCCATGGGGCGCGTCGCCTGTTGCAGATGACTGAAAACCTCAACGCTATTATCGGCATTGAAGCATTGACAGGCGCACTCGGCGTTGAATTGCGCGGCCCGCTCGAAACCAGCCCTGAACTGAAAGCTGCCACCGCCGTTCTGCGCGCGCATGTGCCGACACTCGACGTTGATCGCTACATGGCCAACGATTTGGCAAGCGCAAGCGCCATCATCGCCGACGGCTCGTTCACCGCCAGCATCAGCGCAAATATTCTGCCATCTCTGGAGGCCTGATATGAGCGTCTTTGAAGTCAGGCAGGGCACGTCGCCCGTCATTCTCGGCCTTCCCCACACCGGAACAGACGTGCCGGAAGACATCTGGGCACGGCTCAACGACAATGGCCGCATTCTTGCCGACACCGACTGGCATATCCACAAGCTCTATGACGGGCTTCTGGACAATGTCACGACAGTCCGCGCCACGTTTCACCGCTATTGCATCGATGCCAATCGCGATCCGGCAGGCGTCAGCCTCTATCCCGGCCAGAACACGACGACGCTGATCCCGGATACCGATTTCGACGGCCTTGCCATCTGGAAAGACGGCGAAGCACCCACCGAAGCCGACATTCCCGATCGTATTGCCCGCTTCCACAAGCCCTATCACGATGCGCTTTCAGCCGAAATCGAACGCGTGAAAGCAATCCATGGCGTGGCGATCCTTTATGATTGCCACTCGATCCGCTCGCATATTCCATTCCTGTTTGAAGGCAAGCTGCCGGATTTGAACATCGGCACAGACCTCGGCAAGACTTGCGCACCGGAAATTGAAGCCGCTGCCGTGGAAGTGACCCAAAACGCCACCGGCTACACGTCCATCCTCAATGGCCGCTTCAAGGGCGGCTGGACGACGCGCCACTATGGCAAGCCCGAAACCGGCGTCCACGCCATCCAGATGGAGCTGGCGCAATCCACACATCTGGCGACCGAGGCCGTGCCTTTCGCATACGACGAAGCCAAGGCCGAGCCACTCCGCGCCCATCTCAAAAACCTATTGCAGCGTCTCGAACAGATCGCTGCCAAGATCTAAGTCCGAAAAGGGGAAATCATGTCCAACCCACGTCATAACGAACGCGACGTTCGCGCTCCACGCGGCACCGAGCTCAACGCCAAGAGCTGGCTTACCGAAGCCCCCCTGCGCATGTTGATGAACAATCTCGACCCGGACGTTGCCGAACGCCCGCATGAACTGGTTGTCTATGGCGGCATTGGTCGCGCAGCCCGTACATGGGACGATTTCGACCGTATCGTTGCAACGCTGAAGACACTCAACGACGACGAAACCCTGCTGGTGCAGTCGGGCAAGCCGGTCGGTGTGTTCCGTACCCACAAGGATGCGCCGCGCGTTCTGATCGCCAATTCCAACCTCGTGCCACATTGGGCAACCTGGGACCATTTCAACGAACTGGATAAGAAGGGCTTGGCCATGTATGGCCAGATGACCGCCGGTTCGTGGATTTATATCGGCGCGCAGGGCATCGTTCAGGGTACCTATGAAACCTTCGTGGAAGCTGGTCGCCAGCATTATGATGGCAACCTTAAGGGAAAATGGATTCTCACCGGCGGCCTCGGCGGCATGGGCGGCGCTCAGCCTCTCGCAGCGGTTATGGCTGGCGCTTGCTGCCTCGCAGTCGAGTGTGACGAAACCCGCGCTGATTTCCGCCTCCGTACCCGCTATGTCGATGAAAAAACCCACAGCCTTGATGAAGCTCTGGCTAAGATCGACGAATGGACCAAGGCAGGTGAAGCCAAATCCATTGCACTCATCGGCAATGCCGCTGATGTTTTCCCGGAACTCGTCAAGCGCGGCGTGCGCCCTGACATCGTGACCGATCAGACCTCGGCACATGATCCGGTGCATGGCTATCTGCCAATCGGCTGGAGCGTTGCTGAATGGCGCGCCAAGCAGGAGAGCGATCCGAAGGGCGTCGCAAAAGCCGCCCGCGCTTCGATGAAGGTGCAGGTTCAGGCCATGCTCGACTTCTGGAATGCTGGCATTCCAACGGTGGATTACGGCAACAACATCCGCCAGATGGCGCTTGAAGAAGGTCTGGAAGACGCCTTTGCCTTCCCGGGCTTCGTGCCTGCCTATATCCGCCCGCTGTTCTGCCGCGGCATTGGGCCTTTCCGCTGGGCAGCCCTTTCCGGCGATCCGGAAGATATTGCAAAGACCGATGCCAAGGTGAAGGAACTGCTGCCAGACAACAAGCATCTGCACAACTGGCTCGACATGGCGAAAGAACGCATCGCGTTTCAGGGTCTGCCAGCGCGCATCTGCTGGGTTGGCCTCGGTGATCGTCACCGCCTCGGCCTCGCTTTCAACGAAATGGTCCGCAATGGCGAACTGAAAGCACCTATCGTCATTGGCCGCGATCACCTCGACAGTGGCTCGGTCGCTTCGCCAAACCGCGAAACCGAATCCATGAAGGACGGCTCGGATGCTGTATCCGACTGGCCGCTGCTCAATGCCCTGCTCAACACCGCATCGGGCGCAACATGGGTATCGCTCCATCATGGCGGCGGCGTCGGCATGGGCTTCTCCCAGCATTCGGGCATGGTCATCTGCTGTGACGGCTCGGAAGATGCCGACCAGCGCATCGGTCGTGTGCTGTGGAACGATCCGGCTACCGGCGTCATGCGCCATGCCGATGCGGGCTATGAAGAAGCGCTCGACTGGGCAAAGCAGCAGGGTCTGCGTCTGCCTGCAATACTGGGTAATTAATCCATGCACATCTTACGCAGCGCCGACCACAAGCACATGCCGTGGAAAAACGGTGGCGGTGTTACGGTTGAAATTGCGATCCACCCTGAAAATGCGTCAGTCGATAATTTCGACTGGCGCATTTCCACAGCAACCGTTGCCAATGACGGCCCCTTCTCGGTTTTCACTGGCATTGATCGCACATTGTCGGTGCTGGAAGGCAACGGCATTGTTCTCGATGTTGAAGGTTTGGAAACCACCCTCACACGCGAGACAGCACCCTTTGCATTTGCCGCCGATGCCAGCTCTGGTGCCTGCCTCATCGACGGAACAATCACCGATCTCAACGTCATGACGCGACGCGGGCGCTTCACGCATCACGTCGAACGCATCGCCATTTATGATTCGAGAATTGTTGCATCCAATCGCGGCGCCATGCTTATTTTCTGTGCAGAAGGCAATTTCGATCTAAAAACAGACAGCAGAATCGCGCATCTGAGCCTGCATGATTGCTTGGTCATGTCGGGAGAGGCTCAGTTTTCTCTAGAACTTATTGGTAAGGGGATCGTCTATCGGATTGCGATTATCGAAGTATAATCAACAATCTACGGGAAATTTGAACAGTTTGGCGGCCAAAGGATTCTTTATACGCCTCTCTGGACAGAAATTTCCGCCCTGCTAATTTGTCTGCCAGAATATGTATATGCTTAAAACAAAAAAGGGGTTCACATATGAGAAAATCTTGGTTGGCAGGCGCAGCCCTCGCAGCGCTCACCTTCGCTTCGAGCGCACAGGCAGAAACAAAAGTCGCAATCGGCTTTTCCGGCTGGACCGGCTTTGGTCCGCTGACGCTTGCGAAAGAAGCAGGTATCTTCAAAAAGAACGGCCTCGACGTCACGCTCAATAAAATTCCGCAGGCAAGCCGCCACCTGGCGCTCGCATCGGGCGATATCCAGTGCGCGGCAACCACCGTTGAAACATGGATCATCTGGAACGCGGCTGGCGTGAAGTCCAAGCAGATTTTCCAGATGGACAAATCCTATGGCGCTGACGGCATCGCCGTGCGCGCCGATGTCAATTCCTTTGCCGATCTGAAGGGCAAGACCATTGCCGCTTCCGCTCCCGGCACGTCGCCATACTTCTTCCTTGCCTTCATGCTGGCCAAGAACGGCATGACCACCAAGGACGTGAAGATCGTCAACATGGAACCGGGACCAGCAGCGCAGGCTTTCGTTGCAGGCCAGAACGACGCTGCCCTGACCTACGAACCATATCTGTCGACGGTACGTGCAGCACCCGACAAAGGCAAAATTCTCGCCACAACACTCGAATATCCGGCTGTCATGGACACCGTTGGCTGCACCCCGGATTTCCTTGAAAAGAACCCGGAAGCTGCCAAGGCACTCGCCAACAGTTATTTCGAAGCGCTTGAAATGATTGCAGCCGATCAGGCCAAATCCTACGAAATCATGGGCAAGGATGTGAAGCAGTCAGGCGAAGAATTTGGTAAGTCCGCCGCCTATTTGCGCTGGCAGGACAAAGCCGCCAACCAGAAGTTCTTTGAAGGCGAGTTCAAGGAGTTTTCGGAAGAAGCCACCAAGCTCCTGCTGGACGCTGGTGTGATCAAGAACAAGCCGAACCTCGACGATATTGTCGACACAAGCTTCATCAAGTAATCACATCGAAAAAGCAGGCTCGGAGTTCGCTCCGGGTCTGTTTCATTTCAGCCTCACGTAGTGCCTGACTAAACGGATATATCTATGCAGCCTATGCAACCGATTGGAAACGGAGCCCGAATTTTTCTGGGAATTCTGTTCTTCGTGCTTTTCTTTGCTTTCTGGGGCGTCGCAACCCTCGGAGGCTTCGTTTCCCCTACCTTCCTAGCCGATCCGATCACCATGGTTCAGGATGGATATGATCTCATCGCCAATCAGGGTTTCCTTTCGGATATCGGCATGACTGTCTGGCGTGTGCTGGGCGGCTTCATCATGGCAAGCATCGTTGCCATTCCGCTTGGTATTGCGATGGGTGCATATAAACCCATTGAAGCGCTGCTCGAACCCTTCGTTTCCTTTGCACGTTACTTGCCAGCATCGGCTTTCGTGCCACTTCTCATTCTCTGGTCAGGCATTGGCGAAACACAAAAGCTGCTCGTCATCTTCATCGGCGCAGTCTTCCAGCTCATTTTGATGATCGCTGTCATTGTTTCTAACACGCGCCGCGATCTGGTTGAGGCTGCCTATACACTCGGCGCCAAGGATCGCGGCGTTATTCGCCGTGTGCTTGTGCCTTCTAGCGCCCCCGATATTGCTGAAACGCTGCGCCTCGTGCTCGGCTGGGCATGGACCTATGTAATCGTCGCTGAGCTGATCGGCGCATCATCGGGCATCGGCTATATGATCATCAATTCGCAGGCGCTTATGGCCACCGGACAGATCATTTTCGGCATCATTGTAATCGGCGTTATCGGCCTGATTTCTGATCTGGCGTTCAAATACATCAACCGCTGGCTCTTTGCGTGGAGGTTTGCGTAATGGTTACGACAACCGAACAGGAACTCGTCGTTAAAGGCGTGAGCCGTACCTTTCCGGGTGTTCACGGCGGCAAACCAACCCTTGCTTTACAATCAACTGATCTCATCATTCCGAAGAATGATTTTGTCACCATTCTCGGTCCTTCGGGCTGCGGCAAGTCCACACTTTTGCGCATCATTGCCGGTCTCGACAAGCCGACCACTGGCACGGTGACGCTGGAAGGTCAGCCGGTCAAAGGACCGGGTGCTGATCGCGGCATGGTGTTCCAGTCTTATACGCTGTTTCCATGGCTAACCGTTCGGCAGAATGTCGGTTTCGGCCTGCGCGAAAAAGGTATGCCGGAAAAGCAGGCCCGCGAAATTATCGATAGCTACATCGATAAAGTCGGTCTGCGCGGATTTGAAAACCACTGGCCGAAGCAGCTTTCAGGTGGGATGCAGCAGCGCACGGCAATCGCCCGTGCACTTGCCAATGACCCAAAAATCCTGCTCCTTGATGAGCCTTTCGGCGCGCTCGACAACCAGACGCGTGGACTGATGCAGGAACTCTTGCTCGGCATCTGGGAACGTGAGCAGAAAACCGTGATCTTCGTCACCCACGATATTGAAGAATCGATCTTTATGGCGACCCGCGTGGTTACGATGACAGCCCGCCCCGGCAAGATCAAATCGATCACGCCGGTCAATATTGAGCATCCGCGTTCCTATCAGGTCAAAGCCAGCCCGGAATTCTCGGAGCTGCGCTTAAAGCTCACCGAAGAAATCCGCAACGAAGCAATTACGGCGGCAAAACAGGCTGCCTGAAAATTATTGTTCCTTCTGATGAGATGGTATCTTAAGAAAAGGCTGCGATGTTCTTCGCAGCCTTTTCTTTTTAGCGTTTGCGCGCATCTATTCCGAAAATCGCTTCACACTTTTCGGGATGCGCTATTTTCAGGACCGTTCCAACATGGCCGTTTCAGCAGAACTTGAAGACCGCATCGTTTATGTGAATGGCGATTATGTCGCCGCGCGCGATGCAAAAATCTCGATCTTTGATCGTGGTTTTCTCTTTGGTGACGGAATTTACGAAGTAACCGCAGTCCTTGACGGCAAGCTGGTCGATAGCGACCCGCATATGAAGCGTCTGCGTCGTTCGACAGGTGAAATCGGCATTCCTATGCCGATGAGCGAAGATGAGATTGTCGAGATCGAGCACGAACTGATCCGCCGCAACAATCTCACCGAGGGTCTGGTCTATCTTCAAGTAACGCGCGGCGATGGTCGCGACCGTGATTTTGTCGCTAAAGGTTTGGAGCCATCAGTGGTTCTGTTCACCCAAGTTAAAGCCCTTGCGGTCCGGCCGGAAGTCGCAACAGGCATCCGCGTGCTTTCACTGGACGATCTGCGCTGGAAGCGTCGCGACATCAAAACCGTCTGCCTTCTGCCACAGGCTCTCGCCAAGGAAATCGCCCAGAATGCCGGTTGCAGCGAGGCCTGGATGTTAGAGGACGGCTACGTCACCGAAGGCGCATCTTCGACCGGCTATATCGTCACTCAGGATGATGTAATCGTCACCCGCCCAAACAGCAATGCGGTCCTGCCAGGTTGCACACGTTTGTCGCTGTTGCAGCTCATCGCTGAAACCGGCATGAAGCTTGAAGAGCGTCTTTTCACGATTGATGAAGCCTATGCTGCGAAAGAAGCTTTCATGACCAGCGCGGGTACTTTTGTAACGCCGATTTCGTTTATCGACGACAAGCCTATCGGTGGCGGCAAGCCCGGTCCGGTCGCTCTCAAGCTCCGCGAGATTTATCTCGACCACGCGCGCCGTACGGCGATCTAAGAAATACAAATCGGGCCGGAACAATGTTCCGGCCCGAATGGCTTCTGCCTCCCTCTCCCAAAAGGCGAAGCACCAGCGCGATAACGCGCCGATAGTGAGCTTTTTTCCGCAAAAACGGCCTCTGAAACACGTTAAATCGTGTTAAACCCGTGTCAGGAATATGGCCATTTCATGGCCAAAGCCCGTTTAGCGGCGCTGGTTATAGACGTCGATGCAGACGGCACCCAGCAGCACGATGCCCTTAATGACCTGCTGATAATCGATACCAATACCCAAGATCGACATGCCATTATTCATCACGCCCATGATGAGCGCGCCAATCACCGCACCCGTCACACGCCCCACACCACCGTATGCCGATGCACCACCGATGAAGCAGGCGGCAATCACGTCAAGCTCAAAACCAAGGCCAGCCTTTGGTGTCGCCGTGTTGAGACGGGCCGCGAAAACCAGACCCGCAAGCGCTGCCAGCACGCCCATATTCACGAAGACGAGGAAGGTCAGCCGCTCGGTTTTAACACCCGAAAGCTTGGCCGCATGGCGATTGCCACCCACCGCATAAATCTGACGACCGATCACTGTTCGGTTGGTCAGGAACGCATAGGCAGCAATCAGAACAGCCATGATAATCAGGACGTTAGGCATACCACGATGCGACGAAATCAGCAGCGCGAGATAAGCAATACCAGCAAAGAACAGAATATTCTTGGCCACGAACAGGCCGAACGGTTCTGTCTCCACCTCGTGCGCGATATGGCGCGCGCGCGATCTTGTATTCTGCCAGACGATGAAGCCCGCAATGACCACGCCGAGGATCAGCGATGTGAGATAGATACCGCCTGATGTTGTGCCAATAAACTCCGGAATGAAGCCGGACGAAAGCTTCTGGAAAACCTGCGGGAATGGCCCGACCGACTGCCCACCAAGAACGGCAAGCATCAGACCCTTGAAAACCAGCATCCCCGCGAGCGTCACGATGAAGGACGGAATGTTGAAATAAGCGACCCAGAAGCCCTGCATCGCGCCGATGATCCCTCCTACCAGCAAGCACAGAATAGCTGCGATCGGAAATGGAATTCCCCACCGCACCATCATGACAGCTGCCAGTGCGCCGATGAAACCGCAGACCGATCCAACCGAAAGATCGATGTGTCCGGTCACGATAACCAGCAGCATTCCGAGCGCCATAATGACGATATAGCTGTTCTGCAATACGAGATTGGTGAGGTTCAGCGGCTTCATCAGCACGCCGCCGGTCACGATCTGGAAAAAGATCATGATCGCGATGAGCGAGAGCAACATTCCCGATTCACGCAGATTGTTTTTGAGATAACGCCCCACACCGCTCGGCGCTTTCGGGCCGCTCTGAATTACGTTCTCGCTCATTATTGTTTTCCCTTGTTCCGCATGATGGCGCGCATGATGTTCTCCTGCGTCGCTCCTTCGCCAGCCACTTCGCCGACGAAAGCTCCCTCATGCATGACGACAATGCGGTCGCAGATACCGATCAGTTCCGGCATTTCGGATGAAATGACGACCACGCCCTTGCCGCTGTCAGCCAGTGAATTGATGATTGTGTAAATGTCGTATTTCGCGCCCACATCGATGCCGCGCGTCGGTTCATCGAGGATCAGCACATCCGGCCCACTGAACAGCCATTTCGACAGCACCACCTTCTGCTGGTTGCCGCCTGAAAGCGTGCCTGTTTCCTGATAAACGTTGTGGCAGCGGATGCTCATCTGATCGCGATAGCTGTTCGCGACCTTCATTTCGCGAATACTGTCGATCACGCCCTTGGGGCTGACACCGCGCAAATGCGCGAGTGATATGTTGCGCGATATATTCTCGCCAAGAACAAGGCCCAACTTTTTGCGGTCCTCAGTCACATAGGCGAGCCCCGATTTGATGGCGCGGGCGACCGTGGAAATATCAACCGGAGTGCCGTTCATACGAGCTTCACCGGAAATATTCGTACCCCATGAACGCCCGAAGAGGCTCATGGCAAACTCGGTACGACCAGCGCCCATCAGGCCGGCAATACCGACGATCTCACCGGCTCGCACCTTAAACGAAACGTTCTTGACGGAGTGGCGCTCCGGATGAAGCGGATGATAAACGGACCAGTTGTCGACCTCGAAAATCACATCGCCAATGTTCGGATCGCGCTTTGGATAGCGGCTTTCCAGATCACGATCGACCATCTTGCGGATGATATCGTCTTCCTCGACCTCGCCAGCATTGCAATCAAGCGTTGCTACAGCGCGACCATCGCGCAGCACCGTGATCTTGTCGGCTACTTCACGAATTTCATTGAGCTTGTGCGAAATCAGGATCGAAGTGATACCCTGCGCGCGAAACTCGCGCAGCAATGCCAACAAGGCCGCACTATCGGTTTCGTTGAGGCTTGCTGTCGGCTCATCAAGGATCAGAAGGCGCACACGTTTGGAAAGCGCCTTGGCAATTTCGACGAGCTGCTGTTTGCCGACACCAATATCCGTCACCAGCGTATCCGGCGATTCCGTCAGGCCAACCTTCTTCAAAAGCGCCTTTGTGCGGCTATGCACCTCGCTGCGGTCAATAACACCATAGCTTGCAGGCGGATTGACGAGAAAAATATTCTCGGCAATCGTCATGAGCGGCACCAACGCCAGCTCCTGATGGATGATGACAATGCCGAGCGCTTCGGAATCATTGATATCGCGGAAGTGTCGCTCTTCTCCGTCAAAAAAGATCGAACCTTCATAGCTGCCAGAGGGATAAACACCCGACAGCACTTTCATCAGCGTTGATTTGCCCGCGCCATTTTCGCCGACAAATGCGTGAATTTCTCCCGGCATCACGGTAAAATTGACATCGCTCAACGCCTTCACGACACCGAAGGATTTGCTGATGCCGCGCATCTCAAGCAGGGGTTTACCGGCAATATCCGGCTGACCGCTGTTCTGCTCAAGCGCGACAGGATTGGCTACGTTCATCGCTCGCTCCCATTACTAGAGCGCCGCGCGCCTTCTGGGGCGCACAAATCTCGCTCTAAATATCTGTATTTACAGCATAATTTTACCTTAACTTACTCAAGTTGAAGGAATTAAGCTGTAGCCTGCCATGCCATCATTCTGCGAACCCTCAGCCCTCAAAAAGACAACGCTGTCAATCTGTTAGCCTAACCCAGTTCGAAAACTGGGCGGCGGGGATGGTGGCAATGAGCAGGCATTCCGGACGCGTTTATCAGCACGCGTCCGGGCACAAATTTACTGGATCTGGTCTTCTTTGTAATAACCGCTATCGACCAGAACCTGCTTCCAGTTCGACTTGTCAACAATAACCGGCTTGAGCAGATAAGACGGCACAACCTTGACGCCATTGTCATAGGTCTTGGTGTCGTTCACTTCTGGTTCCTTGCCGCTCATCAGCGCGTCAACCATATCGACAGTCACCTTGGCGAGTTCGCGCGTATCCTTGAAGATGGTCGAGTTCTGCTCGCCAGCAAGGATCGACTTGACCGAAGGCACTTCCGCATCCTGACCGGAAACGACCGGCATTGGCATATCGCCGCTGCCATAGCCTACACCCTTGAGCGAGGACAGGATACCGATGGAAATACCATCATAAGGCGACAGCACTGCATTGAGCTTCTTGTCGGAATAGAAAGCCGAAAGGATCGAATCCATACGCGCCTGAGCGGTCGCACCATCCCAGCGCAGCGTTGCTACCTTGTCCATGCCGGTCTGGCCGCTGGCAACAACGAGCTTACCGCTGTCGATATATGGCTGGAGAACCGACATTGCGCCGTTGTAGAAGAAGTAGGCATTGTTATCGTCAGGCGAACCACCGAAAAGCTCGATATTGAACGGGCCTTCCTTGTTCTTGAGATCAAGAGCGGTCTCAATGGACTGCGCCTGAAGTACGCCGACCTGGAAGTTATCGAAGGTCGCATAATACGACACATTCGGCGTATCGCGGATCAGGCGGTCATAAGCGATGACCTTGATGCCTGCTTCATTGGCCTTGGCCAGTACATCGGAAAGCGTTGTGCCGTCGATCGATGCCACAACAAGAACCTTGGCGCCCTTGGTGACCATGTTTTCGATCTGGGCCAGCTGGTTTGGAACATCGTCTTCAGCATACTGAAGATCGGTCTGATAACCGCGCTCTTTGAGCACCTTTACCATGTTGTCGCCGTCTGCAATCCAGCGCGCCGACGACTTGGTTGGCATTGCTACACCCACAAGACCTTTGTCCTCTGCCTGTGCAAAGCCGGTAAAGGCAAAGGCGGCCATCGCCACTGCCAATGTTAATGATTTTATGCCTGCCATTGTCTCACTCCCAAATTGGGACAGGCTCTATAAGCCTGCCGTTCTCCCAAAATTTCCGCCCCCGCCGTTAGGCCCTGCGGAATTCCTCCAAAAAACAAGATGCTTTAAGCTTTCGTTTTTACGCATGTCTTTGTCCCAAAACCGGTTCCCACTTTTGGGAGACATGCTCTAGCCTGCGATCTTGTCCCATGCCTCAACCGCACGCTGCGCGCGTTCACGCACGTCAGCGACCGTCAAACCAGCCTTGTAAAGACTGGAACCAAGTCCGAAACAGCTCACTCCCGCTGCCCGATAAGTCGCAAAATCATTTTCCGAGACACCACCCACTGCGCCTACCGGAATACCCTTCGGCAACACAGCGGAGATCGCCTTGATACCGTCAGCACCCAGCACACTTGCCGGGAAAAACTTGAGCGCCGATGCGCCAGCATGAATGGCGCTGAAAGCCTCGGTCGGTGTAAACACGCCAGGCATCGTCACCATGCCATGTCTGCTCGCGCGGCGGATCACATCAGGCTCGACATTGGGGCTGACCAGAAGTCGGCCACCAACATCATTGAGCCGATCCACATTCTCGACCGAAAGCACAGTGCCAGCACCAATCAGCACATTGGCGGGCGCAAGCTTGGCAGCCTTTTCAATGGATACAAACGGCTCCGGCGAATTGAGCGGAATTTCGATCGCCTCAAAACCCACCTCGATCAGAGCGGAGACAACGCCTTCCGTTTCTTCCGGACGAATGCCGCGCAGGATTGCCACCAGCGGATAGCGAAGCTTCGGCCATGCGATACGTTCGCTCATTGCGCGCCTCCCGCAAATGCGTGTTTTGCCGCCATAAACAGCCCATCGCGCACCAGCTCATCAGCTTCGATGCGGTTCACTTTCACACCGGCAATCTCAAGCGCAGAAGCATAAAGCGCACCCATCATGCCGTCGGAAAGCAGCAGAACCTCGCTTGGTTTTCCAAACAATGTGCGGCCACCGGCAACTTCCAGCCCGACCAACAGACCCGACAGACGTGCAAGCTGATCTGTCGGCTTATAGTCATGCACCAGCCAGCCAGCGCGCACCGTAAAGAGCGCATTGGCGATAAGCTCAGGTGTCTCAAGCGAGGCTTTGACACCGGCAGCAAAGGTTGCACTCTTTGGGTCAACCGGCCCAGCTCCTTCAAGCGCACCGGCCAGAACAGACTTGTCTTTTAGGAGTGCGAACAATTCGCCCGTCATGAAAGAGCGGTAATCGTTAAGCTTGCCGTCTGCGATATGCACCCACTTCGCATGCGTGCCGGGCATCACCACCACGGCATCACGCGTGCCGCGATGCACCAGCCCAAGCAGCTTGGTTTCCTCGCCGCGCATCACATCCGGCGCATCCTTGCTGCCCCGGGCAACACCCGGCAGCATGATGACATGCCGTTTCGCAGGCACGTGCACCGCAGCAGCGACCACTCCTTCAAGCCCGGCAGGCAAATTCATATAGGGTGCTTCGATCCAGCCGGTCCGCGAACCGGCCATACCGCAGATCACCACCGGCAGATCATCCGGCGCATCCACGGAGGCAAGATGCCGTTCGAGCAGCGTCTCAAAACCCGTTTCTTTTGCTGAGATCAACCCGTCGTCGCCGCGGCTTTCCTTGAGCACATTGCCATCAGCATCCAGCGTCCAGAGGCGGAACCGGGTCGTCCCCCAATCCGCCACTGCCGCAAATGGTGTTTTTGCGCCGGACATTTAGTGGTTATCTCGCGGCAGGCCACGCGTATGCGCAATGTCCTGATATTTGACTGCGTTTTCGAGAACCGCACCCGTTTCCATCTGGCCAACAACCGCGCGCTGGATTTCCTGCCACGGCGTCTGGCTTTCAGGATATTTATAACCACCAGCAGCTTCGAGAGCCTTGCGGCGTTCTGCCAGTTCTTCATCAGAAATCAGAATATCGGCAGTGCCGCGACCAAGATCGATACGCACACGATCACCCATTCTGAGCAGCGCCAGACCACCGCCAGCGGCGGCTTCCGGTGATGCATTGAGGATGGAAGGCGAACCCGACGTGCCCGACTGACGGCCATCGCCAATGCAAGGCAGCGAGCTGATGCCCTTCTTGAGAAGATAATCCGGCGCGCGCATATTCACGACTTCTGCGGCACCCGGATAGCCGATTGGCCCTGCACCACGCATGAACAGCACGGTATGCTCATCGATTTCCAGCGACGGGTCGTCGATGCGGTGATGATAATCTTCCGGGCCGTCAAACACGACAGCCTTGCCTTCAAAGGCATTGGGATCTTTCTCGTCAGTGAGATAGCGATTGCGGAATTCTTCCGAAATAACGCTCAATTTCATGATCGCCGACGAGAACAGATTACCGCGCAACACGCGGAAACCGGCATGGCTCTTCAATGGCTGATCATAGGTCTTGATGACATTGCTGTCTTCAATCGTAGCATTCTTGCAGTTTTCACCGATGGTCTTGCCGTTAACAGTCAGCGCATTCTCATGAATGAGGCCCTGCCCCATCAGCTGATTGACGACTGCTGGCACACCACCCGCATGGTAATAATCTTCACCGAGATATTCACCCGCTGGCTGAAGGTTGACCAGCAGCGGAATTTCCTCACCATATTTCTGCCAGTCGTCGATCGTCAGATCGACGCCAACGTGACGCGCCAGCGCATTCAAATGGATCGGCGCATTGGTCGAACCACCAATTGCCGAATTCACGCGAATTGCATTGATAAAGGCTTCCTTGGTCATGATGTCTGTTGGCTTCAGATCTTCATAGACCATCTCAACAATACGACGACCAGTCAGATACGAGACTTCCTGACGATCACGATAAGGCGCTGGAATTGCCGCCGAGCCCGGCAACTGCATACCGAGCGCTTCGGCAAGCGAATTCATCGTCGTTGCCGTGCCCATCGTGTTGCAATAGCCGGTTGAGGGTGCCGACGAAGCAACCAGCTTGATAAAGCCCGCATAGTCGATCTCGCCCTTGGCCAGCAGCTCACGCGCCTTCCAGACGATGGTGCCCGAACCCGTGCGTTCGCCACGGAACCAGCCATTGAGCATCGGACCAACCGAGAGCGCAATCGCCGGAATATTGACGGTTGCAGCAGCCATCAGGCAGGCAGGCGTGGTCTTGTCACAACCAATCGTCAGCACAACGCCATCGAGCGGATAGCCGTAAAGCACTTCGACAAGGCCGAGATATGCGAGGTTGCGATCAAGGCCCGCAGTCGGACGTTTGCCGGTTTCCTGGATCGGATGAACCGGAAATTCGATCACGATACCGCCCGCTTCACGCACACCTTCACGCACGCGATTGGCCAGCTCCAGATGATGACGGTTGCACGGTGAAAGGTCAGAACCCGTCTGCGCAATGCCGATGATCGGTCGACCGGATTGCAGCTCTTCCTGACTGAGACCGTAATTCATGTAGCGCTCAAGATAGAGCGCGGTCATATCCACATTGTCCGGATTATCGAACCATGCGCGTGAACGGAACTTTGGCGTCTGAGGAGTAACGGGCTTATTCATTTCACTGTCCTGCGTGGGTAAGAGACCGCCGGGCGGTCCCATTTCCTAATCTTCAAAAGCTTCGACTACATGCCGCTGTCCCAGAAGGAAGGCATCGGCAACATGAGTCAGAGGTGCCAGGTCAACATCGCTCTGCCCTTCGCCAACCAGCCTCACAAAATTCTGGTAAAGACGCTGATATTCACGATCAGGCTCGGCCATTTTCTCCGTGCCTGCGATGGTCAAACGACTACCGCCATGGCTCAACAGCAGCGTGCCTTTATCGGTCTCGACACGAATATCCCATGTCTGCGGGCCCGTCTGTCGCCAATCGAGTTCAAAGGAAACCGGAACACCGCTTTCCGTCTCGAAGCTGAGATCTGCTGCAATCGGTGCCGCACGATTTTCAGGGAAATAGAGATCGGACTTCGTCAGGAAAAACCGTTCCGGCAAAATATGCGTGACAATCGACAGCGCATTGATGCCCGGATCGAATACACCAAGACCACCCGGCTCCCAGATCCATTGCTGGCCGGGGTGCCAATGACGCACATCCTCTTTCCACGACACCGCAACAGATTTGATTACAGCGCCTTTCAGAAATTCGCGGGCAGGTTCAACGGCTGCAGCTTCGCGTGAATGCCAGGTCGCATAAAGCGTAACGCCCTGCTTTTCAGCAAAACGAGTCAGCGCCTGCACTTCCGAAATCGTCGCACCCGGAGGCTTCTCCAGCATCACATGCTTGCGCGCGCTCAGTGCTGCATAGGCTTGCTGAAATCGGCCCTGCGGTGGCGTGCAAAGCGACACCGCATCAATGGCGACATCACTCTCCAGCAGCTGGTCGATATCGTGAAAGGATGGCAAACCATCAAGACCAGCATTGCGGCTGGCAATGGCTTTGAGCTCAATGCCATCAATGGCTTCGATGGATGGCAGATGCTGATCGCGGGCAATCTTGCCAAGACCAACAATTGCCAGATTGATATTGGATGCAGCCGCCATTTCAGAGCGCCTTCACGGCAATGTCTGCGGCTTTCGCCTGTGCCAGCCGGTTGACCAGCGGATAACGGAAAGGCTTTGCCGAAATTTCGAACTGGTCGCCATTTTCCGTCTTCACACCTTCCGAGAAAGACAGTGTTGCGGTGCCGAAGAAATGCACATGAATGTCACCCGGGCGACGGAACAGTTCATACTTGAAATGATGATGCTCAAGATTGGCGATCGTGTGCGACATGTTCGCTTCGCCCGAAAGGAACGGCTTTTCAAAGATCACCTGATCGCCACGGCGAATCCGCGAAACACCTTCAACATGATCAGGCAGATCGCCCACATAAAGCTCTGGCCCCAGCGACGCCTGACGCAGCTTGGAATGCGCGAGCCAGAGATAATTCTGCTTTTCCGTCACATGATCGGAAAATTCATTGGCAAGGCAGAAGCCGAGGCGGAACGGCGTACCGTCCGGGCCGATCAGATAGATGCCTGCGAGTTCCGGTTCTTCACCACCATCTTCGGCAAAAGATGGCGAGACCAGCTCACCGCCCGTTCCAACCAGCGCCGAACCGTCGCCCTTATAAAACCATTCCGGCTGCACACCGGTTTGACCGGGCTTTGGCTTGCCACCTTCAACACCCATCAGGAACATACGCATGGAGTCGGTCGGCTTTTCAGCAGCCTGTGCTGCCTTGTGCATCTTGTCGCGACCATCCGCAGAACCAAGATGTGTGAGACCCGTACCTGCAACAATCAGATGTGCCGGATCTTCATGGGTAATCGGCAGGCCAACCTGACCACCTGCAAGTGCTGCATGAATATCGACAGCCTCGCCCTTGCCATTCTGCTCTACCTGTTCAGCGAGACTGATGCCTGCGGAAATTGCAGCCCACGCCAGTTCGTAAGTCGTAGTCACGCCATTGACGACATGTGCAGCGCCTTCATCATCACAAGCAGCCACACGCGTTTCTCCGCGCATGTCGCGGAACTGTACCAGACGTAACATTGAACCTCCCATTTTCCGCAAAACTCTTGCGGAACATTCTTCCCGACCGTTCAAAAACACAGATGTGTCAATCGACGGCTCCTTCTTATTAATATGACTATTTTGTCCAACACCCACTTGTCAAGCAAGCGAAACACGGTGCAGACCACCCTTCGAGATACACCACCCCCAAAAGCCTATTAACACCATGATTTAGCTATATAATTGCATAATATGCACGTTTGTCGCACCCCCAGTTTCCAGCGAACACACGAAATGCGCTTGCCATAAAGTAATATTATATGCTTCATAAACGTGAAGGCTGGGAGAGCCTTTTATTGGGAGGAACTAATATGAAACGCAGTCTGAAGGCTCTGACGGCCGCCCTGATTACAGCATCGTCTCTTGCTCTTATTTCGAGCGCATCCGCTGCTTCACTCACAGTCGGCTTTTCGCAGATCGGCTCAGAATCGGGCTGGCGCGCTGCCGAAACAAGCGTCACCAAACAGGAAGCTGAAAAGCGCGGCCACACGCTGAAATTTGCCGACGCACAGCAGAAACAGGAAAACCAGATCAAGGCCGTTCGCGGCTTCATTGCACAGGGCGTTGACGCGATCCTGATCGCGCCGGTTGTTGCAACCGGTTGGGATGCGGTTCTGAAGGAAGCCAAGGAAGCAGAAATCCCTGTCGTGCTTCTCGACCGCCAGATCGATGCACCGGAAGACCTTTATCTCACCGCTGTCACTTCCGATCAGGTCCATGAAGGCAAGGTCGCGGGCGACTGGCTGGTCAAGGAAGTAGGCGACAAGCCTTGCTCGGTTGTCGAGCTTCAGGGCACCACCGGCTCTTCTCCCGCAATCAACCGCAAGAAGGGCTTTGAAGAAGCGCTTGCAGGCCATGACAATATCAAGATTTCCCGCTCGCAGACCGGCGACTTCACCCGCACCAAGGGCAAGGAAGTCATGGAAAGCTTCATCAAGGCCGAAGGTGGCGGCAAGGATATCTGCGCAGTTTACGCCCATAATGACGACATGGCGGTAGGCGCTATTCAGGCGATCAAGGAAGCTGGTCTCAAGCCAGGCACCGACATCAAGATCGTGTCCATCGACTCCGTGCCGGATATTTTCCAGGCAATGGCCAATGGTGAAGCCAATGCTACCGTTGAGCTTACGCCAAATATGGCTGGTCCGGCTTTCGACGCGATTGAAGCTTTCAAGGACAAGGGCACCGTTCCGCCGAAGTGGATCCAGACCGAATCCAAGCTTTACACACAGGCTGATGATCCAAAGGCCGTTTATGAAGCTAAAAAGGGCCTCGGCTACTGATCTTCACATTTAACCTTCGGGCCATGTTGCATCATGGCCCGAGGCAAGTTTTGCAATTCGCAAGCGGAAGACTGCCATGGCTCGCCCCGACATCGCTGCGCGAGAGACGCCAGCAACGCCGCTTCTTGAAGCGCGCTCAATAACCAAATCCTTTCTGGGAGTGACTGCGCTTGATCACGTTGATTTCGTGCTCAATCGTGGTGAAATCCATGCCCTGCTCGGCGAAAACGGTGCAGGAAAATCAACGCTCATCAAGATATTGACCGGCGCCTATCATGGCTTTGACGGCTCAATCTTACTTGAGGGGCAAGCAATTGCTCCGGCATCAGTCGCGGAAGCGCAGACGCTCGGCATCGGCACGGTCTATCAGGAGGTCAATCTTCTTGAAAATCTGACGGTCGCCGAAAATCTGTTCCTCGGTCGCCAGCCGCGACGCCTCGGTTTCATTGACCGTCGCCGCATGGAAAAAGATGCAGCCACCCTGCTCGCCCGATACGGCCTCACAATTGACGTCGGCGCCCCCTTGTCGGCCTATTCGGTAGCCATCCGGCAGATCATCGCAATCGCCCGCGCAGTCGATGTTTCCGGCAAAGTGCTGGTACTTGATGAGCCGACCGCAAGTCTTGATGCGCGCGAAGTCGAAATGCTGTTTGGCGTGCTGCGTCAGCTGAAAGCTGAAGGCCTTGGCATCATCGTCATCACGCATTTTTTGGATCAGGTCTATGCCATAGCCGATTGCGCCACCGTGCTGCGCAATGGCAGGCTGGTCGGCAGTCGCACCCTTTCAGACCTGCCGCGCACCGATCTGATTTCGATGATGCTCGGCCATCAGTTGCAGGAAACCGTCCGCCGACAACTAACTGAAGAAGTCAGCGACAACACAACGGCTCCCATTCGCTTTTCAGGCTTTGGCAAGAAAGGCAGTGTCGCGCCGTTTGATCTCGCCATCAAGCCGGGCGAAGCCGTCGGCATTGCGGGGCTGCTCGGCTCTGGCCGAACCGAAACCGCATTGCTCATGTTCGGCGTCGATCAGGCAGACAGCGGCGCGCTTACGGTCGACAGTAAGGAAACAAAGCTGCCATCGCCTGTTGCAGCCATTGCCGAACGCTTTGCCTTCTGCCCCGAAGAACGTAAATCCGATGGCATCATCGGCGATTTTTCGGTGGCCGAGAATATTGCGCTCGCCATACAGGCAAAGCGTGGCTGGTCAAAGCCGATTTCATCGCGCGAAAAAGCCGCCCTCGCCCAGCGCTATATCAAAGCGCTTGATATCCGCCCGCCTGATCCTGACAAGCCGATCAAGTTTCTGTCGGGCGGCAACCAGCAGAAGGCCATTCTGGCGCGCTGGCTGGCCACCGATCCGCGCCTGCTGATCCTTGATGAGCCGACGCGCGGCATCGACATCGGCGCACATGCAGAAATCCTCAAGCTTATCGGCGAACTCTGCACCGAAGGCATGTCTCTGGTTATCATTTCTTCGGAATTTGAAGAACTTGCAGCCGTGGCAAACCGCGTCGTGGTGCTCTCCGACCGCCGCCATGTGGCGGAACTCAAGGGCGAAGAAATCACCGCCGACAATATCGTGCGTGCGATTGCTGAGACCGGAAGCGAAAAGGAAGCCGCAGCATGATCGCTCGCATGGCCAAGAAACTTAAAAGACTGAGCCCCCAGCTGGCAGCCCTCGCGCTTATTCTGGCAGCAAACACCATCATCGCGCCAGGCTTTCTCGGCATTTCCTTTCAGAACGGACGCCTTTACGGAAGCCTGATCGATATTCTGGTGCGTGCTGCGCCTGTCGCCATTCTTGCAGTTGGCATGACATTGGTGATCGCGACCCGCGGCATTGATCTGTCGGTCGGCGCGGTCATGGCAATCAGTGGCGCAACGGCTGCATCGCTTATCGTTGCAGGCTATCCGCTGGCGATCGTCATTCCTGTCGCACTCGGCGTTGGCCTGGTCTGCGGTTTGTGGAATGGCTTTCTTGTGGCCGTGTTCGATATCCAGCCCATCATCGCAACGCTGATATTGATGGTCGCGGGGCGTGGTATCGCCCAGCTTATCACCGAAGGCGCAATCCTCACCTTCAACAATGATTCCTTTGCAACCCTTGGCTCCGGTTCGTTCCTCGGCATACCAGTGCCGGTGCTGATCTGGATACTTGCGGGTCTTGCCGTCGGACTTGCCGTGCGCTCGACAGCGCTCGGATTCCTGATTGAAGCAACCGGCATCAACCGCCGCGCTGCCATGCTGGCAGGCGTTAAAGCCCGCTTTCTCCTGTTCAGTGTCTATGCAGTTTCAGGCGTTTGTGCAGCGCTTGCCGGGCTGATCGCCACCGCTGATATTCGCGGCGCAGATGCCAACAATGCCGGTCTCTGGCTTGAACTCGACGCCATTCTGGCGGTCGTCATCGGCGGCACATCGCTGAATGGCGGGCGTTTCTCGATAATGGCATCGCTGCTTGGCGCGCTGATCATTCAGTCGATCAATACCGGCATTCTGATGGCTGGGTTTCCGCCGGAGTTCAACCTCATCATCAAGGCAGGCATTATCGTGATCGTGCTGACATTCCAGTCGCCTGCAATCGTCAGCTTTTTCACCTTCCTGCGTGCTGAACGCAAAAACAACGTCGCAAAGCCAACGCACCAAGGAGCACGGCAATGAGAGTGCTTCGCAATCTGCCTTTCGTCACAACGGTCGCGATTTTCCTGCTCGCCTATGCGATCTGCGTCATCCAGTTTCCGAACATGCTTTCAACACGGGTGATCGGTAATCTTCTGACGGACAATGCCTTTTTAGGCATCGCAGCCGTTGGCATGACCTTTGTGATTATCTCTGGCGGCATCGACTTGTCAGTCGGATCGGTCATCGCCTTCACCAGCGTTTTTGTGGCGGTCCTTGTCGGGCAGCTTGGCGTGCATCCGCTGATCGCCTTCGCGCTCATTCTGGTGATTGCTGCCCTGTTTGGCGCGTGGATGGGGATGATGATCCATTATCTCAGCATCCCGCCCTTTGTGGCGACACTTGCGGGCATGTTTCTCGCACGCGGTGCTGCATTCCTGATCTCGACGCAGTCTGTGCCGATTTCACATCCGTTCATCGATACGCTGCAAGGGCTCTACTTCCGGCTTCCGGGCGGCGGCAGACTGACTTTTGTCGCTATGCTGATGCTGGCGGTCTTCTTCATCGGCGGTATCATTGCGCATCGCACGCGCTTTGGCGCAAACATCTATGCGCTCGGCGGCAATGCGCAATCGGCAGAGCTGATGGGTGTTCCCATTGCCCGCACGACTATCGGCATCTATACGATGTCGGGCGTGCTTTCCGGCTTAGCTGGCATCGTCTATACGCTCTACACTTCATCGGGCTATTCGCTGGCAACTGTTGGGGTGGAACTTGATGCGATTGCATCGGTGGTTATCGGTGGCACACTTCTTACCGGCGGGGCCGGTCTGGTGGCAGGAACTTTCGTCGGCATTCTGATACAGGGCCTGATACAGACCTATATCGTTTTCGATGGAACGCTATCTTCGTGGTGGACAAAAATAGCAATCGGTATCTTGCTGTTCCTGTTCATTGCGCTACAGCGAGGACTTGTATGGTTTTCCGATATAAGACTCGCGCGTCAACGCATGAAGGAGGCCTGAATTGGGATTACTGGAAACGGCCATAACCGGACGCAAGCGCCATAACAGCCACGCCGTTGTCGTGGGTGAACTGGGTCGCGGCATTGTTGCGGGCACCATTCCCGAAGGCTCCATACTTCCGGGCGATAACGAATTATCGTTGCGCTTTGGCGTTTCCCGTACCGTTCTGCGAGAAGCCATGAAAACGCTCGCAGCAAAGCGGCTGGTCGAGCCCAAGGCCAAGGTCGGAACCCGTGTGCTGGGTGCCAGCTCCTGGAATTTCTTCGATCCCGATGTGCTGACATGGCGTTTTGAAGCAGGCTTCGACGAAGTGTTCGTCGACCATCTGGCCGAAATGCGTATGGCGCTTGAACCCGCTGCCGCCGCTGCCGCCGCACAAAATGCGACCAGCGACGAACTCATTGAACTCTATGCTTTGGCCGCAAAATTTGACGATCCCAAGCATACGCCGGAATCCATCGCCAAGGTCGATCTGGATTTTCACCTGGCAATCGCCCGCATGTCTGGAAATCCGTTCATGCGTTCGGTCAGCGGTTTGATTGAAGCAGCACTGGCTATTTCATTCCAGCTGTCTTCGCCTGCCGCATCACCGGAAGGCATTGCGGAGTGCGCTGCCAATCATCTGCGCATCGCCCATGCAATTGCGTCGCGTGATCGCCTGAAAGCGCGTGCCGCAATGGAAAGCGTCATCACACTCGGCGTGGAACGCATCCGCGACGCGATATAATCGCTATACGACGGCCTCTCTCCCCAAGTGGAAACCGATTTGGGAAGACAGATGAACAACCAGAAGATCGAGCGTTTCGACTGATTCAGTTTAAATGCGAAAGCCCTAAGAGACCTTGAGATCGAACTTCGGATCACCACGCAGCGTATTGCTGACGGTGCAGATTTCCTCGGCCATCTCTGCAAGACGATGCTTTTCATCTGCCGTGAGATCGCCGTCGAAATGGAATGTTATATCGAATCGTTCGATGCGTGACGGGCCTTCATGTGCCTTATCGCCTTTTACTTCCACCCGAACATCGGTGAGTTTTTCACGCAACTCGAGCTTGGTGGCAGCAATGCGCGCACTTAACGCCATGCAGGCTGCAACCGATGCATAGATCAGATCGAGCGGATTAAACCCCGGCTGACTGACACTGGTGACAATCTCCACCGAGCCGCCCGTCGGCGTTGTGATCGTCGGCAATTTGCCATGTGGCATCTCTGCGACCGCTCCGGTCTCACGGGTTCTGACCTTCAGTTCACTCATGGCTGAATTCTCCTGTATTCAACTCCGCGTGCAAGCCAGCAGCCGACGCTCAAATCTTTTATCGCACCCTTGTCGTCACGGCGGAAAACAAGCTTCCACTCGCCGGGCGATGGTGCGTCCATCGAACGCTGAACAGGCATCAACCAGACATCAGCACCGACACTATAAAGCGGGTACATATCGCTCTTGCCAAGGAACCCTTCAAAAGCGCCATAGATCGCACCTCCTTCGGAAACCAGCAGCAGATCGGCATCAAGCTCATCGCTGTGATAACGACCGATGATATCCTGCCGGGCTTCACCTTTGACGCGGCTCATCGTCAGGCAGAGATTTTCATCCTCACGGGCAAGCTCGATCACATCGCCATCGCGCCGGATCGTCGTCATCGACGAACGCGCTTCATTCGCGCTCACCACATCCATCATTTCCGGCCCGGTGCCAAAGCGCGCTTTCATGCGGCCACGACCGGCATCCTCAAGGCTCAGAACCAGCCCTGTTTCATCATCCAGCCACGAGCCAAACCATGCCGCATCAGCCTCCAACCGCGACACTTCGGATGACGATGCGCCCAAAGCAATATTCATCAGCTTGAAGGCAACGTCTGAAGCCCCGCCTTCAAAATTGAACATGGCGATTGTCGAGAGGCGTTCATCCGCACAATGCCAGCGCTGGCAGCGCCAGCCGCGCAATGCACCACCATGGCCTGTCAGGCGCTTTCCGCCTGCTTCTTCAAATTTGAGGCCAAAGCCATAAGGTGCCACGGCACCGTCGTTGAATGTTTGCGGCCCGCTCAGCAGGCGATAGAGACCCTGTTCTTCATCGCGCGTTGCATCGATGAACTGCTCCCAGGCAATCATATCATTGAGCGACGCACAAATGCCGGCATCACCCATCCAGTGAATGCGATTGGTTGCGGGCAGAAAGCCCCGAACCGTATCGCCTTCATAACCCGTACATTCGTCAAACAGCGCCGTGTCGGGAATAAGCTCGGCACGCTTCATGCCAGCAGGCTTGAATATCCGCTCAGACAGAAGATCGACCAGCCTGCGCCCGGTATGCGCTTCGATGAGGTCTGCAAGAATACGGAAATTGCCGTTGCAATAAGAGTAATGTGAACCCGGTTCAAAATGTGTGGTCTTCAGGCGGCGCAACAGACTTTGTGCCTGTTCAGGCAGAAACACACCTTCTGGATCGGCACCACACAGAACTGTCAGCGCCCAATAATCGCGCAGACCGGACTGGTTGTTGCAGAGATCGCGAACAGCGGGGCGCTCTCCTTCGAACTTGTCGAGATAGGCTTCAAGCGCATCATCGAGCAACTCCGGCTCGCCCACCGCATCAAGCAGCACACCACAGGTAAACTGCTTGCTGACCGAACAGATCGGCATCCGCGTTTCTACCGTCATCGGCTTGCGCGTGCGAAGATCTGCAAAACCCCAGGCGTGCTGCAACACGACCTCGCCGTCCTTCAAAACGGCAACAACGCCGCCCGGACCTTTGTAATTTTGGGGAATGTGACGAACAAAGGCTTCAAGGGCAGACGTATCAAATTTCGACATGATCGACTCAGGACTCACATAATTCAACGCATGGTAAGAGCCATCATTTCAAACGATCAATCAAGGCCATGGCAGCGTGCGGGTTATGCGCCTTATGGCCGCTGATAACGTAAAGATAGACATCACGCGCCACATTGTCGGCAAGCGGTGGTGTGATGGTTTTAAGACTATCCGGCACATGACCAACCGCTATTGCTTTGGCCCGCTCTGCCCAATGGTCGAGCTCGCCCTCACTGTAACCGAGCTTCTTGTCTTCCTGTGTACCCATGATGCGCAGATAGGCAAAAGGCGCGGTCATGTCGGCAATTTCCACGAATTTGCTGTCGCCCGCAATCACCACCGCAACGCCATATTCCCGCAGCAACGCGATGAAATCCGGTGAATTGAAACTGTCGTGACGCACTTCGACAGCATGGCGCAGATCGCGCCCATCAACACGTTTTGGCAGAAGCTTGAGGAAAGCTTCAAAGTCGGCTGGATCGAATTTTTTCGTGCCCATGAACTGCCAGTTGATGACGCCGAGCTTGTCTTTCAGCTCAAGAAGGCCACCGGTCACGAACTTCTCGATACCCTCGCGTGCTTCAGCCAAAACACGTTTGTTGGTCGAAAAGCGCGGTGCTTTGAGCGAAAAAACGAAGTCATCCGGCGTTTCGTCATGCCATTTGGCAAAAGTCGCAGGCTTCTGCGGACCATAATAGGTACTGTTGATTTCGATGGAGGTCAGCTTGCTCGAAGCATATTCGAGCTGACGCTTTTTGGAGAGCTTTTCCGGATAGAAACTCTTGTCCCACTCCTCAAAAGCCCAGCCGCCAATACCCACACGGATTTTGCCTGAATTGTTCTGGCTCATTTTATCCATACCTCCACGACATGAGTTCATGAGTGTTGCTCATGATGTTTAAGCTGTTTTCACAGCCTCCGCTATGCTGTTATCACTGTGCTTTACTGGAGGAGTAAACAAATGTCGGAAACAAAAGATCCGATCGTTATCGCCAGTGCGGTACGAACACCGATCGGAAGTTTTCAAGGCGCGCTCAAGGGGGAGAGTGCAACAGCGCTGGGCGCTGTCACAATCAAGGAAGCGGTCCACAGGGCTAAGCTTAGCCCTGATCAGATCGACGAAGTGCTTATGGGCTGTGTGTTGCCCGCAGGGCTGGGACAGGCACCCGGACGTCAGGCCGCAATTCATGCCGGTCTCCCGCAGACAGTGCCCTGCTCGACCATCAACAAGGTTTGCGGATCGGGCATGAAGACCGTCATGCTGGGCGCCGATCTCATTTCCGCAGGAAGTGCGGACATTGTGGTTGCTGGCGGCATGGAAAGCATGACCAATGCACCTTATCTGCTTGAAAAGGCGCGCGGTGGCTATCGCATGGGCCACGGCAAAATCTACGATCACATGTTCCTCGACGGCCTCGAAGACGCCTATGACAAAGGCCGCGCCATGGGAACTTTCGCGGAAGAAACCGCCGACCAATACCAGTTCACGCGTCAGCAGCAGGACGAATTTGCCCTCCGCTCACTTTCGCGTTCACTCAAAGCCACCGAAGCGGGTTCTTTCGCGAAAGAGCTGGTCAATGTTGCAGAGCTTGACCGCGATGAGCAGCCAACCCGCGCAAAGCCTGAAAAAATACCAAACCTCAAGCCTGCTTTCCGCGAAGGCGGCACAATCACAGCCGCCAATTCCTCATCGATTTCTGATGGTGCGGCATCGCTTACCCTGATGCGCCTGTCCAAAGCTGAAAAACTTGGCATAGAACCGCTTGCCATTATTCGCGGTCATGCAAGCCAGGCACAACAGCCTGCCCTTTTCACCACGGCCCCGATTTTTGCGATGAGGAAACTCTTCGACAAAACCGGCTGGAATGCACGCGACGTTGATTTGTTTGAAATCAATGAAGCTTTCGCAGTTGTTGTTATGGCTGCAATGCAGGAACTCGACCTCCCCGCCGACAAGGTGAATATCCATGGCGGTGCCTGCGCTATGGGCCATCCGATTGGCTGCTCTGGCGCACGCATCATCGTCACGCTGCTTCATGCCATGAAGCAGAACGATCTTAAGCGTGGAATGGCTTCTGTCTGCATCGGTGGTGGCGAGGCAACTGCCATTGCGCTGGAAGCACTTTAAGCGGGGGAACAAATGGATATTGAAGGAAAAATCGCCATCGTCAGCGGTGGTGCATCAGGTCTTGGTGCTGCAACTGCACAGGCTCTAGCAGCCAAGGGTGCGAAAGTTGCAATCCTCGACTTCAACATTGATGGTGCAAATACGGTGGCAGCTGCGATTGGCGGCGTCGCTATTCAATGCAACGTATCGGACGCAGCGAGTGCAGAAGCTGCCTTCAAGGCAATCGGCGAAAAGCTCGGATCACCGCATATTCTGGTCAATTGCGCGGGCGTGGCACCAGCAAAGAAAATGCTGGCGCGTGATGGCAGCGTCATGCCGCTTGATGATTTCCGTCGCGCTGTTGAAATCAACCTGATCGGCTCGTTCAATCTGCTGCGGCTTTTTGCCGATGTCGCATCCAAAAGCGAAGCCCTGCCAACGGGCGAGCGCGGCGTTGTCATTAATACGGCATCGGTTGCGGCCTTTGACGGCCAGATCGGCCAGACAGCCTATGCGGCGTCTAAAGGCGGTATCGTTGGTCTGACCCTGCCTGCTGCGCGTGAATTAGCCCCGCTTGGCATTCGGGTATGCGCCATCGCGCCCGGTATTTTTGAAACCCCCATGCTCAAAGGCCTGCCGCAACCTGCACAGGATGCGCTGGGCCAAATGGTTCCTTTCCCCCCGCGTCTGGGTCGGCCAGACGAATATGCGGCACTCGCGCTGCATATTATCGAAAACAGCATGCTCAACGGCGAAACCATACGGCTCGATGGTGCGCTGCGTATGCCTCCGAAATAGAGCGCATGCGCGCCAAAGTCGTTCAGACATTTTGAGGGTTAGGAAATGCACAAATCCACGACCAACTCCAACACACGCAATGGCGGTCAGATACTGGTGGATGCACTCGGCATTCATGGCGTCGACCGCGTTTTCTGCGTGCCCGGCGAAAGTTACCTTGCAGCGCTGGATGCGTTTCATGACGTAAGCGAACAGATTGATTTGATTGTCTGCCGTCAGGAAGGCGGTGCTGCTTACATGGCGGAAGCCTATGGCAAGCTGACCGGCAAGCCCGGCATCTGCTTTGTCACGCGCGGCCCCGGTGCGACGAATGCCTCCGTCGGCGTTCATACCGCCTTTCAGGATTCCACACCGATGCTTCTGTTCATAGGACAGGTCGCAAGCGATCAGGTGGAACGTGAGGCATTTCAGGAAGTTGATTATCGCCGCATGTTCGGCCAGATGGCCAAATGGGTGGTGCAGATCGATGATCCCGCCCGTATCCCGGAACTGGTCAGTCAGGCTTTCCATCGCGCAGTCAACGGGCGCCCTGGCCCTGTGGTCATCGCCCTGCCCGAAGATATGCTGACATCGCACGCAACCGTCAGTGATGCACCGGCTTACAAGCATGTCGAGATGCATCCGGGAAGCGATCAGTTACAGGAAATGAAGTCGCTTCTCGAAAAGGCCGAGCGGCCACTGATGATCGTCGGTGGCGGCGGCTGGAATGCGCAAGCGGTTCGCGACCTTCAAACATTCGCTGAAAACATGTCGCTGCCTGTTGCAGCATCCTTCCGCTGTCAGGATATGTTCGACAATCATCATCCGCTTTATGCCGGTGAAATGGGAACATCTATCAGCCCGAAACTTGCAGCGCGGGTTAAAGACTCAGACCTTTTGCTGGTCGTGGGCGCGCGCCTTGGCGAGATGACCACGCAGGGCTACGAGCTTATCAATATCCCTGTTCCAAAGCAGAAGCTCATCCATGTCCATCCGGGTGCGGAAGAACTTGGCCGTGTCTATCATGCTGATATTCCAATCAATGCCAGTATGGCGGCCTTCACCAAAGCAGCTTCAAAGCTTGAGCCTATCGCCAATCCCGGCTTCAAAGCATGGGCTGAAAGCGCCAATGCCGACTATCGCGACAATCTGAAAACGCCGACAATTCCCGGTGACGTTCAGATGGGCGAGATCATGGAATGGCTGCGCGCGCATCTCACTGATGATGCCATCATCACCAATGGCGCTGGCAATTATTCGGCATGGCCGCACCGCTTCTATCAGTATCGCACCTATCGCAGCCAGTTGGCGCCAACCAATGGTTCAATGGGCTATGGCGTGCCTGCAGCGGTTTCTGCCAAGCTGACGGCACCGGAGCGAACCGTCGTCTGTTTTGCTGGTGACGGCTGTTTTTTGATGAACGGTCAGGAACTCGCAACGGCTGCTCAATATGGTGCCAATGCGATTTTCATCGTCGTCAATAACGGCATGTATGGCACCATCCGTATGCATCAGGAACGCACCTATCCGGGTCGCGTTTCCGGTACTGGCCTTGCAAATCCTGATTTTGCAGCGCTTGCCCGCGCCTATGGCCTGCATGGAGAAACGGTGGAAAAAACCGCAGATTTTGCGGAAGCTTTCCAGCGGTGTGAACAATCGGGCAAGCCGGGTTTGATTGAAATCCGCATCGATCCGGAAGCGCTTTCGCCCAAGATGACGCTGAGCCAGATGCGCGAACAGGGACTGGCGAAGCAGCGCTAACAGTTTTCAATTATCGAATCTTTAGGCCGGGTTTTCGTCTCGACGACGGCCCGGTCTAACTTCCCTGACACCAATTCAATCCATTTAAATGCGGAGAATACCCCTAAAATTTACAGGTATCGCCGCGATGTCACTTATGAACAGGCTGCAATGTAGGAAATACAACTTTAGTTTGGATCGATACAATTTAGAGTAGACATTCCCGTCCAAGTCGCACATAAACCGCCCGGGTTGCAATGGGAGGGGAAATTGCGAACACTTAATCTATTCATTATTGGCTTTGGCTTTAGCGCACTTATCATCACCTGCATTTACGCAATTGGTGGCGGATTACTTTAAAATCGAAGAAGGCTCTCGCCTAAAAAATTTGCCGATGCCTCACGCACCGCACCAAGCATAAAATCACTGATCACTCTGATACGCGGCGCGGCCATGACATCCACATGGCAATTCATCCAATATTCGCGTTCAAGATGCATTTCCTTTGGCAACACCGGCACCAGCTCGGAATGCATATCGGCTATGTAATATGGAAGCACGCAAAGCCCATAACCCGTTTGTGTGGCGGTCAGTTGTGCGTGAATACTTGAACTTTGATAGTTACAGCGCTGTCCGGGCAATATCTCGCGCATATAGTCCAGACCGGGCGTGAACACCATGTCGTCGATATAGCCGATAAAGGGATGTCGAGACAGATCCTCTCGCGACCTTATCGGCGGATGGCAGTTCAGATAATCCCGATGACCATATATAAACAGACGATAAGACGTCAGCTTTTCACTGTGATACGGCCCGGTGCGAGGCATATGCAGCGTGATCGATAATTCGGCCTCGCGACGCGACAACGACATGATCTGCTGAATCGTCACAACCTCTACGGAAAGGCTGGGATAGGATTGCGCCAGCACCGGCAGGCGATCGGCCAGAAAGAAATTACCGAAGCCTTCAAGGGTTGAAAGCCGCACCACACCTGACAGTGCCGAGAAACTTCCTGTGGCTTCTGTCTGGAACTTCAGCGCCTCGCGCTCCATCACCTCCGCAGGTTCAACCAGTCGTTCGCCCATCGGCGTCAGCAGATAGCCGCGCGGATTGCGCTCAAACAACTTGGTTGCAAGCGCCTGCTCCAGACGATCAATCCGCCGCAGCACCGTGACGTGACTGGTGCGCAATTGTCTTGCTGCGGTAGAAAGCTGGCCGGTCCGTGCAACCGCCAGAAAATACTGCAGATCATCCCATGTAAACTGCCGCATCTCTTCCTCCCAAAAGATAGCCATCGCCCGTTAGCCGAGTTCTGTACGTTTTTGAACAGACGATGTTCAAAAATTGTTATTCTTGTACGCATTTGTCAATGCTACCGTTCTCAAGAACAGCCCGACCGGAGGAACAAAATCGGGCAGAAGCAGAGGGATGTGCAATCATGAGGAAGATTGCCAACCCGGTCTGAGAAGACTGCTTCAGAGGGCATCCCGAAAAATGTGAACGGTTTTCGGAAAAAGGTGCACGTTAGAACAAACAATGAGAGCGCCAGTCTGATCCTGTCAGATCGAAACGCGCTCTAACGGAGGATACCGTTCGATTCTATCGCGACGGACACAAGCTTTTTGGGAGGAGCACTGAATGAAACTTTTTGCACTTGCTACGGCTGCACTTTTGGCTGCAACCGCAATTTCATCTGCAGCAGAAGTATCCGACGGCAAAGTCAAGATCGGCATCCTGAACGACCAATCGGGTGTTTATGCGGACTTCGGCGGCAAGTGGTCGTTTGAAGCTGCAAAAATGGCTGCCGAAGATTTCGGCGGCAAGGTGCTGGATGCGCCGATTGAAATCATCACTGCCGACCATCAGAACAAGCCGGATGTTGCAGCCAATATCGCTCGTCAGTGGTACGATACCGAACAGGTCGACGCCATTATGGAGCTGACCAGCTCTTCCGTGGGTCTCGCCGTTCAGGCGCTCTCCAAAGACAAAAAGAAAATCACCATCAATACGGGTGCGGCGACATCAGAACTCACAGGCAAGCAATGCACGCCTTATGGTTTCCATTGGGCCTATGACACGCACGCGCTGGCTGTTGGCACCGGCGGATCGCTCGTCGAACAGGGCGGCGACACCTGGTACTTCCTGACAGCCGACTATGCTTTCGGTTATTCGCTGGAAGAGCAGACCTCGAAATTCGTTGAATCCAAAGGCGGTAAAGTTCTTGGCTCGGTTCGCCATCCATTGAGCACCACCGACTATTCCTCGTTCCTGCTACAGGCCCAGTCATCGGGCGCAAAGGTCGTTGGCCTTGCCAATGCCGGCCTTGATACATCCAATGCGATCAAACAGGCTGCAGAATTCGGCATTGTGGCCGGTGGTCAGCGCCTTGCGGCATTGTTGTTCACGTTAGCTGAAGTTCACGGACTTGGCCTTGAAGCCGCACAAGGCCTGACGCTCACTGAAGGTTTCTACTGGGATCGCGACGATGAATCGCGCGAGTTCAGCAAGCGCTTTTTCGACCGTACCGGCCGTATGCCGAACATGATCCAGGCAGGCACTTATTCGGCTGTACTTCAGTATTTGAAAGCCATCAAGGAAGCAGGCACAGACGAGACAGAAGCTGTCGCCAAGAAGCTTCATGAAATGCCGGTCAATGATGTCTTCGCCCGCAACGGTAAGGTCGGCGCCAATGGCCGCATGATCTACGATATGTATCTCATGGAAGTGAAAAAGCCTGACGAAAGCAAGGCACCATGGGACTATTATAAGGTGCTGGCCACCATCCCCGGCGATCAGGCCTATTTGAAGCCTGAAGAAAGCGGCTGTCCTCTGGTCACGCAGTAAGAGGCTGATGGCATGAACACAGCAACTCAAAATACTACGGCTCTGCGAGAAGCAGAGCCGTCGAGGATTGTTCTTTCTGCTCGTGGGCTTGGCAAATCTTTTGGCGGCTTTAATGCGGTGAAGAATGTCGATCTTGATGTAGAGCACGCCCGCGTTCATGCCCTTATCGGGCCAAATGGTGCAGGCAAGACGACCGTTTTCAACCTGCTCACCAAATTCCTCCAGCCGACAAGCGGCGAGATTACGCTTCTTGGCGAAAACATCACCAAAACCAACCCTGCCAAGGTAGCGCGGATGGGTCTGGTGCGTTCGTTCCAGATTTCCGCAACCTTCCCGCATCTTACGGTGCTGGAAAACGTGAAGGTCGCTCTTCAACGCCCAAATGGTCTGGCAACGCAGTTCTGGCGTTCGCTGTCTGCACTGGATCAGCTCGACGCAAAAGCGATTGATCTTCTTGAGCGCGTGGGCCTTAGCGATGCCCGCCATGCGCTGGCCGCCGATCTTTCCTATGGCCGCAAGCGCGCGCTTGAAATCGCCACCACACTGGCACTCGATCCGAAAGTGCTGCTGCTTGATGAGCCAATGGCAGGCATGGGGCACGAAGACGTGCACATCATTGCCGCCCTCATCACCGATGTAGCAAAAGATCGTGCGGTGCTGATGGTCGAACACAATCTCAAAGTGGTGGCCGACATCGCCCATCACGTCACGGTGCTGCAACGCGGCGAAATCCTCGCATCGGGCAATTATGCCACCGTCGCACAAGACGAGCGCGTCCGCACCGCTTACATGGGAACTGAACATGAATAGAGGCCAACCCCTGCTCTCAGTGCGCGGGCTTAATGCCTGGTATGGCGAAAGCCATGCGCTGCACGGCGTCGATCTCGATATCTGGCCCGGTGAAACCATCACGCTTTTGGGTCGCAATGGCGTCGGAAAGACCACAACGCTGCGCGCGATCATGGGCATCATCCGCAAGCGGACCGGCACCATCACGCTTGATGGCAAAGACATTCTGCGCGTGCCACTGCATCGCATTGCCCGCACGGGCCTTGGCTTTGTGCCGGAAGAACGCGGAATCTTTGCAACGCTCAACGTGCATGAAAACCTGCTGCTGCCGCCCGTTGTCGGCAAGGGCAGCGGAGCCATGTCACTCGACGAGATTTACGAGCTCTTCCCCAATCTCTATGAGCGCCGCAACAGCCCCGGCACCAAGCTTTCGGGTGGCGAGCAGCAGATGCTGGCGATTGCCCGCATCCTGCGTACCGGCGTGAAAGTAATGCTGCTTGATGAGCCGACCGAAGGGCTTGCGCCTGTCATCATCCAGCGCATCGGTGATGTGCTGGTGGAGCTTAAAAAGCGCGGCATGACTGTGTTGCTGGTCGAGCAGAACTTCCGCTTTGCAGCCAAAGTCGCGGACCGCTTTTATCTGATGGATCATGGTGTGGTGACGGAAAACTTCCCAACCGCCGAGCTGCCAGCACGGATGGCATCGCTCACGCAAGCTCTGGGGGTTTGAATCAATGACAATGATTTTTGGAATACCTTTGCAAGCGCTTCTTGGGCAGTTGCTCGTAGGCCTCATCAATGGCTCTTTCTACGCCATGCTGAGCCTCGGCCTTGCGATTATTTTCGGGCTTTTGCGCATCATCAACTTTGCCCATGGCGCGCAATATATGCTCGGCGCATTTGTTGGCTACCTGCTTTTGAGCGGCCTTGGCATCGGCTATTGGCCAGCGCTTATTCTCGCTCCACTTATCGTGGGTCTGGGCGGCGCTATTATCGAACGCGTTGCGCTTTCAAGGCTCTATAATCTTGATCCGCTTTATGGCCTGCTGTTCACTTTTGGTCTGGCGCTCGTGATCGAAGGCACTTTCCGCTATTATTATGGTGCGGCCGGTCAGCCCTATGCCGTCCCGCCATCACTTGCAGGCGGCAATAATCTCGGCTTCATGTTCCTGCCAAACTATCGCGCATGGGTGGTGGTGGCGTCACTCGTCATCTGTATCGGCACATGGCTGCTGATAGAAAAGACCAAGCTCGGCGCTTACCTGCGTGCTGCAACCGAAAACCCCACACTGGTCAAAGCTTTCGGCATCAATGTGCCACTGCTGCTCACCTTCACCTATGCGTTGGGTGCAGCTCTTGCTGGCTTTGCCGGAATTCTGGCGGCTCCCATCTATCAGGTCAGCCCGCTGATGGGGTCCAACATCATCATCGTGGTCTTTGCCGTGGTCGTGGTCGGCGGAATGGGTTCGATCCTTGGCGCTATCATCACCGGCTATGTGCTGGGGCTGGCAGAAGGTTTGACCAAGGTGTTCTATCCCGAAGCTTCCAGCATCGTCATCTTCGTTATCATGGCTATCGTCCTTCTGGTGCGACCCGCCGGACTGTTCGGGAAGGAGGCCTGATATGACTGATACTGTTCTCAAAGCAACGACGGCAAATCATCAGGCCAAAGCGCCGGCCCTCAACAGCCTTTCGGCGGTCGTTCTGGCGATTGCCATTGCTGGATTGATCGTAGCGCCCTTCATGGTCTATCCGATCTTCCTGATGAAGATGCTGTGCTTCGCGCTCTTTGCCTCAGCCTTCAACCTCTTGCTCGGCTATACCGGCATTCTGTCATTTGGCCATGCAGCCTTCTTTGGCGGCGCTGCCTATGTGACGGCTCATGCGGTCAAGGAATGGGGTGTAACACCCGAAATCGGCATCCTGCTTGGTATGCTGACAGCCGCGGGTCTCGGCCTCATCATCGGCTATCTCGCTATTCGTCGTCAGGGCATCTATTCCACGATGATCACGCTGGCGCTGGCGCAGATGTTCTTCTTCTTCTGTCTGCAGGCAGCCTTTACACACGGCGAAGATGGTCTTCAGGGTGTGCCACGCGGCTATCTCTTTGGCTTCATCGACCTCAATCAGCCCATGAATATGTATTATTTTGTGCTGGCTGTGTTTGTGATCGGGGTCTTTGCGATCTGGCGCATCATCAATTCGCCATTCGGGATGATCCTTAAATCCGTGCGCGAAAACGAAAACCGCGCCGTGTCGCTGGGCTATTCCGTCAATCATTACAAGCTTGCAGCCTTTGTCATGTCGGCAGCACTTGCAGGTCTTGCAGGCGGCATGAAGGCACTTGTCTTCCAGTTTGCCACACTCACCGATGTGGGCTGGCAGATGTCGGGCGAAGTGATCCTGATGACGCTGCTTGGCGGCATCGGAACGCTGATCGGCCCTATCGTCGGCGCAGCCTTCGTAGTCGCTCTTCAGAACTATCTCGCAACCTCGGACTTCCCCGTGACAATCGTCACTGGTGTCATCTTCATGGCCTGCGTTCTGCTCTTCCGTAGAGGCATCGTAGGCGAGTTCTATGCATCGCGGCTTGGAAAGAAATTGTTCGGATAACCGGCACTCCCGGAGCCGCATGTTCATCAGATAGCGGCTCCACCTTTTTACTGGATATGAAATCATGACCGACACCTACGATTACATCGTGGTTGGCGCGGGCACGGCTGGCTGCGCCCTTGCGAACCGCCTTTCCGCAGATAAGAACCGTTCCGTGCTGCTGCTTGAAGCAGGCGGCAAAGACAATTACGCGTGGATTCATATCCCCGTCGGCTATCTCTATTGCATCGGCAATCCGCGCACCGACTGGTGTTTTACCACCGAAGCGGAAGCAGGCCTGAATGGACGCTCACTTGGCTATCCACGCGGCAAGGTGCTTGGTGGCTGTTCTTCCATCAATGGCATGATCTATATGCGCGGACAGGCGCGCGATTATGATCTGTGGCGACAGGCCGGTTGCGACGGCTGGGGCTGGGACGACGTGTTGCCCTTCTTCAAAAAATCAGAAGACAATTTCGCGGGCGCAGATGATCTGCATGGCGCAGGTGGCGAATGGCGCGTTGAAAATGCCCGTCTGCACTGGGATATTCTGGATGCTTTTCGTGATGCAGCAGTTGCTGCCGGGATTCCAGCAACCGACGATTTCAATCGCGGTGACAATGAAGGTGTGTCCTATTTCAAGGTCAACCAGAAGCGCGGCATTCGCTGGAATACGGCTAAAGCCTTTCTGCGCCCGGCCCTTGATCGCCCCAACCTGCGCGTTGAAACCGGCGCCCATGTTCGTCGCATCGAGATCGAAGAACTGCGCGCAACCGGGGTCACTTTCGATCAGAATGGGACAACCCGAACCGTCAAAGCAAAACGCGAGATTATTCTGGCAGCAGGTGCCGTCGGCTCACCGCAGATATTGGAGCTTTCAGGCGTAGGACGTGGTGATGTGCTGCAAAAGGCAGGCATTCCGGTAAAACTCGAACGCAGACAGCTGGGCGAAAATCTGCAGGATCATCTGCAACTGCGCTGCGCTTATAAAGTTACCGGCATTCCAACGCTCAATGAAAAGGCGAGCAAGCTCTTCGGTAAAGCCATGATCGGGCTTGAATATTTCCTGCGTCGCTCTGGCCCCATGTCGATGGCACCCAGCCAGCTCGGTGTTTTCACCCGCTCGGACCCATCCTATGAAACGGCCAATCTGCAATATCATGTGCAGCCATTGAGCCTTGAGAAATTCGGTGAAGCCGTCCACCCCTTCCCGGCCTTTACCGCATCCGTCTGTAATCTGCGCCCCGACAGCCGCGGTTCGATCCACATCAAGTCGCCTGATCACCGGACCCAACCGGCAATCCAGCCGAACTATCTTTCCGCAGAAAGCGACCGCCGTGTTGCAGCCGATTCCATCCGCCTCACCCGTCATATCGTGGCGCAGGCGCCTTTGCAGAAATATCGCCCGGAAGAATTCAAGCCCGGACCAAGCTATGAAACGCAGGAGCAGCTGGAAAAAGCAGCGGGCGATATCGGCACCACGATTTTCCATCCGGTCGGTACCTGCCGAATGGGTGTAGATGCTGAAGCGATTGTCGATCCGCGTCTGCGACTTAACGGCATTCAGGGACTGCGCGTGGCCGATGCCTCGGTCATGCCAGGAATCACTTCCGGCAACACGAACTCACCCACGTTGATGATTGCCGAGAAGGCCGCCCAGATGATTATTTCGGATAATTATTAGAACCAGATTCCGGTCAGCCCCGTGAGCGGAAATGGCAATCCGCTCACGGGGCTGTGAACGCAATTTCACAATCGCTGAATCTCGTGAAGCTGAAATAATTTTCCTTGTTTATTGCCGTACAAACGGGAATTATCGGCATCAAGGTGGGCAGGGGGAGAAAGATCATCTAACATGATCACTTTCCGGGACCGGCTCTCCAAAAAACTTTAGACAAGGAAAATAAGAATGTCGTCAGTCCTTTCCCGCTATTCGCTGACCCGCCGCGCGGGTCTGAAAGCCGCCCTTTTCACCGCTGCAGCTCTCACAGTTGGTTTTGCGAGCGCGCCAAGCCACGCAGAAGACAAGACCATCAAGGTCGGCATCATGGGCGGCGAAGACGAAGACGTCTGGAAAGTCGTTGCCGAAGAAGGCAAGAAGCACGGCCTCAACATCGAGCGCGTGACCTTCAACGATTACAACCAGCCAAATGAAGCGCTGGAACGCAAGGAAATCGACGCGAACGCTTTCCAGCACAAGCCTTACCTTGACGAACAGATCAAGCAGCACGGCTACAAGATTGGCGTTGCAGGTTACACCGCTGTCTGGCCAATCGGCATCTATTCGCGCAAGATCAAGAGCCTTGATGAACTGAAAGAAGGCGCAGTTGTCGGTGTGCCGAACGACCCATCGAATGAAGGTCGTGCGCTCCGCGTTCTCGAAGCAAGCGGCCTTATCAAGCTGAAGCCGGAAGCAGGCATCCTCGCAACGCCAATCGATGTGATTGAAAATCCAAAGAAGATCGAAATCAAGGAACTCGACGCCGGTGTCGTCGGTCGCTCGATTGATGATCTCGATGTCGCAATCGTGAACAACGACTGGGCAGCTAAAGCTGGCCTGAAGAAGGAAGAAGCGATCGGTTGGGAATCCAAGGAAAACAACCCATACAACAACTTCATCGCGGTCCGCACCGAAGATGAAAATGCTGAATGGGTAAAGAACCTTGTTGCCTCCTTCCAGAACGACGCCGTCAAGGCCGAGCTGGACCGCGTTTACAAGGGCACAGGCATTCCGGCCTGGAACTAATTGCTATGAGTGACTGAAAGACCGCGCCGGAAAAAGCTTTTCCGGCGCGGCTTTTATTGACGTAAGCAAAAAAATTGCCCAAAAGCATCGGCGGTGAGCATTAGCTCCATGGCTTAGCCAGGCCTCATCTTTCCTTGAAGCCTTATCCGATTGCAGTTTGCCGCTGTTTTACAGCGGTGCATCTAACTATAGAAGAAACGACCGTGACCATTGAACAGCCACCTGCCGCATTAGCGCCCATCGTCGAAATGAAAGACGTGCGCCGAATGTTCGGCGAAACGGCTGCGATCAGCGGTGTCTCTCTTTCCGTCGCACGCGGCGAAATTCTCGGCATCATCGGTCGCAGCGGCGCGGGTAAATCCACGCTGATCCGTTGCGTCAATGGTCTTGAGAAGCCCGACAGCGGTTCAATCCTGATTGAAGGTCGTGAGATCACCGGCCTTGGTGAAGACGCGCTTCGCCCTGTGCGCCGCCGCATCGGCATGGTGTTTCAGCACTTCAATCTCATGTCGGCCAAAACCGTGGCGCAGAACGTAGCTTTACCGCTCAAGATTGCGGGTATGCCAAAAGCTCAGCGCATCAAGCGCGTGGCAGAACTGCTGGATCTCGTCGGTCTCTCCGACAAGGCAAAGCAATATCCGGCACAGCTTTCCGGTGGCCAGAAGCAGCGCGTCGGCATTGCGCGCGCACTTGCTGCCGAACCCGCTGTTCTGCTTTCTGACGAAGCCACCTCGGCGCTCGATCCTGAGACAACCCAGTCAATTCTGGCGCTGCTCAAAGATATCAACACCAAGCTTGGCCTGACCATCCTGCTCATTACCCATGAGATGGACGTTATCCGCCGCATCGCCGACCGGGTGATCGTGCTGGAACACGGCGCAATCGCCGAAGAAGGTCCGGTCTGGAAAGTCTTCGCCAATCCGCAGTCGCCCATCACGCAAAGCATGTTGCAAGTGCTGGAGCCGGAACTGCCTGCCGTGTGGCGCGAGCGCCTCGACAAGACCGGCGATCTTGCCATTCTCAAGGTCAAGCTTTCAGGAACCGCCGCCAAGGGCGCATTCTTCAGCGAAGCGACACTTGCGACCGGCATTGCGCTTCAACTGATCCATGGCGGTATGGATACCATTCAGGGCGAGCCGGTTGGAACCATGTTCATTGGCCTGCCCACGCAGGACAAGGCAAAACTAGACGCCACACTCGCCTATTTCAACACCCATGCAGACGCCACGGAGGTTCTCGGCTATGTCTCAGGCAATGCTTGATCTTCTCTGGCGCTCCTTCTGGGAGACCATGATCATGACCGGCTTTTCGAGCCTGATTTCGCTCGTCGTCGGTCTGCCGCTGGCACTCATCATGATTCTAACCGAACGTGGTGGCCTTGCGCAAAATCTGACAATCAACGCCATTCTCGGTGCCATCATCAATGGCTTCCGTTCAGTGCCTTTCATCATTTTGCTTGTCGCACTCATCCCGGTGACGCGCTTTGTTGTCGGCACATCAATCGGCACATGGGCATCCATCGTGCCATTGTCGATTGCCGCGATTCCTTATTATGCGCGCATCGCAGAAGTCTCGCTTCGCGAAGTGGATAACGGCCTCGTGGAAGCTGCCCGTTCGATGGGCGCAAACCGCTGGACAATCGTGCGTGAAGTGCTGGTGCCGGAAGCCCTTCCCGGCATTATCGCAGGCTTCACCGTGACCATCATCACACTCATTGGCGCGTCTGCAATGGCTGGTGCCATCGGTGCAGGCGGTCTTGGCGATCTGGCTATCCGCTATGGATATCAGCGCTTTGAAACGCAGATCATGATTGCTGTGGTGATTATTCTGATCATCATGGTGTGCGGAATTCAGCTGATTGGCGATTATCTCGTCAATCGTCTCGACAAGCGCAACCTGCGTTCACGCAGCTAAACTACAGACTGAGGGTGTTTATCGCACCCTCCGTCTGAAACCTGCTTCCAGCGTATTGCCATCAGGATCGAAGACGAGAGCCGCATAATAGCCCATCTCTTCCGGCCCCTGATAGGCCGGTGAGCCGCTCTCCCTGCCGCCACCCTGAACTGCTGCCCGGAAAAAAGCCTCCACATCTTCACGGCTGCTCGCATTGAACATCAGATGAAGATGGTTGCCCGGCTTGCCTTCAGGCACGCCTGCATCCGCTTTCTGCCCTTTGTGTATCCATAGAAAGGGCACAGGTGCCCTCTCGCCGCCACTCACAAAGAAACCGCTATCCGAATGTGGAATAACAGCGAGCCCAAGTTTAGGCATGCAGCTTTCATAGAAAGAAAGGCTGCGGCGAAGGTCTTTGCTTTGAAAGCCGATATGATCGAAGAGCGACATAGCAATGATTATATGTCGGCTTTTAATAAAGAAAAGCGGCGCCCCCTATTTTGGAGAGCGCCGCTGTAATTATTCTTGTAAAAGATGGATTAGTGTCTGTGGGGATTTTTCGAATTTGACGTTTGAAACAGCATTAATGTCAGCCGGGATTCAAACGTCAAATCCTATCCACTAGCCGCGTGTGCGTGCCAGTCCGGCCTTGGCAGGCTGATAGTTTGCATCAAGCTGAATAGCGCGCGAATAAGAATTCGCAGCCTTGGCCTTGTCGCCGCGCTGTTCATAGACCAGCGCCTGATTGGACCAGCTTTCAGCAACATTGCCATCAAGGGTGATCGCCGTGTTGAAATCGTCAAATGCGTTGTCGTAGTCGCCCAGCGCCACATAAGAAATGCCGCGACCATTATAAGGTTCAGGCGCTGTTGAATTAAGCGAAATCGCTTTCGAGAAATCCTCAATCGCCTGCTTGTGCTGGCCCTTGGCCTGATAGATCAGACCACGATTGTGGTAAGCGCGGCCATCGGTCGTCTGCAACGAGATTGCCTGGTTAAAATCGCTAAGCGCCTGATCGAGACGTCCAGCCAGACGATAGACATTACCACGTCCGACATAAGCCGCATCATATTGCGGGTTGATCTGGATCGCGCGGCTGTAATCCTGCGCTGCCTTGCCGCTGTCGCCCATATAACGATAAATCAGCGCGCGGTTTGCATAGGCCTGATAGAAATTCGGGTTCAGCGCAATTGCCTGATCGAAATCACGCAGCGCTTCCTTATAACGGCGGGCCTTGCCATAAGCCGATCCGCGCACGTTGTAAGCTTCGGGATCGCGCGGGTTGCTCTGAATAACGCTGGTGAGCGAGCTGATGTTTTCGCTCGAACCCTGTGCACGATCAACCGTGCTCAATGCGCTATGTGTGCTAGAGCTTTGGCAACCAGCAACCGCAAGAGCCAGAACTGCCGTGACCGCCAATAGGCTGTTTCGTGCAAAATGAGAGCCTGTTGATTTTCCGGCCTTCTCAACAAAGTTCCCGGACGAATGCATCACCTTAAAGCGTGTTGGCAACGACAGCGTTCCTTTCTGCTTGATCGGAGCGAGGGACCTGAAACCCTGAACTTCCGTCAACTTTGTCCCCGGCTGATACAACAGCCACAATACTATATTTGCTTCTATAGCACAGCAAAAGGCCGCAGAAAAAACTGCGCCTTGAAATGCACCCGAAAAACGAAACCGGCTTTCGGATAAGATAGGCGTAAACTCAACTCTTGGAAGCCCGGATCTGATGCTATCGGATCTTTGCTCCAGATGGATCAACGCCACAATAAAGGTCAGTATATGGCGGCCCGCTGACACTTCAAATCGGCATGTCTTATCTCGTGAAGCAAACCGAGATCATGCTCTGACCTTCAGACATGCAAAAACCGGCGCGAGCCATAAGCTGCACCGGTAAGCAAAAGGCGCCACAAAGGCGGCGCCAATCTCAGGTCACTTAGCGAGCTGCGGTACGACCGCCGCCGATAAGACCTTCACGCTGTGCGCGCTTACGAGCCAGCTTGCGAGCGCGACGAACGGCTTCTGCCTTTTCGCGGGCGCGCTTTTCAGATGGCTTTTCATAATGGCCACGCATCTTCATTTCGCGGAAGATACCTTCGCGCTGCATCTTTTTCTTCAGAGCGCGGAGAGCCTGATCAACATTGTTATCGCGGACGAGTACCTGCACGTGTAATCCCGTATCGGTTAGAATTTCGGTTGAGCCTGAGGCTTTAAGGGCGTCTCTTAACGATGTTCAGTCGACAGAGTCAACTGTCTAAACGCCGAAAGGCTCCCAAGCTTCGCAACATAAACGCTGCAAATTGGGGCTGGCATTACCAGATGGCCCGGCTTTTGTCCACCTCAAGATAAGACTTTGCCCAGCCATGGGTACAAATAATGGCTTCACGTCGAATTATAATGACCAAATCAGCCTTTATAGGCTAGAGAGCACGCGCTTTTCGCACAATTCAGCCTCATTGCTCCGTCATGAGCTACAGGCTGGTGAAATGTACCGCCCATCCCCATTCATTGATTCCTTCTGTCGAGATTTATGTCTTTCCACAAACGACTCGTTATTCAATTCACAGGCTATGAAGGCCTGCACCCGAAAGCCGTCCGCGTGCGTCATGCGCAAGCGTTGAAGGACTTCGACCGTTTGTGGCAAGCAAAAACCAAATTGCCTCCGATGAAAGACGAGTCGGATGACTGCGGCAGTCTGACAGCGACGACCAATGGCAATGGCTGGCAAACGGAAACCGAATTCTGTCAGTTTGGCACCGCAGACATCTTTGACGACTACGCAGCCCGCTCTACGCCCATGCGTATGCTGACGGGCTTCCGTGCCTTCATGAACATTTTCTTCACAGGCACCCTGCTCCGTTATCTGCTGACCAGCTGGCGCTTCGTGATGTTCTTCATGTGGCCGTTTCTGCTATCCATCGTCATTATCGCAATCGCGGCCATGATCGCTTCTGCGCCAATGCTTGCTGGTTTCCCATCCTGGAACCTTGTCTGGTCCCTGCCGCTTGCCGCAGTTATCGCCACATTGCTCGTGCGCTGGCCGGGCGACCGATTCTTCATGTCCTATCTGCTCGATGACTGGTCGGCTGCCTATGACCGTATCTATAGCCGCAACGACAAGCTCAAAGCACGTCGTCACGCCTTTGCGGAAGCACTCAAAAAGAAGATCGAGGAAAGCAACGCCGACGAAGTGATTATCGTCGCCCATAGCCTTGGAACGGTTCCTGCCGTGGAAGCGCTGGCAGATGTTCAGCGCGAGCGCCCCGACCTGCTCACAAAACAGCCTGTGTCTATGCTGGCCATTGGCTCATGCCTTCTGATGATCGCTCTTCACCCAAAGGCACGCGGCTTGCGCGAAGACGTGCGCGTGGTGATGAACGAAAGCCCTGTGCTCTGGTCGGAGTTTCAGGTTCTCACCGACATCATCCACTTCTACGGCTCAGATCCGGCGAAGGCGCTGAAGATAAAGGCCGAGAACCCGCCGCTCATCCATCGTATCCGCTTCAAAAACGTACACAGTGAAAACCGCTATAAGCGTTCAAAGGGCAATTTCTTCCTGATGCACCTGCTTTATATGCGCGGTGCCGAGAAGAAGAACTTCTACGACTTTGGCATGTTTCTGCATGGCCCGTTCTTCTTCCGTGAGCTGATGACAACCCACAAAGACAAAGCCGCCCCACTTGATGAAGAGGGACGGCTTCAAAACTCATAAAGAGCAGCGCTTACGCCTCTGGTGGCTCCACCACGGCGATGGTAAGCCATGTCGCCGTGAGCGCTGGCTTGATGGTGTTCTCAACTTCCAGCGTCACTTCGTAATGATTGACCACCCGGCCCGATGGGCGAATATCGGCATCGGCAAGCTTGAAACGGGCGCGTACGCGTGCGCCTGTCTTGACCGGTGACATGAAGCGCACCTTATCGAAGCCGTAATTAATGCCCATGGTGGCACCCTGCAGCATCGGCAGCGCTTCAAAAGCCAGTGTTGAAAGCAGCGATAAAGTCAGAAACCCGTGCGCAATCGTGCCGCCAAATGGCGTTTCCTTGGCTGCGCGCTCCGGATCAACATGAATGAACTGATGATCATCCGTTGCATCGGCAAACTGATTGATCATTTCCTGCGTGACTTCACGCCACTCGGAACATCCGATTTCCGTGCCGATCGCCTCGCGCAACTGGTCGAGCGTAATTGCGTCCTTCATTCCCTCAAACTTTCTGCTGAACTGATAACGCCTTCTTTAGCCTATAAAAAAGGCCCGGCAAATCATAACCTCACGCTGCAACCAGTATTTCACGGGCGATATCGTCCCAATGGCCGAAAACGTGGCTCGCACCCTTGGAAGACAAGCGTTCTGCATGACCTTCATAGGTATGACCGCCACCCGTATAGCCAAAGGCCGTCATACCGGCTGCAATCGCGCCTTCAACGCCAAACGGCGAATCTTCGATCACCACGCAGCGCGCCGGATCAACCCCCATCTTGTCGGCTGCAAAAAGGAAAAGATCAGGTGCGGGCTTGCCGCGCTTGACCATGCTCGATGAATAAACCGCATCACCGAAGTAATGGTTGATACCCGTCTTCTCCAAGCTGAATGCAATGCGCTCCGGCTGCGAGGAGGATGCAACGCAACGCTTATGCGGCAGGATTTTCAGAAAATCGGCAATGCCGACTGCCGGCTGCAAATGCTCGGCAAACAGAACCTTCGTTTCCGGCCAGAACTGGCTCAAAGCTTCTTCTGGCAAACGATGGCCCGTCAGTCCGGCAATCATTTCAAGAATATCTGCCTGCTTCATGCCGATGCCTTTGGCAACCGTACCCTCCGGCAGCATCATGCCATGATTGGCATAAACCTGCTCAAACGCGCGGCAGGAAAGCGGCTCGCTATCGACGAGAACACCGTCGCAATCGAAGATAACGAGGTCGAAGGGGGATGCGTTGCTCATAAAGGCTCCGATGGAATGCATATGGGAATGCGTATTTTGTCGCGCCGATTTGAGATGCGCGCTTTTCACTGTTGATATAGAGACTGTTCGTCCATTGCGCATCTATAACAATATAAGCGTGACAAAATTATCGCGAAATAGATGGTTAGAGCATAAGTCCTGTCGGCGTGAAACGAGGATCGATAAGATTATGCTTCAAATAAAAACGGTTAGAGCGCCAATCTGGTTTTTTCAGATCGAAACGCACTAAGTAATTTGCGGAGACTCTCATGACGACGAATGTGGCACTGGTTGGGCTGGCGCGAGACTTGCAATTGCGCGCTGAAACCGGAAAACCAATCCGCATCGGTCTTATCGGTGCTGGTGAAATGGGCACGGATATTGTCACACAGGTCGCCCGTATGCCCGGCATTGATGTGGGCGCGCTTTCCGCCCGCCGTCTGCCGAACACCTTCAAGGCTGTCCGCACCGCCTATGGCGACGATGACAATGCGCGCGAAGCCAACAGCGAAAGCGCTATGACCAGCGCCATCGAAAGCGGAAAGATCGCAGTCACCGGCGATAATGATCTGATCCTCTCCAATCCGCTGATCGACGTCATCATCGATGCAACCGGCATTCCGGAAGTCGGTGCTGAAACCGGAATCAAGGCCATCGAGCATGGCAAGCATCTTGTAATGATGAATGTCGAAGCCGATGTCACCATCGGGCCTTACCTCAAGGCACAGGCCGACAAGCAGGGCGTCATCTATTCGCTGGGCGCAGGTGACGAACCTTCCTCCTGCATGGAGTTGATCGAGTTCGTTTCAGCCCTTGGCTATGAAGTGGTCTCTGCTGGCAAGGGCAAGAACAACCCGCTCAATTTTGATGCCATCCCTGACGACTATCAGGAAGAAGCCGACCGCCGAAATATGAATGTCCGCCTGCTGGTCGAATTCATTGATGGTTCAAAGACCATGGTCGAGATGGCAGCTATTGCCAATGCAACTGGCCTTGTTCCTGATATTGCCGGGATGCATGGACCTCGCGCCAGCATTGAGCAGTTGAGCCAAACCCTTATCCCACAAGCGGATGGCGGCGTTCTCAGCAAAAGCGGCGTCGTCGATTATTCCATCGGCAAAGGCGTTTCGCCCGGCGTGTTCGTTGTGGCCAAGATGGACCACCCTCGCCTTAATGAGCGCCTTGAAGATCTGAAGATCGGCAAAGGCCCCTATTTCACCTTCCACCGCCCATACCACCTCACATCGCTGGAAGTGCCGCTAACCGTCGCGCGTGCCGTTCTGTATGGCAAATCCGATATGGTGCCGCTGCCAAAGCCGGTGGCGGAAGTCTGCGCGGTCGCAAAGAAAGACTTGCAGCCGGGTGATCATCTCGATGCCATCGGTCAATATTGCTATCGTTCATGGATCATGACGACACCGGAAGCACGCAGTGCCAAGGCCATTCCTTGCGGCCTGCTGCAAAACGGCACCGTCACTGCACCAATCAAAAAGGGTGAACTCATCACCTATGCCAACGCAGCACCCCAGCCCGGCTCTAAGATCGCCGAGCTGCGCGCATTGCAGGACAAGATGATCTACGGCTGATCGAATATTACCAGCACAAACAAAAACGGCGGCTCAAAGCCGCCGTTTTTGTTTCTTGCCAGAACACCCCGGCCTTATGAGATTCGGGGAAATGGCGTGCCGAAAATGGTGGGGTTCGAGCACCGGAGCGGAGTGTACTTAAAGTACATGAGCACCGGAAGCGCAGAACCACGCCATTTGCAGGCCGACAGAACCCGAATATCGAAGGCCTAGTGGTCGAGAGCTTTGACGATACTTTCGACCATTTTCTTCGCGTCAGCAAAGAGCATCATGGTGTTGTCGCGGAAGAACAGCTCGTTTTCCACGCCAGCATAGCCTGAGCCCATGCCGCGCTTGATGAAGAGCACTGTACCGGCCTTGTCGACATCGAGGATCGGCATACCGAAAATCGGCGATTGCGGGTCGGTCTTCGCTGCTGGATTGGTCACGTCATTCGCGCCAATCACGAAGGCAACATCAGCCGTCGCAAATTCCGAATTGATGTCTTCAAGTTCAAACACTTCATCATAGGGCACGTTGGCTTCAGCCAGCAGCACGTTCATATGGCCAGGCATACGACCGGCAACAGGGTGGATTGCGTATTTCACTTCCACGCCTTCGGCCTTCAGCTTGTCAGCCATTTCACGCAGAGCGTGCTGTGCCTGTGCCACCGCCATACCATAACCCGGCACGATGATGACCTTGGATGCGTTCTTCATGATGAAGGCGGCATCATCAGCCGAACCCTGCTTGACCGGACGCTGTTCCACTTCGCCGCTGCCCGCAGCTGCCACGTCACCGCCGAAGCCACCAAGAATAACCGAAATGAACGAGCGGTTCATGCCTTTACACATGATGTAGGACAGGATCGCACCGGATGAACCGACCAGCGCACCGGTAATAATCAGCGCCAGATTGCCAAGCGTGAAACCAATGCCTGCCGCAGCCCAGCCCGAATAGGAGTTGAGCATGGAAACAACAACCGGCATATCCGCGCCGCCAATCGGGATGATGATCAGCACACCGAATACCAGTGCCAGAATGACGATCAGCCAGAACACGAAATGGCTTTCGGTGTTGGTCAGAACGGCAATCAGAATCACGATTGCAGCAGCCAGCGCCGCATTGATGACATGACGCCCCGGCAGCATGATCGGCTTGCCCGACATGCGGCCATCAAGCTTCAGGAACGCAATGATCGAACCGGTGAAGGTGATTGCACCAATCGCAACACCCAGCGACATTTCGATCAGCGCCTGACCGTGGATCTGACCCACTTCGCCAATGCCGAAAGAATGCGGTGAGTAAAGGGCTGCGGCGGCAACGAGCACGGCTGCAAGACCAATCAGCGAGTGGAAGGCTGCCACAAGCTGCGGCATGGCCGTCATCGCGATGCGGCGTGCAATCACTGCACCAATACCGCCACCAATGGCGATACCGAGAATAATCAGCACCAGACCGCCAAAGCTTGGACGTGCCAGCAACAGTGTGGTGACGATAGAGATACCCATACCGATCATACCATAGGTATTACCCTGACGGCTGGTGGTTGGGTGCGAAAGGCCGCGCAGTGCCAGAATGAACAGGACACCAGAGACCAGATAAAGGAAGGCTGCGAGATTAACGCTCATGATGGCTCAGCCCTCACTTTTCTTTTTTCTTGTACATGGCAAGCATACGCTGGGTAACCAGAAAGCCGCCAAAGATGTTTACGCTTGCAAGGATGAGCGCGATGAAGCCGAAGCCAGTTGCCCAGCCCGAAAGCGAAAGACCGACTGCAAGAAGTGCGCCGACCACGATCACCGATGAAATAGCGTTGGTAACAGCCATAAGCGGCGTATGCAGTGCAGGTGTCACCTGCCAGACAACGTAATAACCAACGAAAATCGACAGAACGAAAATCGCAAGGCGGAAGACAAACGGATCAACCACACCACCGGATGCGGCATGGGCGGCGGCAGCTGCTGCATCACCTAAACCGCCTGCTTTTTCCGCTGCCTGCCTGACGGCATCTGCCGCCTGATTGAGGCTCTCAAGAGCTTTTTCGAGTGCTGTATCGGACATTATGCCTCTCCTCCGTCAGCGGAAGTTTTTGCAGCTTTTGCCGGTGCTTTTCGGGTTGTCTTGGCTACAGGCTTTGCCGTGGCAGACGCCGCTTCCTTTGCAGCCTCTGCCTTGACAGCAGGCGCTTTTACCTTCGGCGCGGCTTTCGGCTTAGCGACCTTCTCAGCCACAACAGCTGGCGCTACTTCGACTTCGGCTTCTGCCTTGGCAAAAGCCGGATGCACGACTTTGCCTTCGTGTGTCAGAAGCGTTGCCTTTACCAGCTCTTCCTGTGGATCGAGCTTGAGAAGCTTTGCTTCCTTATCGACCAGCGTTTCGAGGAACGCATAAAGATTGCGCGCGTAAAGCTGTGAAGCGGTCGCCGCAATCCGGCCCGGCACATTGAGATAACCGACGATCTTCACACCGTTCACATCTGCAACCTGACCGGCAACAGCACCTTCGACATTGCCGCCGCGCTCAACTGCGAGATCAACCAGCACAGAACCCGGGCGCATGGCTGCGACCATTTCCTTTGAAACAAGACGCGGCGCTGCACGACCCGGAATAAGCGCCGTGGTGATGACAATATCCTGCTTGGCTATATGGTCAGCAACAAGTGCCGCCTGCTTCGCCTGATATTCCTTCGACATTTCTTTGGCATAACCGCCGGAGGTTTCCGCCGCCTTGAATTCCTCATCCTCGACAGCGATGAACTTCGCGCCAAGCGAGGCCACCTGCTCCTTCGCAGCCGGGCGAACGTCGGTTGCAGTCACAACCGCACCCAGACGACGTGCGGTCGCAATCGCTTGAAGTCCGGCAACACCTGCACCCATGACGAAGACGCGGGCTGCAGGCACCGTGCCAGCAGCTGTCATCATCATTGGCATAGCACGGTCATAGACGTCGGCTGCATCAATGACGGCCTGATAACCGGCAAGGTTGGCCTGCGACGAGAGAACATCCATCACCTGTGCGCGCGTTATGCGCGGCATAAATTCCATCGTGAAAGCTGAAATACCGGCCTTCGCAAGAGCTGCAACCGCTGCTTCCTGACCGTAAGGATCAAGCATCGCGAAAAGTGCTGCGCCCGGTTTATACCCTTTGAGTTCCGCATCGTTCGGACGGCGCACTTTCAGGATAACGTCTGCCGCTTTGGCGTCAGCCGTAGTTCCTATGCGCGCGCCTGCGCCTGAAAACTCGGTATCGATGATACGCGATTTTTCGCCTGCGCCTTTTTCCACCACGACATCAAAACCAAGCGCGATGAATTTCTTCACCGTCTCGGCAGATGCCGCAACGCGGGTCTCGTTGGGATCACTCTCTTTCGGAATGAATATAGTCTGGGCCAACTGGTTTCCCTTTCGTGGCTTAATCCGACCTCGCAGCCGGGCACAATCCGGGCTTCCGGGAAGAAGCCCCCTTAAAATGATGAAACAGACGACATGCATAAAGCCCCGGCAAGGTGCGAGCTGCACCCATACCAAGGCATTCGATCAAATCATGCGGATTATTGCTGGTTTAGATCCTTAGAGGAGGAACCAGGCAGCGGCGCAGATCAGAACAAACAGAACGGTCGCGGAGAAAAAACCACCCGCGAAAAAGCCGAACGCCATGGCAACCAGGAGGGCAACAACTGCCACTGTGCCCCATTTAAACACACCCATGAAACCAGCATAAGTTTTATCATGCTCTGGATAATCCATCGGCGCGCCGAGTTCAGCCGGAGCTGTAGTGTGATGTTCTGCCATTTTGTAGTTCCACCCATTCAGATAGTTTGACTATTCTTAGTCAGACTATCTGTGATCTTTAACTCGCATGCAACCTCAACCGGACCTTGCCTCAGGCTTTGGTCCCCGGCTGTTTGTCGCAGCGCCCCTCCACTCCGTCTGTGACCGCATATGCGGCTACGGCAGCTAACTAACCAGAATTTTCAGAAATTTCTATACTAAAATATTTAGAGCAACTTTCAAAAAGATTTAAATTATCAAAAGTAAGGATCATGCGTATAAATCGCATAGACTCCACAAAAGATTTTATATGCCAAGGCCGGTATATTTCGCTGTTGGCAGGATCGTCAGCGGACCAACACCATTGCTCAGATTGCCAAACATCGCACGCCGCTCGTGCGGCTGTGACTTGAAGAACGGGAAGCGGACAGCAACCGCGTCGCGAATATTGCGAATGGGTGCAGCGCCCAGTCCAACCTTGATACCATAGCCCAGATGCTCACGCGCTTCGGCCATGACAGTGGTGCCGAAAATACGTTTGTAGAATGCCATATGCTCTGGCTTCACCGATGCAAGACATTGATCCGCTTCAAAAAATTCCGAAGCCATCGCAGCAATGCGCAAGGTGACATAGGGAATAGCAGGATATTCGCTCAGTAGATCCGGGTCCGCTGCAAAGCGTGTCGGGTCAACAAAAGCCATGCCGCTGTTGAGCAGAGGATCAAGAATATCGGGAAAGAGCGCATAACTCGTGCCACGACGATGGTCAGGCGTGATGTAATGAATACGCAATGTACTCACTAATTGCCCGTCAATATGAATGCCGAAGACAAACGCATGACTGTCACGATCAATGTCATCAACAATCGATGGCACTTCCGCTTCATGCATCACGTTCGCACTTCGGTAAGACCGGTAACGCAGGCGCCCCATCTCTTCGAGATCTTCCGCGTGTACGATGCGTCGATATTCCACCCGATCCAGAAACTGCAATAGCTGCCGCGCGAAATTGGATAGCGGTGGTTGCCCACCAGAGACAGCTTCATTCGTCATTCAAATAGCATCCGCACCCCGTCAAATCAGTGCGCAGAATAAGGTGCTTTATAAGCGTGTAAAGGTGTAACTTTGAGTTTTTGTCACTTGCCAGTGACAGAAACTCTCATTCGTCCTGGATCGCCCGATACACAGCCGCCAATGCACCTTAATGAGAATTGGAATGGCCGCTAAAACGACCACTCCTTCTTTGTGCCGATCACTGAATAGAGTTAGCCAGAGACTGGAACATCTCGATTGTTTCAGCTTTCACCTGCTGACCATCAATATTGTAATTGGCGTAGGCCGATGTTTTGGCGATCACCACGCGTTTGGCCGGATTGACGTAAATAAACTGGCCGTAAATACCGACAGCAGCGAAATCACCTTGGGGCTCAACCGGAATCCACCATTGATAACCATAGCCAAAAGGGATCTTGCCTGACGCATCTTTGCGTCCGGGCATCAAATACGGCTCGTCTGGCGTTACAGAATCGTGAACCCATTGCGCCGGCACGAGCTGCTCGCCAAGATAGTTCCGGCCTTCATTCATATAGAGCAATCCAAAGCGGGCATAATCACGCAGCACAGCATTAAGGCCACCCGCAGCGACAACTTCACCCTTCTGATCAGCAAGCCAATACGAATCAGCCTCCACGCCAAGTTTCGACCAGAGCTTGTCCTCAAAGTATTTTTGTATTGGCACACCAGTCGCACCTTCCAGCACCAAGGCGAGAACTTGCGTATCTGCTGAAACATAGCGATTGACTGTGCCTGGCTTGATTTCGTTCTTCAGATGCGCGGTGAAATCGATGACCGACCCCGTAACCATTTGCACAATGTAACGCACGATATCCGAATTGAGATCGCCGTAATTTTCGTTGAAACCAATGCCCGACGACATCTGCAGAACGTTTTTAACAGTCACGCCCTTATAGCCACCCTCCGCGAGTACCGGCGCATAATGATCGACTGTCTCATCGAGTTTGATCTGACCATCACGCACCGCATTGCCGATCAGAAACGAAACGAACGATTTCGATACAGACATCGCGATGGACTGCGTTTTCTCGGTGTTACCGCGTGCATATTCTTCATGCACTATCTCACCATCCTTCAAAACAATGAAACCTGTTGTTTCCGTCCGTTTGAGAAAATCGGCAAGATTGTGTGTCTCGCCTTTATATGAATAGGTTTCAGGCAATGGCCGCTCGGCCTTCGGCAGCGGACTGACATCACCCGCGCGCGCAACCCGGATCGACGGATAGATTTTATAGAGGGTGCGGAAATTTTCATCGATCACATCAGGCTTGAAAACCTGAGAATACTGATAAACCGCCCAATATTCGTGTAATTTCTTCCTAAAAATCGCAGCGCTGACAGCCGCGATAATAATGATTAATATTATTAAATATAAGAAAAAACGGAAAAGCCGTTTCATTTCCCCTCCTTGTTATTTTACTTATAAAGTAACAACTGAATTACTTATGCCGCTCAAAGACATGGCACTATCTTCACCTTTATTACAAGGAGGAAAATAGCTAAATTTTGCTATGATAAAATAGGGGAATTATCGGTACTGATATGGTTTCACAGAATTGAAACCGTCAGACTTACCCAAAACTTCATGAGTATGACTCATGGAGTTTTGGATAAGCCCGAGTGGCGATTGAACTTTTTCAAGGCGTGGATAGCGTCAGCATCTTCGCGCCATGGTATTACTGCGCAAATGTGCGTCCGTCGTCGTGCGGCACGACAGCTTTGGCCGATGAAGTCCGGATTTCTGTTGCCGGAACAGGCTTACCCAACAAATAGCCCTGCACGAGGTCAGCGCCCGCCGCCACGCGAACTAACGCCAGCTGCTCTTCTGTCTCGACACCTTCAACAGTTACGGCAAGGCCTAACTCGTGCGACAGCTGGGTAACACCACGCAGCAGCATCAGAGAACGTCGGTCATTGGTGATATCCTGGACAAAGGAACGATCGACTTTGACCTTGGTCAGCGGCAAGCTGTTGAGATAGCTCAAGCTGGAATAGCCCGTACCAAAATCGTCCAGCGCAATGTTGATCCCGGCATTCTTCAGTCGCTGCAAGACCAACGAAGTCTGATTGCGATCAGCGATGATCGCACTTTCGGTCACTTCCACCTCAAGCTGCCTCGCCGGAAGGCCGGATTTCTGCAAGGCATTGGCGATATCGCGGGTAATATCGCTGTTTTTCAAATCAATCGCTGACAGATTGACCGAAACGCCAATCCGATCCCCCCATGTCATGCAATCGCGGCAGGCCTGCTCAAGCATGAAACGGGTGATTTGCGAGATAATGCCGATTTCTTCGGCCAATGGGATAAATTCTGCTGGAGGAACATGCCCCAGTTCCGAATGCTCCCAACGCGCCAGCGCCTCATAGGCCACGATACGCAGCGACTGTGCGCTGACGATAGGCTGATAGACGACTTTGATTTCCTGATTTTCAATAGCCAGACGCAAGTCTGCCTTCAGCTTCTGGCGACCGCGATATTTGGTATCCATGGCGTTCACAAACAGCGCCCATTGTTTGCCTTCCTCGCTCTTGGCTTCATAGAGCGCCAGATCGGCATTCATGTGCATATTGCCGACATCGCATTTATCAATAGTCTCGGTCGCAACGCCCGCGCTGATCTCGATATGAACCTGATCGCCATTAAGATCGTAAACACCGCTTGCGACAGAGATAACGTGATCCATGATCGCCGCCACTTCTTCATCGCCATGAAGATTGAAGACGAAAACCACGAATTCATCGCCGCCAAAGCGCGATGCTACAAAGCGCTGCGGATCGAGCGAATTCAGCCTATCTGCAAAAAGCCGCAGAAACACGTCGCCCACATGATGGCCAAGCGTATCATTGACGTGCTTGAAGTGATTGATATCGATGACGATCAGTGCAGCAAGCGTATTTGGCTCCTGATGTATCCGGAGCGAGCGCACCATCGTTTCAAAGTAGTTACGGTTTGGCAGCCCGGTCAGACCATCAAAACGTGCCATATGCTGAATGCGCGCTTCTGATTCAACGCGTTGCGTGACGTCTTCAAACATCAAAACGACACCCGCATTGGATGTCTGATTACCGATACATTCGATATAGCGGTTATCTGCCAATTGCAGGATATCACGCGCTTTGCGGCCCGAGAGCAAATCCTGCATCCGTGTGCGGATGTTGTGCAGGTCATTATGCGGAAACAGGCCCTGTTTGGCACAATAGCGTAGCAAGACTTCCAGCCTGCGCCCACGCAGTTTGGTGTGTTCAGCAATCTTGAGCAGCGATTTCGTCTTGTGATTGATGACCGCAATGCGCTGCTGGGCGTCGAACATCAACAGGCCTTGCGGCATGTTGTTGAGCGCGGCATCAAACCGGCTGGCAACAATAGACAGGCGGCGTTTTCCCATCACAGCTGCGAAAAGAAATTCGCGAAGCCCGTTAGCCATCTGAATATTGGACAAGAAGTATGGGATCAGCAGGAGACCAATCACAACGTGAAAGGGAGTCCCCGCAAGGATAAGCCCCGCAAGCACCGGGATCAGAGTGCAGGCCGACATCAGAACCACGGCTTTTGCCGAGGCATAATTGCGACCAACGATCGATACGACCGAAGCCAGAAGGATGGTCAGGCTGGCCAGCTCTGCAAAAGAGTCGCGCAGAACATAGCTTGAAAAGAAGCAGAGCATCCCAAGCGTTGCGCAAACCAGCGAAGCGCCAACGAGATAGCGTGCTTCCCACTTATCGAGATCTGCATGAGACAGGGTACCGAGCTTTGCCTCATCGAATTTATGCATGTCATAGAGGCGACCGAATGCGACAACTGTAAAAAAACCGGCAAATCCGAGAAAGCGCCAGTCTGCTGTTTTTACATAAATGACCACACACGCCACGACATGGGCGAGCAAACCAAACCATAATGTTGTGCGATTGCCATAAAGCGCACGCAAAAAAGAGAGCCGCACATCGGCAGGTATCTCAGGTTGAAGGCTACGCCACATCTCGTTGATTGTACCCCTTTCATAGGGGGTAATATGCCACTAATCACTTAAAAATACCTTTCGCAAAACTAAACCACAAGCTGTTATTGCAACTACCATAAGATGTAATCAGTTTATTATTAAGCAAACACCGAACAGCACAACCAGAAGTAAATAATGCAACCCTAAGATCTCAGATAGAGACATTTAATTTATTTATTGCTCACTGAAAAAGCCCGTCACGCAGAGCAGTTTGCAGTTAAGAAAAGCCAGTAATTCCCCAAACTAGCGTCTGACAACTGCGCACAGCTCCATAAAAGCCGCCTTATCTAGTGAAAATCGCAGGATTTGCGCGTAAAACCGACGAAGTTGCGAAGTTGGACGAATAGAAACCAGAATAGTTGCAACTTGGCCTAGATGTGATGGCCACCGTCAATGGTAATCACCGATCCAGTCATGTAACGGCTTGCATCAGAAGCAAGCATTAGCACCACACCGTCCAGATCCTCCATTTCGCCAAGCCGTCGCATGGGGTTGCGACCTTTAAAATATCCGCCAGCAGGACCCGATAGCTGCCGTTCATTGATTCGCGTTGGAAACCACCCCGGCGCAATCGCATTGACGCGAATATCATGCGACGCCCATTCAAGTGCCAGCGCGCGGGTCATCTGCGTTACGCAGGCTTTGGACATCGCATAGGCAGCAGTCCCCTTCTGAGGACGCTCCGCAAGAATACTCGTTGTATTCACGATGGCACCGGCCTGCTTTCGGTCGATCATCCGTCGCGCCATTTCCTGTGCAGTGAAGAACGATCCGGCCACGTTCACATCGAAGATGTGCTCCAGCATATCCCGCGTCGTATCCAGCGCTCTCGCGACATGGGCGACACCTGCATTATTGAAAAGCACATTGATAGGGCCAAGACGCTGTTCCGCCTCATCGAACGCGGTCTTTACCTCGTCTGGGTTGGTGATATCCGCCATGATTTCCAGCACTTCACCACCAGAAGGGCAGAATTTCTCACCATCCCGACTGCGTGAAATTGAAACAACTTTTGCCCCATGGCGCGCAAGCACGCGCACCATGTGCAACCCCAACCCCGAAGAACCTCCGGTCACGGCAATCACCTTACCTGCGACAGAGAAAACCTGTTCGTCAGCCATTCATCCCCCCGACTGCCAAATATCTTTCTATATCTAGTGCAACATCAATTTTATGTGAACCCGAAAACCCTCTAAAATCTCGCCAGATCAATAGAGTACACAGAAGCTGGCAATAGAGCATAATCCGACTGGACTGAAACGCGCTCTAAGGTGTGAAGCTGTGATCAGCTTCACGATTGCGCGGCAAGACACAGCGCTTTACAAACGCTCCAACAACGCCCCTTCCGCTGGATCGAAATATTTCATGGCAAAAGTTTCTCGCCCTCTCATCGCCGTTCCCACAGACGTAAAGCCGTTTGAAAATTACGTCTGGCATTCTGCGCCCGAGCAATATCTAGCTGCAGCGATTGACGTTGCAGAAGTCACGCCCCTGCTGGTTCCCAGCTTTGGCGCGAAGATGGATCTCGACAGCATTCTCGATAGCGTGGACGGCCTGCTGGTCACTGGATCAAAATCCAACGTCAATCCGGAACTTTACGGCGTCGAACCGAGTGCGGCCTTTGAGCCTTACGACAATGCCCGAGATGCAACATCGCTGCCGCTCATCCGTGCAGCAATCGACAAGGGCGTCCCCGTGCTGGCGATTTGCCGCGGCATTCAGGAACTGAATGTGGCGCTGGGCGGCACGTTGGCCACCGAAATTCAGGAGCTGGAAGGTCGTATGGACCATCGCGCGCCGGAATCAGACAGCCAGGCCGAGCGCTTTGCCATTCAGCACCCGATCAAGATCGCGCCAAACTCCTGTCTTGCAGAGATACTGAAAACCGACGACGTGAAGGTCAATTCGGTCCATCGTCAGGCAATCGACAAGCTGGCACCGGTTCTGGCGGTTGAAGCCACAGCAGACGACGGCACGATCGAAGCCGTCTCAGTCAAGAATGCAAAGGGTTTTGTCGTCGGCGTTCAGTGGCACCCGGAGTACTGGGTGCAATCCGATGCGCCTTCGCGCAAGATTTTCGAAGCCTTTGGCGAAGCAGTGCGCCAACACAAGGCGCAGCGCACAGCCTGAAATCAGAGCGCATCCTGAATAGCGTGAGAGGATTTTCGGGATGCGCGTAAAAAGAATGTTGAGCGCCAGCATCAGTAAGTGAGGCTCGCGCTTTTACCTTACTTTTTCTTGACGTGACTGGTTTCCGGCACCGGCGTAATCGCCTCGCCCTTGTCGAACCACGAGATCAGATTATCGATCACAAGATTAGCCATATCGCGGCGGGTCTTTTCAGAAGCCGAGCCGATATGCGGCAACAATACCGTATTCGGGGCATCAAGAAGCGCCTGCGGCACATTCGGCTCATTGGCAAAGACATCAAGACCGGCAGCCGCAATCGTTCCGTCGGTCAGCGCCTGAGCAAGCGCGTCCTCATCAACAACCGAACCACGGCCAATATTAATCAGCACACCTTCCGGTCCCAGCGCTTTCAGGACATCTGCATTGATGGCCTTTGCAGTTTCCGCACCGCCGGGGGCAACCAGAATGAGCGTATCCACCGCCTTCGCAAGCTCAAGCAGGCTCGGGTAATAAGTATAGCTCACATCATCTGCCTTACGGCGATTGTGATAGGACACAGGAAGGCCAAAAGCTTCGACACGATGCGCAATCGCCTTGCCAATGCGACCAAGGCCAAAAATACCGACAGAGCGGCCGCGCAGGGACAGTTTGGAAAGCGGATAGCGCCCTTCCTTTGGCCAGCGACCAACGCGCAGAAACTCCTGCGATTTGGACAATTCGCGCACGGTATCAATCAGAAGTCCAAGCGCAGTATCTGCAACTTCTTCCGTCAGAACGTCCGGCGTATTGGTGACCATGACGTCATTGGCACCGGCATGTTTCGCATCAACAGCATCATAACCAACGCCAAAATTGCCGATAATTTTAAGATTAGGCAGCGCATCAATCAGCTTTGCATCGACCGTCGACATGCTGGCAACGCCTTTGACATCACCAGCCCAGGCTGCATCAACCAGCGCCGCATCGCCTTTGGGAATACGCTTGATATTGAACTCGCCTGAAAGCCGTTGCACGGCATAATCGTTGAAATTACCGAGCACCAGAATGGTCGCTTCACGTTGAGTCATGGCAGCTTCCTCATGTTCAAGCAGAATCCATCGGGCCAGAGGACCTGGCCCGGCTAATAAGACAGATCAGGCCTATTTGGGCTTGGAAGTCGATTGCCGGATATGCAACTCCGGCTTAATCAGTTCCTGATCATGTGAAACTTCAATGCCATTCAGCTGGTCAAGCAGCGCGCGCGCCGCACGGCGACCGACTTCGCGCTGGCCGTTCCACACAGTGGTCAGCGCCGGTGTCGCGATGGCCGCTTCTTCCAGATCGTCATATCCGGTGACGGAAATGTCTTCACCCGGAACAAGCCCTGCACGCGCGATACCGTTCATCAAACCGATAGCAGTCAGATCGTTCCAGCAAACGGCTGCGGTCGGCTTGTCTTTGAGCGCAAGAAACTGTGGCGCAACTTCAAAGCCGCCCTGCTTGGTACGCGGCCCTGAAATACGCCATTCCGGCTTCACTTCAAGTCCGGCCTTATGCATGGCCTGCAAATAGCCCTGATAACGGTCACGGCCTGTCGAAGTCTGATCGGTACCACCGATCATGGCGATGCGGGTGTGCCCAAGCGAAATCAGATGATTGGTGGCAAGGCCGATACCATAGGCATCATCCCCCCGGAAAACCGGTGCATGGACACCTTCAACATCACGCGCGATCAGAACGACCGGCAGGCCGTTATCTTCCGCAAGCTGGATATCTTCCGGCGGTGTGCCGATGGCCGGCGACATGATGACGCCATCCGCGCCGAGCTGCAGCAACGTATCCATGAAGGTGCGCTGCTTTTCCAGCTGGTCATAATGGTTGGACAGAATGAAGGTCTGTCGCGAACGGTCCAGCTCCGTTTCAATCGACCGCAAAATTTCGGCGAAGAACGGGTTCATGATGTCATGTACGACAACACCCACGATCCCGGAACGGGACGTGCGCAGGCTGGCAGCGCGACGGTTATAGATGTAACCGATGGCGCGGGCATGTTCCTTGATCTTTTCGCGTGTCTGATCGGCGACAAGAGGACTGTCGCGCAATGCCAGCGAAACGGTGGCCGTCGAAACACCAAGCGCATCTGCGATGGTCGAAAGCTTGATTTTCTGAGCCAAGTCGCCTCCCCGAAAAGGTCATTGCCACAGTCGAAACAGGAAGGCGCCGGCAAGACAATAAAGAGGAGCAGCCATCCCATCTTGTAGATGGTTATGCCATTGCAATCATTGAATTGGAAGTTTTTTCAACGTTCCTTGATGGCCATCTACCTATTCAACATCGTCGTCATCAACAACTTCCTTGTCCAACTCGTCCGTCAGACGCGCCGCGCCACGCGCAGCAAGGTTGCTTTCCATGCGCCCAAGCATCTTCAGGAAGGTTTTACGCTCCTTCTTGTCGAGGCCTTTCAGCATATCTTTTTCGGTTTTTTTGATCGACTTTTCGATGATGCGGATCGCTTCGATGCCCTGCGGCGTGAGATAGACATGCGACTGGCGCTGATCTGTCTCAGATGCCCGCTTGACCACGAAGCCCTGGCTCTGCAGCCGGGTAATGGTCTTGGTGATTGTCGGTGGACGCACGCCGAGGCGCTGAGCCAGAACGCCCGGAGGCAAACCATCTTCAGCGGCAAGCTGCAGCATCACCGCATCCTGACCGGCATAAAGCCCAAGCTCCAGAAGACGTGTAGCCAGTACGGTTCGTGTAAGACGCGCTACCGACTGCATCCGGTAAAGCATCACTGCCTTGTTGTCCTTACTCATCGCCACCTCGCCCTTGGTCATCCGACTAATAAAGTTCAATCTACAGTAAAATATTGTCCGACTTATGAAGCTTCAAGAACAAGCAATGACTTAGGGTTAACTTTGTACCCAAAGCATGTTCTTAGGCACGAAAGAATGAATTTCGCGGCTAACATTGCACGAGTTTATGGGCGGCGAAACCCAAATGTCGGAATCAGACAACCGATTGCTGTTTTATTCGATCACCATTAGGTTCAAACTGTTCGTTTAAAAATATTCAGCACGGAGGAAAATATGAATAACCTGCGCGACCAGAACAGCGACATGATCGTCGTCCTGCCACTTGGCGCCCACGAGCAGCATGGTCCTCATCTGCCATTTGAAACAGATACGATTATCGCCGAAGGCATTGTCGCACGCATCAACGACGCACTGCCTGCCGATCTCAACGTCAATTTCCTGCCTGCCCAGCCGGTTGGTTATTCCATCGAACATATGGACGTCGAAGGCACCCAAAGCCTCGCCTTCTCGGAAGCCGTCAATCAATGGATCGGCATGGGTGAGAACCTTCATGCAGGCGGCATTCGCAAGCTGGTCATGCTCAATGCCCATGGCGGCAACTCGCCGCTGATGACAATCGTTGCAACCGAGCTTCGCACCCGCCTTGATATGCTGGCTGTAGCCACAAGCTGGACCCGCTTCGGTATGCCGGAAGGGCTGATTACACCGGAAGACAAGTCGCTCGATATTCATGGCGGCTTTATCGAAACATCCGTGATGCTGGCGCTGCGCCCTGATCTCGTCGATATGACGAAGGCCGCAGACTTCTCGAATGCACAGTCCGACTTCGCAAAAAAATTCAAACATTTGCGCGCCTATGGCCCTCATGCCTTCGGCTGGAAGATGCAGGATCTGAATACGGAAGGTGTCGCAGGCAATGCGGCAGCGGCAACGGCTGAGGCAGGCGAAAAAATCCTTAAGCACGCTGTTGCAGGCTTTATTGAGCTGCTCCACGATGTGGATCAGTTTGATCTCGCTCGCTTTTCGCCCAAACAACTCGTGGTCTGATTCCGAGCACCTAAATAGTCATCTCGTGGATGCTTTGAATTTGACGTTTGAAACAACGCTCATGTGCGCGCCATATATCAAACGTCACATTCAATCCGCGAGCGAAAACGTGATTGGCCGTAAGCGAGAACGTGATCGGGACAGATGTAATAATATAGCATTGCATATAGCATTCGCGGGCACCTTCCCTTATATGAAATACCCGATCTGAAGCCTCGGTCGCGTGGATTTGCGCGCGCACCAAAAGGCAGCAACTTCAAGAGGCATGAACAATGAGCCAGGCTGAAGCCCACACTGAGGACAAGTCAAACACAGATGCTGGCACAAACGCTGGCCGTATTCCCGTTACCGTTCTGACCGGATATCTGGGCTCGGGTAAAACGACGCTTCTCAACCGCATCCTTACCGAAAATCACGGCAAGCGTTATGCGGTCATCGTCAACGAATTCGGCGAGATCGGCATCGACAACGATCTGATCGTCGAGTCTGACGAAGAAATCTACGAAATGAACAATGGCTGCATCTGCTGCACCGTGCGCGGAGATTTGATTCGCGTGGTGGAAGGCCTGATGCGCCGTCCGGGCCGCTTCGACGCCATTATCGTTGAAACAACCGGTCTTGCTGATCCGGTTCCTGTCGCGCAGACCTTCTTCATGGATGACGATGTCCGCGCCAAGACCGGCCTTGATGCCGTTGTCGCTCTGGTTGACGCAAAGCACCTTCCGCTGCGCCTCAAGGACAGCCGCGAAGCAGAAGACCAGATTGCATTTGCCGATGTGGTTCTGATCAACAAAACCGATCTGGTGACACCGGAAGAACTGGCAGCGATTGAAGCAACAGTTCGCGCCATCAATCCACACGCCATTATTCACCGTACAGAACGCGCATCGATTCCGCTTGATCGCGTGCTTGATCGCGGTGCATTCGACCTGAAGCGTGCGCTCGAAAACGATCCGCATTTCCTCGATCATGACCATCCGGACCACGTTTGCGGCCCTGATTGCGATCACGATCATGGCCACGACCATCATCATCATGGGCACCACCATGATCATGAGCACACCTGCGGCCCAGACTGCAATCACGACCATGGGCATGACCATCACCACCATCATGATCACGATCATCATCATGCATCGCCGATCCATGATGTGACGGTGACTTCCGTGTCGCTGCGTGCGGGTGAAATCGATCCGGCTAAATTCTTCCCCTGGATTCAGAACATCACCCAGACACAGGGTCCAAACATTCTGCGTCTCAAGGGGATCATCGCGTTCAAAGACGATCCGGACCGCTACGTGGTTCAGGGCGTTCATATGATCATCGAAGGTGATCACCAGCGCGCATGGAAGCCTGAAGAAAAGCATGAAAGCCGTCTCGTCTTCATCGGACGTCAGCTCGATGCAGCTGAACTCAAAGCCGGTTTTGAAAACTGCCAATCCCAGTAAAATTGGCAAAGTAATCCTGCCAAAGTAAAATTGGACACTGATGCCTACAGTTGCCCCGCTCGACCTTGATGGTCATTGCCTCTACGCCCGTTTTATCAGCGGCGTTCCATTCTTTGCTCTGGCCGATGGTTCTATCCATCGGCTGGACAATGGCCACCAGACCAGCGCCGCTCATGACGGGCTTCTCAGCGCAACGCTGACCTTTGATGGAAAAGCGCTGGTAACGGGCGGTGAAGATGGCCGCGTTTGCCAGACTGCATCGGATGGTACAGTCACGGAACTCGCAAAAGTACCGCGCAAGTGGATGACCGCGGTTGCAAGCGGCCCCAACGGAACGGTCGGCTTTGCCTCTGGCCGCTCGGCATGGGTCCGCACATCCAACGGCAAGGTGCAGGAATTTGCACAGGAACGCAGCGTCGAAGGCATTGCGTTTGCGCCAAAGGGCCAGCGTCTGGCAATCGCGCGCTATAATGGCGCAACATTGATCTGGACTGGCACGGAAGCAAAGCCTGTGGAGCTTGAATGGAAAGGCGCGCATATCGGTGCCACCTTCTCACCTGATGGCCGCTTCCTGATTACATCCATGCAGGAAAATGCGCTGCATGGATGGCGTCTGGAAGACAGCAAGCACATGCGCATGACTGGCTATCCTGCCAAGGTCAAAGACTGGTCATGGAGCGTGAAAGCCAAGTGGCTTGCCACCTCCGGCGCACCAGCCGCTATTGTCTGGCCGTTTGCTGGCAAAGATGGCCCTATGGGTAAGGCACCGCTGGAGCTTGGTCTGCGCGGAGACAGCATGGTGACATCGGTTGCCTGCCACCCAATCGAAGACATCACCGCCATTGGCTATAATGACGGCATGATTCTTCTCGTGCGCTTCGAGGATCAGAAGGAAGTGCTGCTACGTCGTGGCGGCAAAGGCGCGATCACCAGCATGGGCTGGGATGGTCAGGGCACTCGTTTAGCCTTCGGATCTGAAACGGGCGACTGTGGCGTTATTGATATGACGAGCTAAGTAGTTAGGGCATTAGGGCATTATGTTTCGCTAATTTGAAAACATACTGCCCTATTCACCTACTGCCTTATTGCCTTACTTGTCTGCCTTACTTGGCCTTCATCGTAACTGTCCGACCACCATCCGGGCCAAGCGACGCAACCCACTGACTGATTGCGGAAGCGTCCTTTTCACCAAGCATATGATCGGCTTCGATCGTACGGGCATCGACCTTTGCACCGCCAGAGCGCAGCAGAGCTGAAAGAGCCGGTGCGAAAGGCGAATAAAGCTTATCTTCCTGGCCTGTAATCGTCAGCACGCGCGCCTTGCCCAGATTGGCAACCGGCACGTTGTCCAGAACAGGCATCGAGCGCATCAGCACCGCACGCTTCACCAGATCCGGGTGCAGCATCATCGTTGCAGCCAGCAGATTTGCGCCATTGGAATAGCCAACGAAGGTTGCATGTGGGAGATCGAGATCCTTCTCATCGGCAAGACGCGAGAGGAAGGTCACGAATGCATTGGCTTCAAGCTTCACATCTTTCTGGTCGAACTTGACCGGCGTAATGCGCTTATACCAGCGCGTGCCACCATCCTGCATGACGCGGCCACGAACACCAAGCAGCGTTGCACGCGGCCAGATCTTGGATGCCATCGGCACGAGGCTTGCTTCATTGCCGCCTGAACCATGCAACAGGACAATCAGTTCGTTGGAAGCGTTTTCAGGCTTATAGAAACGATAGATGAACTGCTTGCTGCGTGAAAAATTCTGTTCCGGCGTTGTCTCAGCATCCATTTTCTTTTCACGCATCGTTACGCCCTCTCCCAGCTTGGGAGCGACTGTTTCATCTTTCGTCGATGTAGCCATGCTGTTCAGGGCCATGCCCTGCGCCTTGCTCACAACCTTTATAGGCGTGGGCTGTCCTTCCGCCAGAGCGGAACCAGTCATTGCTGCAAACGCCATCATGATGGCGGCTGTAAACGTCTTCTTTACCATAAGCTCAACTTGCCACTGAGATGTTAATGAAGGTTTTAAAGCAGCTCCGCTTGGACCATCTTTTGTGTCCTCGCCGGCTCTGATTAGCATGTCCTTAACAACAGATATTTAGCGAGAATGTGACGAAAACACGGAAAATAACCGATTGTTACATTTGCGTGACACTTCACGAGCCCATCAACAACGCGTGAACCATAATCGAGTGGCAAAAAATTCATGTTTTTGACGCGTTTAGGGGGACAATGGGATATCATTACAAAAATTGTACGAGGGAACGGATTTTTGACATGAGCAGCTTCAAGCCAGGCCGTTTTTCGTCTGCCCGCCTTAATTCAAGCGACGTGACGCCGAAAAATCTTTATCTGCGTCGCCGCGAATTTCTGATCGGCGCGGGCGCACTGGCCGCGACCGGGATTGCATCGGCCGCATTTGCCGACCCGCTCACGGCCAAAGCCTCGGCCTATAAAGTCGATGAAAAGCTGACGCCGAAAGATTCTGTCACGACCTATAACAACTTCTATGAGTTTGGCACGGACAAGAGCGACCCTTCTGCGAATTCCGGTGATTTCAAGCCATTGCCATGGCGGCTGAAAGTCGACGGGTTGGTCAAACAGCCCAAGGAATTCGACATTCAGGACCTGATGGCCAAGATGCCGCTTGAAGAACGCATCTACCGGATGCGCTGCGTTGAAGCCTGGTCAATGGTCATTCCATGGATCGGCTTTCCGCTGGCAAGCCTGCTGTCTCAGGTCGAACCGCTTGGCTCGGCCAAATACATCGCCTTCACGGGCGTCGTGCGCCCTGAAGAGATGCCGGGTCAGAAAGGGCTGTTTCAGGTGCTCGACTGGCCTTATGTCGAGGGCTTGCGTCTGGACGAAGCCATGCATCCGCTGACTATCCTTTCCGTTGGCCTTTATGGTGAAACCCTTCCCAACGCCAATGGCGCGCCCGTCCGGCTCGTTGTGCCGTGGAAATATGGCTTCAAGGGCATCAAATCGATCACCAAAATCAGCTTCGTGGAAAAGCAGCCACCGACATCGTGGCAGCAGCAGGCCGCCAATGAATATGGCTTCTATGCCAATGTGAACCCGGACGTCGATCATCCCCGCTGGTCACAGGCAACCGAGCGGCGTATCGGCGAAGGCAGCTTCTTTGGCTCCAGCCGTCGTCCTACCTTGCCGTTCAATGGCTATGCCGAAGAAGTCGCTTCGCTTTATGCAGGCATGGACCTGCGGGCAAATTACTGACATGGCCGTCGCAGCCACGATCCAAGCCAAAAAGCCCAACCGTCAGACCCGATTCAAACCGGGCTGGTGGAAGGTATGGGCGCTTTATGCGGTCGGCTTCATTCCCGCCCTATGGGCGTTTTATCTCGGCGCAACCGACCAGCTCGGCGCAGACCCTGTTAAAAGCTTTGAGCATATGCTCGGCCTCTGGGCACTGCGCCTACTCATTCTGACACTGCTGGTGACACCCATCCGTGACCTGACAGGTATCAGCCTATTGCGCTACCGCCGCGCACTTGGCCTGCTCTCCTTCTATTATGTACTGATGCATTTCGCGGTCTATATGGTGCTGGATCAGGCGCTCAATCTATCTGCGGTGATAGCCGATATTGTCAAAAGACCGTTCATCACCATCGGGATGATCAGCCTCGCCCTTCTGGTGCCGCTCGCAATCACTTCGAACAACTGGTCAATCCGCAAACTGGGGCGGCGCTGGACCACGCTGCATAAGCTCGTCTATGTGGCCATTGCAGGTGGAGCGATCCATTTCCTGATGTCGGTCAAAAGCTGGCCAGCTGAACCCGTCATCTATGCTCTGATCGTAGCGGCGCTGCTGCTCTGGCGGGTAGTGCGTCCGCTCTTCAAAGGACGCAGACAGATAAAACCCCAGCGGGAAGCTGCTGTAACGCTAAAGAAATAAGGTATAATATCCTTGTTTTTATAAAGTCTAATCTACGAGATAAAACGCCTTTCCGGCAGGATAGGCCATGACATTCCAATGCAAATCATGTCAGTATCGCCACAACTTCGGTAAATGAAGCGTCAGGCGAATACGGGATGTCCATGTCTTCTATCTTGAAATCAAAGCCCGTCCGCTTTCTCGGCAAGTTCGTCTTCGTATTATTCGTAATCATCTTTGCAATCTGGTCCAGCTTTGCCATGTGGTTCCAGTTGCCTTTCGGCAATGCTGTGCGCGGCTCGATCATCGCCGTCTGGCTGGCAATCGCGCTGTGGGTCATCGCAGGCGAGCGAAACTTCTATTGCATGCGCAAGCGACTGTTCTTCTGTCTGCTGGCACTGTTGATGCTCGGCTGGTGGGCCACGATACGCCCATCGCTCGACCGCATCTGGGCACCAGATGTCGCGCGAACCGTCACCGGCAAGATTGATGGCGATAATGTTACGCTTTTCAATGTTCGCGATTTCGACTGGCGAACACCAAATGATTTCACACCTAACTGGAAAGAAGCCACCTACGATCTGAGTAAGATAAACTCTGTCGATGTTTACCTCTCCTATTGGGCTGGCCCGGCCATTGCGCATACACTGCTGTCGTTCGGGTTTGAAGATGGCAGACACGTCGTCTTTTCTGGCGAAATCCGCAGGGAGCATCACGAGGTCTTTTCATCCATAGGTGGATTTTTTCGCGAGTTTGAACTGGCGATGATCGCGGCGGAAGAAAGCGACATTATCTATCTGCGGACTAATGTGCGCAAAGAAAATGTCTTTCGCTATCGGGTGGACCTGCCCCCGGCAGGCGCAAGAGAGCTTTTCCTCTCTTATGTCGAGCTAGGCAATGAGCTGGCAGCCACACCCAAATTCTACAACACGCTGACTGCCAATTGTACGACGATCATTTTCACAATGGCGCGCGTGCTCGATCCGACCTTCCCATTTGATTATCGGATCCTGCTTTCAGGCTATCTACCAGGATATCTCTACGATCATGGCTGGCTCGAAAATAACGGCACTCTGGAGCAGATAGAGAAACGTGCATCCATCGACGCCAAGGCGCAGGCTGGCGGACGTGAAGGCTATTCCGAACGCATACGCCAATAAAAGAAAACCCCGCTTGAGCGGGGTTTTCAATCAGCAACTGCAGTTAATTAGATTGCAGCGGTGATGATGATTTCGACCTTGTAATCAGGCGTTGCAAGCGCTGCTTCACCGGTCGCGCGGGCAGGCGTGTTGGCCTTGTCGACCCAGCTATCCCAGACTGCGTTCATTTCAGCAAAGTCCTTCATGTCTGCAAGCCAGATGATCGCCTGAAGGATCTTGGACTTGTCGGAACCAGCAGCTGCCAACAGACGATCGACTTCAGCCAGAACGGCCTTGGTCTGATCGGTCACGCTCGCGCCTGGCTCGCCAACCTGGCCGGCGAGATAAACTGTATTGCCGTGAACGACGGCCTGGCTCATGCGTGGTCCGACTTCGATACGACGGATGCTCATGGTGAACTCCTCTCATGACTACTGCGGAAACGGGCCCGCATTTAAAAATGTTGCGCATCCTTATTAAAGCCCCTGCCCGCTTTGGCAATGGCTGTTTGAAGCCTCATCCGGACAATTCAAATAAAAACGCACTCCAGGCCACCCGCTGTGCTACGACAGCGACAAGAGGAGAGAAACAACATGCCCGCAGAAACTGACGATGCAAAAACACCTTCGCAGCTGATCGATGGCAGGATCAGGGAGCTTGCAGATTGGAGAGGCAAAACGCTTTCTCACGTCCGCGACATTATCCTGAAGGCCGACCCGGAGATTATCGAAGAATGGAAGTGGCGCGGCGTGCCGGTGTGGTCCTGCTCGGGGATCATATGCACAGGCGAGACCTATAAGAGCGTTGTGAAACTCACTTTCGCGAAAGGTGCGTCGCTGGACGATCCTTCCAGCCTTTTCAATTCAAGCCTTGAAGGCAACGTGCGTCGCGCGATTGATATCCGTGAAAACGAAGAAATAGATGCAAAAGCTCTGACGATGCTGATCCATGCTGCAATCGCGCTCAATAAGCTCAAACCACCGCGTCGCTGATCGTGTAGAATATTTGCAGGGCAATTGACTCCTGACGGCCCTTTCCCTATAAGCCGCAGCACGTTCGCCCATAGGGTTAATGGATGGCTTGTGCTATCCTGCTTTTTGGGAAAAGAACCAGCTCCTGTTCAATAGAGCATGATACCGAAAAGTGAAAACCGGTTTTCGGCAAAATCATACTCGATGAAAAGACAGAACCAAGAAGGGCCGCACACCGCGGTATTAAATAAATGAAGCGCACTTTCCAGCCATCCAATCTCGTCCGCAAGCGTCGTCACGGTTTCCGTGCACGCATGGCAACTGCCGGCGGTCGTAAGGTTCTTGCCGCTCGCCGCGCACGCGGCCGCAAGCGGCTTTCCGCTTAATCTTTCCCGCGCGACCAGCGCGGTGATTAAAGATATGAAAAAGCAGAAACAAATACTCCGCCTTCGCAAGAGAGCGGAGTTTTTGTCTGTTAGGAATGGTGAAAAACGGCGTGGTCCCCTATTTCTTCTTGAAGTCCGCAAACGGACGGAGGAAGAATCCGAAGCTGCCAAAATCGGCGAAAAACCCCGCGCAGGCTTCACCGTCACCAAGAAAAACGGCAATGCGGTGGTTCGAAACCGCATACGTCGCAGACTGAGAGAAGCGGTTCGTTGTCACGTAGGGAGTGACATGGCGCCTTCGACCGACTATGTGATCGTAGCGCGCGAGCAAGCACTCACTGCGCCCTTCTCGAAACTGACCGGGGAACTTTCCCGCCGCATCACGGCACCGGAGGGACGGCGGGACGAGAAGAAACGCCGAACGGAAAGACCGGAATCAGGACCCGTCAATGGAAAATAATCGTAATTTCTTCATCACCATTGCCCTGTCCATCCTCGTATTAACGCTGTGGCAAGTATTCTATCTGGGACCGAAAACGGAAGCCCAGCGGGAGCAGACACGCATTGAGGAGCAGCAGCGCCAGACCCAGCAGGCAGCCCAGGGCGGCTCGCAGGGTGATACTCCACAAATGTCCGGCACCGCCGGCGCAATTCCAGGCCACAGCGATGGCACAGCCGCAGGCGGCACGCTGACCCGTGAAGCCGCAGCCGCACAGTCGCAGCGCATCGATATCGACACAGCTTCGCTGCGTGGTTCGATCAATCTGACCGGCGCGCGCCTCGATGATCTCTATCTCAAGAAGTATCACGAGACTGTAGACGACAAGTCGCCTGAAATCGAACTACTCGCACCATCGGCTCTCAAGCAGGGTTATTTCGTTGAACTCGGTTTCACCGGCAACGACGCAACCGGCGAAGTTCCTGGTCCAAACACTGTCTGGACCGTTGAAGGCAACAACAAGCTGACGGCATCGACGCCTGTTACTCTGACATTCACCAACGACAAGAACATCACATTCAAGCGCGTCATCTCGGTTGATGATGCCTACATGTTCGAAGTCGACGATACGGTCACCAACAACACCGGCGCACCGATCTCGCTTGCTTCTTATGGCCGCGTAACGCGTTTCAACCAGCCTGAACATGCAAGCGCTACCTATGTTCTCCATGAAGGTCTTATCGGCGTCATGGGTCAGGATGGCCTTCAGGAAATCAAGTATTCCAAGGTTGAAGACGACAAGGACATTTCGTTCAAGGACGTGACTGGCGGCTGGGTCGGCATCACCGACAAGTATTGGGCGGCAACGCTCGTACCTCCGCAGAACGAAAAGTTCACGGCACGTTTCTCGCACTTCACCAATGACCGTCCGCGCTACCAGTCGGATTTCCTCAGCGCGCCGATCACGGTTGCAGCTGGCGAAGCCAGCACCATCAAGAACCACGTTTTTGCTGGCGCCAAGGTTGTCTCGGACATCAAGAACTACGAAGAAAAGCTCGGCATCAAGCAGTTTGAACTGCTGATTGACTGGGGCTGGTTCTACTTCATCACCAAGCCGATGTTCTACCTCATCGACTGGATCTATAAGTTCTCCGGCAATTTCGGCATCGCCATTCTGGTTGTCACCGTTCTGCTGAAGGGCCTGTTCTTCCCGCTCGCCAACAAGTCGTACAAGTCGATGGCTCGTATGAAGCTGGTGCAGCCGAAGATGACGGAAATCCGCGAGAAATATGCGGATGACAAGATGAAGCAGCAGCAGGAAATGATGCAGCTCTACAAGCAGGAAAAAATCAATCCGCTTGCAGGTTGCTGGCCAGTGCTGGTCCAGATTCCGGTGTTCTTCGCGCTCTATAAGGTTCTCTACGTCACCATTGAAATGCGCCATGCGCCATTCTTTGGCTGGATTCAGGATCTTGCAGCACCCGATCCAACATCGATCTTCAACCTGTTCGGCCTTCTGCCATTTGCGGTTCCGGCGTTCCTGATGATCGGCGTCTGGCCAATCATCATGGGCATCACCATGTTCCTGCAGATGCGCATGAACCCAACGCCTCCGGATCCAACGCAGGCGATGATCTTCACCTGGATGCCGATCATCTTCACCTTCATGCTGGCATCGTTCCCAGCAGGCCTCGTGATCTATTGGGCATGGAACAACACGCTTTCGATTACCCAGCAGGGCATCATCATGAAGCGTCAGGGTGTTAAAATCGAACTTTTTGACAACCTGAAAGACCTCTTCAAGCGAAAGCCGAAAGAGGCCAAGAAGTAAAAAGACAAAAAGCCCCGCATCTGCGGGGCTTTTTTTGTGCTCGTTGATCCAGAGCGGTTGACAATGCGGCGCGTAACCGTGATGCGTGTCTTTTACGGAATATACGGATCAGGAAGACCACATTGAGCGATCAGGACAAAAAGCAGGCAGCCATCAATGCCGCTCAGGCAGCAGCAGATGCGACCCGTGCAGCCCATGCGGCTTTGGTCGAGGAAGGGCGCCTGCTCTTCAAGAAGTCGTGGATCTTCATCCGTGGCGTGCCTTCGATGAAGTTTCTGCCACTGGAAGGCCCGGTTGAAATTGCCTTTGCCGGACGTTCAAATGTCGGCAAATCTTCGCTCATCAATGCGCTTGTCGGCAAGAAGGGTCTTGCCCGTACTTCCAACACGCCGGGCCGGACGCAGGAACTCAACTATTTCGTTCCAGATGGCTATTCCGGCGAGAATGGCGACCTTCCTCCATTGGCACTCGTCGACATGCCGGGCTATGGCTTTGCAGAAGCACCCAAAGCCCATGTCGATGCATGGACACGTCTCGTGTTCGATTACCTGCGTGGACGCACAACGCTCAAGCGCGTCTATTTGTTGATCGACTCGCGCCATGGCATCAAGAAGAACGACGCCGAAGTGCTCGACCTGCTCGACAAGGCGGCGGTGTCCTATCAGATCGTGCTGACCAAAATCGACAAGATCAAAGCCGCTGGCATTCCACGCTTGATTGAAGAAACGCATAACCTCACGAAGAAGCGTGCAGCCTGCTTCCCGGGCATCATCACGACGTCGTCAGAAAAAGGCCTTGGCCTTGATGAGCTGCGCGCTGCGATCGCGCTTGTTGCCAAGGAATAGGCAGTCCGTTGCTGAAAAGTGGGAACCGGCTTTCCGATTCCGACATGCGTAAAACAACAAAATAGAGCGAGCGTGGCGTGTATGATTAAGCACGACGCGCTCCAGGAAACGACATCAGTTTAGCTCGGGCAGCTTGCCGACTGATTGTTTAGACCCTGCTTGAGCTGTTCAAACCGCGTGGTGGTTTTTGCGCCATCACGCGTGATACGCAGAACATACATGCTGTCGAAGTCTTCACGCGGCCACTTCGGCACGAGAGCCTTGTCACCACCGCTATCCTTGACGATGCTTCTGGCAAGCTTCACGATCTGCTTGTGTTCCCAACCCACCAGTACTGTCGCGTTGCGATATTCAGGCTGCGCGAGCGTCGCCTGCAGTTCCTCAATATCCTTGAAGCCAAAGCGCGTATCAACGGGCATTCCAAACGTGATAGCTGTCGGTTCGACCGTAGCAAGCGGGCGGTTATAGGAATAGATCGCGCCCTTGTCTTCTTTCAGCTGCGCCGGATTGGGCGCAAAGATGAAATCCGGCTTTCCGAATTTTTGCTTGATTACGGCAGGCAGTTTCAGCGAGCGATTGAGCCCTTGGCAATTGAGCTGTCCAAGCCCCTGCTCCGGCTTTTCACCATGGCGCAACATGATGATCGTTTCAGTCGTCGCTGCCGCCTGCGAGGCGCTGATGCCCGCCAGAAAAATCAAAGCCGTAAAAAATGCGCGTCGCATGAATCTACTCCGTTCAAGAGCGGGCGTTATGCGCAATCTTCTAGCACTCTCCAAGGATTTTAATTGGGCGATCTTTGGCAACGCATTCAAATAATCGCGAACAAAACGCCTAAAACCGTTTTACAGAACAGTGCATATTGCTTAGAAAAGCCTGCCTCTCTTGCCCTGTCGCCAGCCATGGAGCCCGCGATGACGACTCTTGAAAATCCTGAAATGCAAGCGCAACTCCTTTCCGCAGCCCTGCCTTATATGCAGCGCTACGAAAACAAGAATGTCGTAGTGAAATATGGCGGTCACGCCATGGGAAACCCTGAACTGGGCAAGGCTTTTGCCCGCGACATTGCGCTTTTGAAGCAGTCAGGCATCAATCCGATCGTCGTTCATGGCGGTGGCCCACAGATTCAGGCGATGCTCTCGAAGCTCGGCATTGAATCGCGCTTTGAAGGTGGTCTTCGTGTCACCGACGAGAAGACGGTTGAAGTAGTGGAAATGGTTCTCGCCGGTTCCATCAACAAGGAAATCGTCGCCCTCATCAACGCCGAAGGCGAATGGGCCATCGGTCTTTGCGGCAAAGACGGTAACATGGTTTTCGCGCGCAAGGCGCACAAGACGGTTATCGATCCGGATTCCAACATCGAGAAAGTTCTTGATCTGGGCTTTGTTGGTGAACCCGCAGAAGTTGACCGCACGCTTCTCGATCTTCTGGCGCGTTCAGAAATGATCCCGGTTATTGCGCCGGTTGCGCCGGGTCGCGATGGCCATACCTACAACATCAACGCAGACACCTTTGCAGGCGCTATCGCTGGCGCGCTGGCTGCAACGCGTCTTCTGTTCCTGACCGACGTTCCCGGCGTTCTCGACAAGGACAAGAAGCTCATCAAGGAGCTTTCGGTTGCCGACGCTCAGGCGCTGATCAAGGACGGCACGATCTCCGGCGGCATGATCCCTAAGGTCGAAACCTGCATCGATGCAATCCGTCGTGGCGTTGAGGGTGTTGTTATTCTCAACGGCAAAACACCGCATTCGGTACTGCTTGAGCTTTTCACGGAGCATGGTGCCGGAACATTGATTGTACCGTAATTCAATAGCCGCCTTCGGGCGGCTTTTTCTTGACCCGCCTTCGTGACATAAAGACTTATGACCAATCAACCTGATGCTCCGGCCTTTGCCCACGTTACCGACTGGGTATTCGACCTCGACAATACGCTCTATCCGCACGCAGCCGATCTGTTTTCCCAGATCGATGTACGTATGACGAGTTATGTCGAGAACCTCCTGAAATTGCCGCGTGACGAAGCGCGCAAGATTCAGAAGCAGTTTTATCTGGAATATGGCACCACGCTGAAGGGCCTGATGGAGTGCCATGAGATCGATCCTGACGACTTTCTCAAGAAGGTCCACGACATCGACTATTCATGGCTGAAACCCGATCCCGCACTCGGGGCAGCTATTCGTGCCCTGCCCGGCCGCCGTTTCATCTTCACCAATGGTGATCGCGGCCATGCGGAACGTGCAGCACAGCAGCTCGGCATTCTTGATGATTTCGACGATATTTTCGACATCGTTGCAGCAGGCCTGACGCCTAAGCCAGAGCGTGTCACTTATGATCGTTTTCTCGGCGCATTCGGCGTTGACGCACAAAAGGCTGTCATGTTTGAAGATCTGGCGCGCAATCTCGTCGTGCCGAAGACATTGGGCATGAAAACCGTGCTGGTGGTTCCAAACAATTTTGAGCCTACATTCTCCGAAATATGGGAAAGCGACCCTGAGTTTACTGATCAGGTCGATTATGTAACCGACAATCTGACCCAGTTTCTGGAAACCATAATTGCAGACCGATAGGCAGTTTACCGGCCTTGAAAAACGTATCGATAAGGCGGCTCATCGCCTTCTCGACAGCTTGCCAAGGCATCGCATCAGCGATGCGCTGATTGAGTTTCTGGTTTTTGGGTTGAAGCAAGCATGGGCCTGCCTGTTTGGCGGCGCGATGCTGGGTCTCATCATCCTCACACGCTGGTTCTGGGCAGAAGATGGCGCAGGATTTATCACCCGCTACGATTTCCTGTTTCTCTCCGCTGTTGTGATCCAGCTTGGAATGCTTGTCTTCAAGCTGGAGGCTTGGGAAGAAGCCAAGGTCATCGTCATTTTCCATATTGTCGGAACGGTTATGGAAGTGTTCAAAACCCATGCCGGATCATGGATCTATCCGGAGGAAAACTTCTTCCGGATCGGTGGCGTGCCACTGTTTTCAGGCTTCATGTATGCGGCTGTCGGTTCCTATATGGCGCGTATCAACCGCATCTTCGATATCAGGCTCAACCACTATCCGCCGCTCTGGACGACTGTTGTGCTGGCAGCTGCGATCTATATCAATTTCTTCGCCCACCACTTCATCTGGGACATGCGCTGGGTGTTGTTTGCCGCAACCTTCGCACTCTACTGGCGCACGACCATGCATTATCGCGTGTTTCGCTTCCGGCATAAAATGCCGCTGCTGGTTGCGTTCCTGCTCACATCGCTATTCATCTGGATCGCGGAAAACATCGGAACCTGGTCGAAAGCCTGGCTCTATCCCAACCAGCGCAATGGCTGGGAGCTTGTTTCAATGAGCAAGCTCGGCTCATGGTATCTGCTGATGATTATTTCCGTTGTGCTGGTGACACTCGTTCACCGCCCGCGCGAATATTCAGAAAACGAAAACGCCCGGTCATAACAGACCGGGCGCTCTGGAATCTTTGCAGCGGTTCCAGTTAAGAAAGAATCGTTGGAACCGCTGTAACTGTTTGTTTTTACGCATTATCCGACGCAAAATCGCTTCGCACTTTTGCTGGAAATGCTATAATCGAAGAGATCAAAGCTTGTAGAAGTTCTTGATCTCGTTCCATGCTTCGTCAGCCGTTTCCACGAAGGTCAGCAGCTCAATATCGGCGGGCGAAATTGTGCCCTGTTCTGCGAGAAACTCGATGTTGATCGCCTTGGTCCAGAATTCCTTGCCAAACAGGATGAGCGGCATACGCTCCATACGGTCTGTCTGGATCAGCGTCATGGCTTCAAACAGCTCATCCATCGTGCCGAAGCCGCCGGGGAACACGCAGACAGCCTTTGCCCGCATGAGAAAATGCATCTTGCGCAGCGCAAAATAATGGAAGTTGAAGCAAAGTTCCGGCGTCACATAAGCGTTTGGTGCCTGCTCATGCGGCAACACGATATTAAGACCGATGGTCGGCGCACCAACATCGGCGGCACCGCGATTGCCTGCTTCCATCACGCCCGGACCTCCGCCAGTCACCACGATGAATTCGCGATAATAGGTGGTCGCTGAATATTCGGAGCAGATGCGGGCAAACTTGCGCGCTTCTTCATAATAGCGCGAATTAGCCTCAAGGTTCTTTTTCTGCACTTCGTTTTTCGCAGCCCAGGCTTCACCACCTGGCTCCGGAATACGTGCGCCGCCGAACATGACGACCGTGGACTTGATGCCACGATCAGCAAGGATCAGTTCTGGTTTCAGAAGCTCAAGCTGAAGCCGCACGGGACGCATATCACGTCGCGTCATGAAGTCATCATCCATGAAGGCAAGACGATATGCGGGAGCTTCGGTCTGAGGTGTCTGAGGCACAGTGCGTGCCTGTTTAGCAGCGTCCTCAGAATTGGGGAAAGGCGTCCAGCCGGACTTCTCCATTGGGTTCATGCTTGCCTGCTCCTTCAATTACAATGCGTATTGATGCTTTAGCATCAATTTTGGCGCTAAATTCTTAATCTGTCTCAAATAGGGCCGCGCAATTCGCGTAACAACGCGATTGACCCATATGGTACCTTCGCTTAATCACTTCTGTGACAACTGCCGACCACAAAGACGGCAGCCGCTTATCCTGCCATTTTATGGAGACCGCCATATGACCAAGCCAGATTTCGCCTCCCTTGAAAAGGTCATCGAAAAGGCTTTTGACGAACGCGATGGCATCAACACGGCAACCCGCGGCGAAGTTCGCGATGCTGTTGAGCAGTCGCTTCTTATGCTCGATCGCGGTGAAGCGCGTGTGGCAGAAAAACAGGCGGACGGCAACTGGCAGGTCAATCAGTGGCTCAAGAAAGCGGTGCTGCTTTCTTTCCGTCTCAACCCGATGCAGATCATCAAAGGCGGTCCCGGCGAAGCCTCTTGGTGGGACAAGGTTCCTTCAAAGTTTGACGGCTGGACAGCCAATGAATTCGAAGCCGCTGGCATTCGTGCAGTGCCAAATTCAGTTGTTCGCTTTTCGGCTTACATTGCGCCAAACGCGATCCTGATGCCATCCTTCGTCAATCTCGGCGCTTATGTCGATGAAGGCACAATGGTCGATGCATGGGCAACGGTTGGTTCCTGCGCACAGATCGGTAAGAATGTGCATCTGTCGGGCGGCGTCGGCATCGGCGGCGTCCTGGAGCCAATGCAGGCTGGCCCGACCATCATCGAAGACAATTGCTTCATCGGCGCTCGTTCGGAAGTCGTTGAAGGTTGTATCGTTCGTGAGGGTGCCGTGCTCGGCATGGGCGTCTTCATCGGCAAGTCGACCAAGATCGTCGACCGCGCAACTGGTGAAATCTTCTACGGCGAAGTACCGCCATATTCGGTCGTTGTTGCAGGCACGATGCCGGGCAAGCCATTCCCGAATGGTGAAGCTGGTCCCGGCCTCTATTGCGCCGTGATCGTCAAGCGCGTCGATGAAAAGACCCGCTCGAAGACTTCGATCAACGAGCTGCTGCGCAACTAATACCAAAACTCCATGAGTCATACTCATGGAGTTTTGGTTAAGCCCGAGTGGCGATTGAACTTTTTCAAGGCGTGATGCGTTAGCATCTTAGCGCCTTGGTATAATTTGCCTGCATAGAGCGGTTTCAGCGAATACTAAGTCATTGAAACCGCTTCACACTTTTCAGGATGCGCCCGCATCAAAAAAAGGCGAAGCCCGAGAGCTTCGCCTTTTTTTGTTTCACTGCCAGAATGATTAGTTCTGGTAGCTCGAAGGCGATGCATCGCCGAAGCGGTGTGCAGAACCGTCGCTATAGGTCTGGTTCTGGATCGAAGCAGGAGCGGTGTAATCAACGCCCTGTGTTGCAACTGGCGTACGATCGTTTGCATAAAGATCAGCTGGTTCACCAACATGTGGGTTTTCAGCGAAAGCAGCACCGGCGCTAAGGGCAACGGCTACGGCAGCAAGAGCAAACTTCTTCATTTTCATAATCCTTATATCACCCCATCGGATGGCAACTTGCCTTTCCCTTCGGGGACTCCGGGATGACATGAAGCCATCCTCCGGGGAGATTCGTTAAAATCGTTGAGTATATAAATCCGGCAGTAAGAACCTTGGGAGGCCGCACTCACTGCCTTCATGTCTTGCTATTCCGATCTGCAATCAGACCGGGATAGCAAAGCTCACTATCGAACGCTTAGTTCGATAAGCTGGAAGGCGATGCATCACCGAAACGGTTTGCAGAACCATCCATGTAGGTCGACTGGCCGATTGCAGCAGTCGCGGTGTGATCAACGCGCTGAGCAGCAACTGGAGTACGATCATTTGCATAAAGGTCGGCTGGTTCGCCTACGCGTGGGTTTTCAGCAAAAGCAGCACCGGCGCTAAGTGCGAGAGCAGCAGCAGCAAGAACAAACTTATTCATTTTCTATCTCCTTAGTCAGATGGGCGACGTTCTATGCGTCGTCCTCATGCATCTCAAATGGGTGACAGTGGGAGAAAGTTCCAGTCACGAAAATGTTTTCTTAATCACACATTCGTGCAGCCAATTTTTTCGAAATTAGATATAAAAACGAAAATTATTAATTATAAACAGCACCTTAAATCATATATCAGCATTCACAGAACTGTTATATAGGTATTTTTGTTCATTTTCGTTGAACAGACTGTTTGCAATCACTGTATAATAATAGCGAACAATGAGGCCCATTGGCGACAGTTGTGTGGCTGATCGTTTCAACGTTGCCACGATCTGCAAACCGCAAAACAATCAAACGAAGCGCCCTCTTCCAACACAACAAGAGGCTTACAATAAAATAGGGCCGCGAGACGCGACCCTATTAAACTTTGTAATTGCCATGCCGATTTGGAGCTCAGTCAAAAACTGGCCACCGGCCCTAATTATTAGCAACAGCTACCGAACGTCCCGCAATCGAGACCCACTGGCCGGAATTGGCTGGCGATTGCATCTTGATATAACGGTAGGAGGTCTTCTCCACCGGCAGGACTTCCCCGCGCATATTGTCGAGAATGTAATCACCGTGATCCGTCCTTGCCGACAACACAATATGCGGCTCGCTTCCCTGCACCATGGTAATGAGCAACTGCGATGGGCTGATGCCCCGCGCCATCAGCTTGGCGCGCTTCATCAATACGTAATCTTCGCAGTCGCCCTTCCCATTGCGGGGAATGGTCCAATAATCGCGCTTGCCGTAATTGTCCTGATCGGACACGGGCTTGATCGCCGCATTGACCGATGCGTTCACGCTTTGCAGAAGCTTCATGCGATCCGGCGTCAGCTTCATCGGCGCCAAAGCGCGATGAGCGCCGCAATCACGCGGATTGCGTTTGCAATAATCAAGATGACCGTATGGAATACTGGTAATCCCGCCTGCTTCACTCCATTGAGCTGCCTTGGCCGGAACCAGCGTCGCCCCGGATAAAGCCATTATACCTGCTGCCGCAGAAATCAGTAGACGCATGACGGATTCCCATTATTAAAAATGTCCCTTGGAACAATTCCCCGGTGACCGGTCCGTTTTCCGGATCTCGCTATCAACCTTTTTTTAACTAACGATGACAAAGCCCCTCTGGTCAAGGAAATTTCATTCCCGAATTGCAACGATCTGAGAAAAGCTGCGATTTTTGCGCGTCCTCGAACTTGTTTATCTAAAGAGGCGATTGCTATTTCATCTGGGAGCTTCCCGATCTAATCTCAAGCCCATACGATTCTCAGAATGAAGCTTTGACATCATGAGCCTTCCTACCAATCCCGCCGATAACCTCGCCGCTCTCATCCGCTGTCCTTCCGTAACGCCCGCAGAAGGCGGCGCGCTTACGGCACTCGAAGCGATGCTTGAGCCAATGGGCTTTTCCGTTCAGCGCCCCGTCTTCACTGAAGAAGGCACGCCGGACATCGAAAACCTCTATGCGCGTAAATCCGGTAACGGTGCTCATCTGATGTTTGCCGGCCACACCGATGTCGTGCCTCCGGGCAATGAGAGCGACTGGAAACATCCGCCTTTCTCCGCCGCTATTGAAGACGGCATCATGTATGGCCGCGGCGCAGTCGATATGAAGGGTGGCATTGCCTGCTTTGTGGCTGCTGTCGCACGACATGTTGAAAAGCACGGCAGCCTCAAGGGCAGCATCTCCTTCCTCATCACAGGTGATGAAGAAGGCCCGGCAATCAACGGCACAGAAAAGCTGCTGCAATGGGCCAAGGATCGTGGCGAAACATGGGATGCTTCGCTTGTCGGCGAGCCAACCAATCCGGACACGCTCGGCGACATGATCAAGATCGGGCGTCGTGGCTCAATCTCCGGCACGATCACAGTGCATGGCGTGCAGGGTCATGCTGCCTATCCGCATCTGGCAGAAAATCCTGTTCGCGGTGTAACCACGCTTATAGACGGCCTGCTTTATCCAGCTTTCGATGAAGGCACGGATGATTTTCAGGCCAGCAATATGGAAGTGACGACGGTTGATGTGGGCAACACAGCAACAAACGTGATTGCAAACAAGGCGACCGCTTCCTTCAACATCCGTTTCAACGATACTTGGACCGCAGACAGCCTGAAAGCTGAGATCGTCTCGCGTCTCGAAAAGGCTTCGCGCAACGACCGTCTGCGCCCGGGCCGTGGAACGCCAATCAAGTATGAACTGACATGGCGTGAACACCCGAGCCATGTCTTCCTGACCCGCGATGAGAAGCTGATCGGAACACTGACCTCTTCAGTGGAAGCTGTCACCGGCAAACGCCCTAAGCTTTCCACATCAGGCGGCACGTCGGACGCGCGCTTCATCAAGGATTATTGCCCGGTGGTGGAATTTGGCCTCGTCGGACAGACCATGCACATGGTCGATGAACGCGTGGCTCTTGCCGACCTCGAAGGACTGACACAGATTTACGAACGTTTCATCGCTGATTTCTTTGGGTAAAGGAATTACATGCCCAATCTGGATAATATTTTCAGATACTTCACGGGCGTCTGGAAGATGATGCTTGGCCGCAAAGACGGCCTTGCATATCTCGATATCTCCGCAGAAGATTTCTGGACATCATTCTATGCGATTGTCGTTGCTCTGCCGCCGCTTCTGGCGACCTGGGTTGCCTATTCGGCTGACCTCACGGCCGGACGCGAAGAAGCTGGCCTTCGCCTGGCAATCGTCATTCGTGCAGCAACCGTCGATATCGCAGCATGGGTGATACCGATTGTTATTGTCGGCCTGCTTGCCAAACGTATAGGCATTGCAAAGCGCTACGCTGCTTATGTGATTGCAACCAACTGGGGCAGCGCGCTTCTTGCATGGCTTTTCGCGCCAATCACGCTGCTGCAGCTGTTTTTTCCGGGGTTTCTTGATGTCGCGACGCTGTTTGCATTCGTACTCTTCGGCATCTCAATTATCCTGAGCTACCGGTTAACCTTTATTGTGTTGCAACGCCCACACGCTTATGTCGCACCGTTCTTTGCCTGCATGTTCTTCGGCTCACTGTTCATTACAGTGATCCTGCAACAACTCTTCGGCATCGGGATTGGTGCACAGACTTATTGATCAGCAGTTGCTACAGACCGGTCCAGTGCAATTGTAATCTCATTTATGACTGCACGTATTGCCGGTGCGGATTTCATATCCGTATGGACAACCATCCAAACTTCACGCTTAAGCGGAGCCTGGTCTGGGCAGGCCCATATAATGGCATCATCCCCTTCCACCATAAAATCCGGCAACATCCCTATTCCACCACCCGCCATAACGAGCGCGTGTTGAATTTCCAATGTGTTGGTCCTCAACGCTATTGATCGCCTATCCGCTAAAGCGAGCAGGTATGCCTGCTGTGGTGCGGCTTCAAGGCTTTCGTCATAAGCGACAAATCTCCATTCTTCACGCGGTGTTGTCGCCAGATAATTGCGGCCGGCATAGGGTCGAAACGCCTCCTCTCGCAACTTGCGAATTGCTAGATTGCCAGCGGATGGGCGCGTAAGCCGAATAGCTATATCCGCCTCTCGCCGTTCCAGCGAACTATAATGTGTTTCGCCAAGCAGACATATATTGAGACCAGGGTATTTTGAGCTAAGGGCCGCAATTGGCCCGGCAAGCCGCGCCGTAGCAAAGGCTGGCGGCGCGCTGATCGTTACCGTCGCATTCAAATCCGCATTGCTGGACGCGCTCAACCGCGAAATAGCATGCACCTGATCATTCATCTGGCGTGCGATTGTAACCACCTGCTGGCCATCGGCAGTCAACAAGAAGCGTCGTCCGCGACGATCAATGAGCTTTAATCCGACCTCAGCTTCCAGAGATTCAACACGTCTTGCAACGGTTGCGTGCTCAACTTCGAGTAAACGAGCCGCGCCGGAGAGCGTGCCTGTTTCCGCTAAGGCTAAGAAATAGCGCACATTCTCCCAGTTCATCATTGTTAAATTTTTCCCATCAATGAGAAATAATCGATAATTTTCTAACGAATATTCATGCTCCATTGTAAGTCTGAATTCAATGGAGATGCTAAATATGGACTGCGAAATCCTACTTGATGCGATTGGTGAAGCAGAATTGCTCAGAAAAGCTCCACACACACCCAAACAGCCCGGACCAGGGGAAGTAAGAATTCGTCACAATGCGATTGGTGTGAATTTTGTCGATATCTATCACCGGACAGGCCTGTACCCCGTGCCTCATTTCCCGATCATTCTGGGTGTTGAAGGCGCCGGCTTTATTGAAGCAGTGGGCGACAATGTGTCCGATCTCAAACCCGGTGACCGGGTAGCCTATGCCGGTCTTCCCATAGGAGCATACGCCTCAACGCGGCTACTCCCCGCAGATCGTGCCCTCAAATTACCCGAACATGTATCCAGTGATGAAGCAGCCGCAAACTTGTTGCGCGGGATCACGGCACACATGCTTCTCACCCAATCTTTTCACGTTGATAGCAACACTACAGTGCTGATCCATGCAGCGGCGGGCGGCTTGGGAACGATCCTGACGCGGTGGGCAAAACATCTCGGCGCCACAGTGATAGGAACGGTTAGCACAGAACTTAAAGCGTCTATCGTTACAAGGAATGGAGCCGACCATGTGGTTGTGGGACGAGACACTGATTTTGTTGCTGCAATTAAAAAGCTGACGGATGGGCGAGGCGTCAACGTAGCTTATGATGGAATTGGCGGCGAAACGCTTACGAAAACTGCAAAATGTATTCAACCATCTGGAGCATTGGTCAGTGTCGGGCAAGCAGGTGGACGCATTGCTCAAAGCACAGTTGACGAACTCACGAACCAGACAGCCTTTTCCTTCATGCGACCAAGTGTGATCTCTTATGTCAACGACATTAACAACTACCGTGCTTCCGCAACCGAACTGTTCAAATTTATGGACAAAGGAATAAAAGGGACAATCAGCGAAAAAATCCCGCTCGCTGAAGCGGCACGAGCTCATAAAATGCTTGAAGCTGGCCACTCTTCCGGAGCTATGCTGTTAATTCCATAACAACATAGTATCCGAATAGTCCTCTAAAAAGGAAACGGGTAATCAACGCCGATCAGATAGAGGCCATAGGGCGGCGCGACCTGACCGCAGGCTTTGCGGTCCCTGGCCTCAAGTGCTGACTGCAGATCATCAGCCGTCCAGCGGCCAACGCCAACTTCCATCAGGCTTCCTGCAAAGGAACGCACCTGATTATGCAGGAACGAACGCGCTGAAACGCGCATTTCGACATAGTCACCATTGCGCGTGATATCCAGCCGGTCGAGTGTCTTGACCGGACTTTTTGCCTGACATTGCGTTGCGCGAAATGTCGTGAAGTCATGCTCACCCAGAAGCCGCTTTGCAGCCTCATGCATCGCTTCGTGGTCAAGGCGCTTCTGCACCCACCACACGCGCTGATAATCAATCGCCAGCGGCGAACGTCGATTGTGAATGCGATAAAGATAGTGCCGGGCGCGCGCCGAAAACCGCGCATCGAAAGCATCCGTCGTCTTCTCGACATTGAGAATGCTGATGCGTTCATCTGCCATCACCAGATGCGCATTGAGCGCATCGCGCACTTTCGCAGCACCCCAATCTTTTGTCAGATCAACATGAATGACCTGCGCGCTCGCATGAACGCCTGCATCGGTGCGGCCTGCCGCACTCAGCGTCAGATCTTCTCCACAAAACTTCTTGAACGCCTGCTCAATCGCGTTCTGCACGGCATGGCCGTTTTCCTGCCGCTGCCAGCCGACATAGGGCGTGCCGTCATATTCGACAGTGATCTTGTAACGAGGCACCGCTCAGAGAACCTTCGTCACAGACGCTCCACGCAGAAACTCCTGCGCGGGCAAAGGTTTACCGCCTGAACGTTGTAACGTTACGAGCCGCACAGCACCCTCTCCGCACGCAATCGTCAGGCGATCATCAAGTATAGTTCCCGGAGCGCCGCTTCCCTCGCCCAATGTGGAGCGCTGGAGTTTGACACGTTCAACGACACCGTTGATTTCCATCTCGCACCAGGCGCCCGGAAATGGTGAGATGCCACGGATCGTATTGTGAACATCCTTCGCAGGCTTCGACCAGTCGATACGCGCTTCGGCCTTATCGATCTTGGCGGCATAGGTCACGCCTTCCTCTGGCTGAGACTGAAGTGTGAGACTTTCGCGCTCAAGCGCACCGAGCGCACGCACCATCAGGTCAGCACCGATAAGGCTTAAACGATCATGCAGCTCGCCTGCAGTCATGTCCGGCGTGATCGCAACTCTTTCGGCCATGGCGACAGGACCCGTATCAAGCCCTGCATCCATTTTCATGATCATCATGCCGGTTTCTGTATCGCCAGACATAATGGCCCGCTGAATGGGAGCAGCCCCGCGCCAGCGCGGAAGAAGCGACGCATGACCGTTATAGCAACCCAAACGCGGCGCATCGAGAATGGCCTGTGGCAGCAGAAGGCCATAGGCCACTACGATTGCCACGTCCGCTTCGAGACTTGCAAAAACGTCCTGCTCTTCCGTGCCTTTCAGGCTTTTCGGCGTGAAAACCGGAATGCCGAATTCCTCGGCCTTTTCATGCACAGGCGACTTGGTCAGTTCCAGTCCGCGACGGCCAGCCGGACGCGGTGGCTGCGAGTAAACCGCAACGACTTCATAGCCCTGTCCGATGATGGCTGTGAGGATTGGCACGGAGAAATCCGGCGTCCCCATAAAGACAATCCGCATTACAAAGCCCTGTTTGACGCACGCTGACTGGCGAGCTTCTTGAACTTCTTGATGACCATATCGCGCTTGAGCTTGGAGATATGATCGATAAACAGCACACCATTGAGATGGTCTATTTCATGCTGCAGGCAGGTCGCCATCAGCCCATCGGCTTCCATCGACTTTTCCTTGCCGTCCGCATCGAAATAATTGACCTTGATGGTCGCAGGCCGCTCGACCTCGGCATAATAATCCGGGATCGAAAGACAGCCTTCTTCATAGACGCTGCGTTCGTCCGATGAGGCGACAATCTCCGGATTGATAAAGACATGCGGCGCCTTCGGCTCGTCTTCCTTGGCCAGATCAATCACCAGCATCCGCAGAGGCTCGCCCACCTGAATGGCGGCAAGGCCAATACCCGGCGCGTCATACATGGTGTCGAACATGTCGCCGGCAAATTTGCGCAACTGATCGTCAAAGCGCTCGACAGGCTTGGAAAGCTGGCGCAAGACGGGATCGGGAAGGATGATGAGCGGTTTAATAGACATGCGCTTCACGTAATCGCTTGCGCGAGAATCGTCAATTGTAACTTGCAAAATGTTCTTGTTTTGATCTCATCAAGGCGACACGAATCAGTTAAGCTTGCGCAATGGAAAACCAGAATCTCTTGAACGAACCGCTTTTGCAGCTTGGTGCAACCTCCTTCACGCTGGGAGATATTCTCCTTGCGGGCATTGTCGTGCTGGTCCTGTGCCTCGCCATTTTCCTCATTGCGGCAGCGCGTTCTGCACGTCTTCGCGCGGTTGCGGAAGCACAGGCTGAAGACCGTGCGCGTGATGCGGAATATCGCATGGCGGAGATTCTGAAAGCACAATCCGAAATGCAGGGCCGGATGCAAACCATGGCCGAAGTGTTCGGTTCCCGGCAGGCAGAGCTCAACCAGTCGATCCGTGAACGGCTCGACGGTATGACGCATCGCATCGGCCAGACCATGACCGAGCAGACCCGTTCGACACATGAAAACCTCGCAAAACTGCAGGAGCGTCTTGCAGTCATCGACACAGCGCAGAACAATATCCAGTCGCTTGCCGGTCAGGTCGTGCAGTTGCAGGCGATCCTTGCCAACAAGCAGACGCGCGGTGCCTTTGGCCAGTCGCGCATGGAAGCGATCATTGCCGATGGCCTACCGCAGGGCGCTTACGAGTTTCAGGCGACACTATCCAACGGCACGCGCCCCGATTGCCTTGTAAAGATGCCAAACAACGCGCCTTCACTGGTCATCGACGCGAAGTTCCCGCTTGAAGCATGGAACTCCATGCGCGAAACGGAACAGCCGGAAGCGCGCAAGACAGCCGTTGCACAGTTCCGCCGCGATATGGAAGTGCATATCAAGGATGTTTCTGACAAATATCTGATTACTGGCGAAACACAGGATACGGCTTTCCTGTTCGTGCCATCGGAATCTATTTTTGCCGATATTCATGAGCATTTCGAGGCGCTGATCCAGCGCGCACACCGGGCGCGGATCGTTATTGTCTCGCCATCGCTCCTGATGCTGTCCATTCAGGTTATTCAGGCGATCCTCAAAGATGCTCGTATGCGCGAACAGGCGCATGTCATTCAGGGTGAAGTGATCCGTCTGATGGAAGATGTAGGCCGCCTTGATGAGCGTGTGCGCAAGCTGCAAACCCATTTTGTGCAGGCCAATAAGGATATTGACGACATTCTGGTGTCTTCCAATAAGGTCACCAAGCGCGGTGCGAAGATCGAAGCACTGGAATTTGGCCCGGCACCGGCTGAAGAGCCCCAGCGACCGACGCGACAGTCGGATAACGCTCCCACCCAAATGCGCCTGCGCGTGGTGGATGAGGATTAGAGCGCATCCGGAAAAGTGTGAAACATTTTTCGGATAAAGATGAGCGTTAAAGCGAAGATTTAGAGCGACGATCTGATCCACTCGGATCGAAACGCGCTTCAAATTCTACCAAACAAAGAAGCCCGCAACTTGCGGGCTTTGTCTTATTCAGGTTTTGACGTGCTGTCAGAGTGACCAAGATCGCGATCAGGCCAGACCAGATCACGCACACGTTGCTTCAATACCTTGGCTTCCGGAAACCCACCGTCACGCTTGCGCTCCCAGATGAGTTCATCTTGACCGCCCGGCATAGACAGATGGATTTCAAACACACCACCTGTGCCGGGCCGCAGAGCGACCTCGCCCAAGTCCTGCCCGAATGTCTGCAGCAACTCCTGCGCCAGCCATGCAGCCCGCAGCATCCAGTTACATTGCGTGCAGTAGGTGATGGAAATGCGGGGTAAAATATCTATCAAATTTGTCTCGGTTTCTGTCCAACGATAATATCAAAACAAAAAAAGAGGTGCCCAAAGGCACCTCATTGTATTTTTAATCATCACCCATCTTGAGTGCCTGAATGAAGGCCTCTTGCGGGATTTCCACCTTGCCGAACTGACGCATGCGCTTCTTGCCTTCCTTCTGCTTGTCCAGAAGTTTGCGCTTACGCGAAATATCGCCGCCGTAGCACTTGGCCGTCACGTCCTTGCGCAAAGCCGAAATGGTTTCGCGCGCCACGATACGGCCGCCAATGGCTGCCTGAATAGGAATCTTGAACATATGCTGCGGGATCAGCTCCTTGAGCTTTTCGCAAAGCACACGGCCACGCTTTTCAGCAGCAGAGCGGTGAACCAGCATCGAAAGCGCGTCCACAGGTTCTTCGTTGACCAAGATCGACATCTTGACCAGATCGCCCTCACGGTAATCCGAGAGATTATAGTCGAACGAAGCATAGCCCTTCGAGATCGACTTCAGACGATCGTAGAAATCGAACACGACTTCGTTGAGCGGCAGATCATAGGTGATCATCGCACGCGGGCCAACATAGGTCAGATCGATCTGGAGGCCGCGGCGCTCCTGACAGAGCTTCATGATCGCGCCGAGATAATCATCGGGCGTCATGATTGTTGCGCGAATCCACGGCTCTTCAATCGCTTCGATCTTCACAACATCCGGCATATCAGCCGGGTTGTGCAGTTCTTTCTGCGAGCCGTCCTGCATATTCAGGCGATAGACAACCGAAGGTGCCGTCGTGATGAGGTCGAGGTCGAACTCGCGCTCAAGACGTTCCTGAATGATTTCAAGATGCAGAAGCCCGAGGAACCCGCAGCGGAAGCCGAAACCGAGCGCTGCAGACGTTTCCATTTCAAACGAGAACGACGCATCGTTAAGACGCAGCTTGCCCATGGCAGCGCGCAAGTCTTCAAAGTCGGCAGCATCAACCGGGAACAGTCCGCAGAAAACAACCGGTTGCGCTGGCTTAAAGCCCGTCAAAGCCGCTGCTGTCGGGCGGCGATCTTCGGTGATGGTATCACCGACGCGGGTATCAGCCACTTCCTTAATGGAAGCGGTGATGAAGCCCAGCTCACCCGGTCCGAGTTCATCCATCTGAACCATTTTCGGCGTAAAGACACCGGTCCGTTCAACCGGATATTTCGCGCCCGTACCCATCATGCGGATGGTCTGGCCCTTTTTCAGCACACCGTCGATAACACGGACCAGAACAATAACGCCGAGATAGCTGTCATACCAGCTGTCGACCAGCATCGCCTTCAACGGCGCATTGCGGTCACCCTCTCTCGGAGGAGGCAGCTGCTCGACAATAGCTTCGAGCACATCAGGAATGCCGAGGCCAGTCTTGGCCGAGATCATCACGGCGCGGCTTGCATCAATGCCGATCACTTCTTCGATCTGGCTCTGAACGCGCTCAGGCTCTGCTGCCGGAAGATCAACCTTGTTGAGCACAACAACAATGTCGTGATTGTTGTCGATGGCCTGATAGACATTGGCCAGCGTCTGCGCTTCAACGCCCTGTGAGGCATCCACCACCAGAAGCGAACCTTCGCACGCAGCCAGCGAACGCGAGACTTCATAGGCGAAGTCGACGTGTCCGGGGGTGTCGATGAGGTTCAGCACATAGTCCTCGCCGTTCTTCGCCTTATAGTTAAGACGAACGGTCTGGGCCTTAATGGTGATGCCGCGCTCGCGCTCGATATCCATCGAGTCGAGGACCTGGTCCTTCATCTCACGCGTGTCCAGCCCGCCCGTCAATTGAATGAGGCGGTCGGCCAGCGTCGATTTGCCGTGGTCGATATGGGCGACGATCGAAAAATTGCGAATATGGTCAAGTGGTGTGCTCATGCGCGCGATTTACCAGTAAGCCGCGAAATCTCAAAGCGGTATTGCGTGTTTAATACGGGAAAAGCGGCCTTTGTCGCAGTCGTGACAACAAGTCCCCTTTGCGTTGTTGCCAAAAGGCGATAAATCACCGCCAGAAAACATGCCGCAATGATAAACTCGGGCATCATATCCGGCGTTATAATCAGGCTTTCATGCAGGAGTTCAGGATGAAGACCGAACCGAACGAAGTTCACAACAGACCAAAGCTGGTCACTGTTTTCGGCGGCTCCGGCTTTGTTGGGCGCGCGGTCGTAGCAAGCCTCACCAAGCGCGGCTATCGTGTACGCGTCGCCGTACGCAAGCCAGAGGTCGCTTATTACATGGCGCCGCTCGGCAATGTTGGCCAGATCCAGATGGTTCAGGCCAATGTCCGCCATCGCTGGTCGGTTGAACGCGCCATCATGGGCGCTGATCATGTCATCAATCTCGTCGGCATTCTTTCGGAAAGCGGCAAGCAGCGCTTCAACAGCGTTCAGGTGCTTGGCGCAAAGAACATTGCCGAAGCCACCAAGGCAGCTGGCCTCAAGCTGACGCATCTTTCGTCGCTTGCAGCAGACGCAAAATCTCCTTCGGATTATGCACGCACCAAGGCAGAAGGCGAAAACGCCGTTCTCTCCATTCTGCCAGATACGGTTATCCTGCGTCCGTCGATCATTTTCGGCCATGAAGATCGTTTCTTCAACCGCTTCGCCAACATGGCACGCTTTTCGCCGTTCCTGCCGGTTATCGGCGGTGGTGAAACCAAGCTGCAGCCGGTCTATGTCGGCGATGTCGCGGAAGCTGTCGCACGCGCAGTCGATGGCAAGCTTGAAGCCGGTAGCGTTTATGAACTGGGCGGCCCGGACGCACAGCCATTCAAGAACTGGATGAAAGACATGCTCGGCGTTATCGCCCGCAAGCGCGTCATCGTCTCGATGCCTTGGTGGGTTGCCCGCATTCAGGCATCCGTTCTTGGCTTGCTGCCAAATCCGCTGCTCACCAATGACCAGGTGACGCTGCTGAAATTCGACAATGTCGTTTCGGAACAAGCCACCAAGGAAGGCCGCACACTTCAGGGCATGGGCATTACGCCAGAAGCCGTGGATGCAATCCTTCCAGCCTATCTCTGGCGCTACCGCGTTGCCGGTCAGTACACCAAGACCGGGTTTGCGTGAGACGAAAATCTAGAGCGCATCCCGAAAAGTGCGAAGCGGTTTTCGGAGCAAGATGCGCGTAAAAACAAATTGATAGAGCATTTCCAATGACTCAATCAAAACAGGAAATGCTCTAAATGAATAAAGGGGCCGAAAGGCCCCTTTTCTTTTGTCCGTTCTTTGCGGGTTTACCCCCAGATAAGCAATGCCGCCATTCCAAGTGCGCCGACGATCAAACGCCACCAGGCAAACAGCTTGAAACCGTGGCGAGAAACATAGTCGAGCAAATGGCGCACAACAAATACGCCTGAGATGAAAGCCATCACAAATCCGACTGCGATCAGCGCGCCATCATTCATCGACAGCATATTATGGCTCTTATAGAGATCATAAGTGAAAGCGCCGGCCATAGTTGGCATGGCGAGGAAGAACGAGAATTCAGCAGCCGAACGCTTGTCTGCTCCAAGCAGAAGCGCACCAACAATCGTTGAGCCTGATCGCGATACGCCGGGGATCATGGCAAGGCACTGGACAAAGCCAATCGCCAGACAGATCGGCAGCGGATAATCCATCACATCGCGATAACGTGGCTTGAGTTCCAGCTGGTCCACCCAGAGCAGAATGAAACCACCGATGATAAGCATGGCGCAAACCAACATCGGCGTTTCAAAAAGCACGCTCTTGATGAAGCCATGTGCCATTGCGCCGATGACAGCTGCAGGCAGAAATGCAACCAGAATACCCAGCACGAAGCGCCGTGTGCGGGCATCGCGCGGAAAGTCGGTCAGAATTTTGATCAGCTTCGCGGAATAAACCGTCAGAATTGCCAAAATCGCACCGAGCTGAATGAGTACCTCGAAGGTCTTGCCCGTCGATTCAAAGCCAAGAAAATGGCCAACCAGCAACAAATGGCCTGTGGAGGAAACGGGGATGAACTCCGTCAAACCTTCGATGAGACCAAGAAAAGCGGCTTCCAGAAGATTATAAATTTCCATGAAGTCAGTACCTTAGGGAGGTGAGCAGGATAAAAACGGTGCGTCTTGACGAGCTGTTAAGCATGAAAGTGCTACAATAAGCGCTTCCAGCGATTGCTTGTCTCCCGCAGGCATAGCCCTTATAGACTAAATATTCCGTTGAGGTGGCTCGAATCGCCTGACAGCAGAAATAACCTGCTGCCGGTGCAAACGCTAGCCGCAGTGCCTCACCGGGGATCAATTAAAGCTTGTCAGTCGAGAGTACCGCGTCGATTATGCTTACGCTTTTTCATCATCCTATGTCTTCAGGCTCGCGCTATGTGCGGCTTATTCTCGGCGAATATGATGTGGAAGCCGAACTGATCGAGGAACGTCCATGGTCGCGCCGCAAGGAATTTCTGGCGCTGAACCCTGCTGCAACACTTCCTGTATTGTTGGCTGAACGCGACCTGCCGGTTGTTGGCGCAACCGTCATTGCAGAATATCTCGATGAAACGCGCGGCGCCTTAAAACGCAGTCGTCGTCTTTTGCCCGAAAGCCCAATGGAACGCGCAGAAGTGCGCCGTCTGGTCGACTGGTTTCTGCTCAAGCTCGAAAACGAAGTGACACGCCACATTGCACGCGAGCGCGTTTTCAAGCTTCAGATGGCCGATGAAATGGGTGGCAGCGCGCCGGACTCAACTGCAATCCGCGCGGCCCGCACCAATATTCGCCAGCACATGAAATATATCGACTGGCTGGCAGCTACCCGTGACTGGCTCGCAGGTAGTCATCCAAGCTACGCGGATATGGCGGCCGCAGCGTCCATTTCTGTGCTAGACTATCTCGGCGAAATTGAATGGGGCGAGACAAAAGCTGCGCGCGACTGGTATGCTCGCATGAAATCGCGCCCAGCCTTCCGCCCGCTGCTGGCTGATCGCGTGCGCGGACTAGCTCCAGTGGCTCACTATGGCGACCTCGACTTCTGATAATAGCCAAGCTTCGGACAAAGCTCTCAAGCTGAAACGCTTTCTGATCGAAGAAGCGAAAGCTGTCGGCTTTGATGCGGTCGCTTTCACAGGGCCGGACGCTATTCCGCAGGCACCTCAGCGCTTGCGGCAATATATTGCCGATGGCCACCACGCGGACATGCTTTGGATGGAAGAGACCGAAGAGCGCAGGGCCAACCCTAGCGTTCTCTGGCCGGAAGTGCGTTCGATCATGGTGCTTGCCATGAATTATGGTCCGGATAGCAACCCGCTCAGCATTCTTGAACATAAAGACCGGGCGGCAATCTCGGTCTATGCGCAGAACCGCGATTATCACGACATCATCAAGGGCAAGCTCAAGCACATCGCAAGCCGCTTTGCGGCACGCGCAGGACAGGACGTAAAAGTCTTCGTCGATACGGCACCTGTGATGGAGAAGCCTCTTGCGCAGGCCGCGGGTCTTGGCTGGCAGGGAAAACACACCAATCTGGTCAGTCGTGGACTCGGCTCGTGGCTGTTCTTAGGCTCGATCTTCACCACAGCTGAAATTCCGCCGGATGAACCGGATCGCGATCATTGCGGCTCCTGCCGCGCCTGTCTCGATGCCTGTCCGACAAAAGCTTTCCCCTCGCCTTACCGGATCGATGCGGGACGCTGCATTTCCTATCTCACCATCGAGAACAAGGGGCCGATCCCGCACGAGTTTCGCAAAGCCATGGGCAACCGCATCTATGGTTGCGACGATTGCCTTTCAGTTTGTCCGTGGAACAAGTTTGCGCAAGCGACCAGCGAAATGAAGCTGAAAGCACGCGATGATCTCAAGGCACCAAAGCTTGCAGATTTTCTTGCACTCGATGATCCCGCCTTCCGCACACTGTTTTCGGGTTCACCCGTCAAACGCATCGGTCGCGACCGTTTTCTGCGAAATGTGTTGATCGCAACCGGCAATTCGGAAGACCAGACGCTGGTGCCGCAGGTGGAAAGCCTGCTTGAAGATCCGGCACCTGTTGTGCGTGGTGCTGCGGTCTGGGCTTTGAAACAGCTCGTAAGCACAGATCGTTTCAAAATTTCACAGAAACGTCTGGCCTCACGCGAAGAGGATGCTACGGTGCGCGCAGAATGGAGTTTAGAGCACCAGTCTGATTAAGTCAGATTGGTGCATCTCAAGCTTTTGTTTAAACACGCATCTTTTCCGAAAACCGTTTCAAACTTTTCGGGATGCGCTCTGGAGGATAGCTAGAATGCGCATTTTTCTGTTTGGAGCCGGTTATTCTGCGAGAGCCTTTTCCCGCCTGATGACCGGAGAGGCAGAGCGCATCGATGGCACCACCCGCAACGAGCAGAAATTCCCCCTCCTTGAAAAATCCGGCATCGCACCGATCATCTTCGACGGCGAAACCGCCCCGCCTGATCTGATCGACCGCCTTGCAAAATCAACCCATGTCGTCATTTCGATTTCGCCGCGCGAAAGCGGCGATCCATCGCTTGCAATTGTTGAGGAGGCTCTGCGCCGCCCCGGCAATACCATTCGCTGGATCGGCTATCTCTCAACGGTAGGTGTTTACGGAAATCATGACGGCAACTGGATTGATGAAACAGCACCTTTAGCCCCGACATCGCGCCGCTCTCTTGAACGTGTGGAAGCGGAAAGCGCATGGGAAGCACTAAGCGAACGCCATGGCACACCGGTAGCACTTTTGCGCCTGTCGGGCATCTATGGTCCGGGCCGCAATGCATTCGTCAATCTTGAACGCGGCACCGCGCGGCGCATCATCAAGGACGGTCAGGTCTTCAACCGCATCCATGTGGATGATATCGCCGGAAGCCTGCGTTTTCTGGCAGGCACCAATAGTGGTGGCGCCTTCAACATCACCGATAGCGAACCCGCCCCGCCACAGGATGTCGTCGCTTATGCTGCCGAGTTGATGGGCGTTGCCATCCCGCCGGAAATTCCATTTGAACAGGCTGACCTCACGCCAATGGGACGCTCATTCTACGGCGAAAACAAACGCGTCTCCAACCTGCGCATCAAGGCTCTGGGCTATGATTTTATCTATCCTGATTACAAAGCAGCCTTTTCGGCCATGTGGCAGGATGATCATTGGCGCTAACACATGCCCCCAAAAGTGGACGTCAGTTTTGAGGTGAAGGCTGCGTAAAATGAGTAGTTGATTGCCGTTCTGGCGAACGCAAAGCATAATCCGGCCCATCAGCTCGAATGATTCGAGCAAAAGTTTTATGGAAAATTGCCCATGGCAAAGAGATCCAGCTCGAAATTCTGGTCGCGACTTGTTCTTGCAACCTGTCTTGCCACAATGATCGCACCAGACTTTGTCCCGCAAGCTTTGGCGCAGGATGCCCCTGCCAAGCAGGCATTCGGCAGCAAGAAACTTCCGGTTTTGGCGCAGTCGCCGCAATCCATCGGCTTTTATGCCAAGGGCTGCCTTTCAGGTGGCGTTGCCCTCCCAATCGATGGCCCCAACTGGCAGGTCATGCGGCTTTCGCGCAATCGCAACTGGGGGCATCCGCGCACCATTGGCCTTCTGGAAAAACTATCCCGCGACGCCGCAAAAGACGGGTGGCCCGGCCTGCTGGTCGGCGACATTTCACAGCCACGCGGCGGTCCAATGCTGACAGGTCATGCTTCGCATCAGGTTGGACTGGATGCCGATATCTGGCTGACACCGATGCCAAAGAAGCGCTTCACCGATGCAGAGCGTGAAAGCGTCTCGGCTGTATCCATGCTGAAGAAGGATTCGCTTTACGTCGATCCGCAGAAGTGGACGCCAGCGCGCACAGCACTCATCAAACACGCTGCCAGCTATCCGGAAGTTGAACGCATCTTCGTACATCCCGGCATCAAGAAACAGCTTTGCGATACCGTAACAGGAGACCGTAGCTGGCTTGGCAAAGTGCGCCCATACTGGGGCCATTTCTATCATTTCCACGTCCGACTGCATTGCCAGCCGGGATCGCCCGATTGCAAGCCGCAGCCAAAAGTGGCGGCGGGTGACGGTTGCGACAAGTCGCTGGCATGGTGGTTTACAGATGAACCGTGGAAGCCTGCAAAGCCATCTAAGGAGCCGCCGAAGAAGCCAAAGCCGGTCATGGTGTCGGATTTGCCAAAGGCATGTGCCGCCGTGCTGAATGGCCCGTCGCCGGATTCGATCGCAGATGTTATCTATGGTGCCAATTAACGCATGTCGCGGAAAAGTGGGAACCGGTTTTCCGATAACGACATGCGTGGAAATAAAGAGATAGAGCGGGCGCAATGGCTACTATAAAATGCGACACGCTCTAGCATCTGTCAGAAAACATGCTTTTCACGGACCTATGGTGTCGCTATAGGTTTCAAACGATTTAGAACGCAAATGACAAGGTTATCAATCTCATGACGGAACGTCTGCGCATTGCCCTGATCGCTCATGATCTGAAGAAGGACGAGATGGTCGCCTTTGCGCGTACGCATGAGAAAGCCTTGTCTCACTATGATATTGTCGCCACCGGCACCACTGGCGGTCTCATTCAGGAGGCTTGTCCTTCGCTGAATATCCATCGCGTCAAAAGCGGCCCGCTTGGCGGCGACCAGCAGATCGGCGCAATGATCGCGGAAGGCACGGTGCAGGCCTTGATTTTCTTCATCGATCCGCTCTCACCGCTCCCTCACGATGTCGATGTGAAGGCTCTCACCCGTCTGGGCAGCGTCTATGACATTCCGATGGCGCTGAACCCGGCAACGGCTGAAAAGCTGGTGCAAGTGCTGGACTAATAGAGCCACTCTGAACACGCCCGCAAACAATAAGAACAGTCGAAGCAGCAAGGCAGACCATGATTAACGCTGACCAGAGTTTCAAGTTTCCCGTCCTCGTCGGCGATATTGGTGGAACCAATGCGCGCTTTGCGCTTCTTGTTGATTCTCATGCAGAGCCTAAAGAGTTTCCGGTCGTCCAGACCGCCGATTATGCAACGATAGACGATGCAATCGAACAAACGGTGCTCAACCACACTTCCATTCGTCCCCGTTCTGCTATTCTGGCTGTTGCAGGCCCGGTCGATGGTGATGAGATTGATCTCACCAATTGCGATTGGGTTGTCCGCCCGAAACAGCTGATCGCCAATCTCGGATTTGAAGACGTAACCGTCCTCAATGATTTTGAAGCCCAGGCACTTGCCGTTGTTTCAATCGAAAAAGAATATCTGCATCAGATTGGCGGAAGCGAAGAAGAAGTCGTTGCCACACGCGTCGTGCTCGGCCCTGGAACGGGCTTAGGCGTTGCAGGTCTTGTGCGCACCAGAACCGCATGGGTTCCCGTTCCCGGTGAAGGTGGCCATATCGACATCGGCCCGCGCAGCGAGCGTGACTATCAGGTCTTCCCGCATATCGAAACCATCGAAGGCCGTGTAGCGGCCGAACAGATCCTCTGCGGACGCGGTCTGCGTAATCTTTATCTCGCAATCTGCGCTGCCGATAAGGTGACACCCGTTCTAGACACGCCACCCGATATCACTGCAGCGGGTCTTGATGGCAGCAATCCTCAGGCTGTCGAGACGCTTGAACTCTTCGTGACCTATCTGGGCCGCATTGCCGGCGATTTGGCCCTCATCTTCAAGGCACATGGCGGCGTCTATCTTTCAGGCGGCATTCCCCAGCGCATCATGTCTGCGCTGCAGGCAGGGTCGTTCCGCGCAGCCTTTGAAGACAAGGCCCCGCATACGCATTTCATGCGCGATATTCCTGTGCGCGTCGTCGTTCATCCGCTGGCAGCCCTCAGCGGTCTTTCGGCTTTCGCACGTACTCCGATGCGGTTTGAGGTTGCCACCGATGGCCGCCGCTGGCGCGTCAGCTAAGCGGCTTCGCTTTCTCAGGCATGGTCAAGCGACAAAGATAACGCTATAGAAGCGCTGCAATGAAAACACTCATTGCAGCCTTTTGTCGTTTCCAGTCCAAAAGGACGCGCGAAAATGCATGATCAACGACAGCCAGCGGCTGCTAGATAAAAAGCACTTTGCCCGTGAGCCTATTCAAAAAGAAAAAAAACAAGATCGACCCGAGCGAAGCCACCCGCGTCATTCGTCGTATGCTATCGGAAAACGGAAGCCAGTATAAGGCGAGCTATGCGATTGCCATCGCTGCTTCGCTGATCGTAGGCGTTTCCAATGGTGCGCTTGCTTATCTGATGAAGCCGATGATCGACAAGATTTTCTATGAACAGAAGATCGGTCTAATCTGGGTTATCTGCGGCGCCATCCTCGGAATTTTCGTGCTTCGCGGACTTTCAAGCTATGTTCAGGCGGTCGAGCTGGCCAAGATTGGCAACAATCTGGTCGCGCGCTATCAGAAGCGCATCTTCGATCACCTGCTCAAGCTCGGGCTGGATTTCTATAATGATACACGCTCCGGCCATCTGGCAGCGCAGATCAATCAGAATGTGAATGGCATCCGCGATCTTCTGAACATGACGATCACGTCGATCGCGCGCGATTTCGTCGCGCTGATCGGGCTGATCGGTATGATGTTCTATACCGATCCGTTTATGTCTACGGTTGTCTTCCTCGTAGGCCCGCCACTCGTGCTGGCGGTTGCCTATATTTCGCGCCGTATCCGGTCCGTCACGCGCGATCTGGTACATCTCAATTCCCATCTTCTGGGCGCAATGCAGGAAACTGTGCAGGGCATTTCCATTGTGAAAGCCTTCACCATGGAAGATCAGCTCCGCGGCAAGATCAGCACGCTGATCGATCAGGCTGAAAACCGCAGCAACAAGATCGCGCGCGTTTCCGAACGCACGACACCTATTGCCGAAATTCTTGCGGGCTGTGCTATCGCGGGCGTTTTGGCCTATAGCGGCTATAATGCGATCCTCAACCAGCAGCCTCCAGGTGCGATGTTCGCCTTCATCACGGCTCTGCTTCTTGCCTATGATCCGGCACGCCGTCTGGCACGTCTGCAGGTCGGTCTTGAACGCGCCCTCGTTAATGCACGCATGATCTATGAAGTGCTGGATATTGAGCCCAATCAGGGCGATGCGCCTGACGCCAAGGCGCTTACGGCTGGCCCCGGCGAGATCGATTTCAAAGACGTTCGCTTCTCTTACAGCGACATCGCGCCCGTTCTGCACGGTGTGAGCTTTACAGCCAAAGCGGGCGAAACCACAGCGATTGTCGGCGCTTCGGGTGCAGGCAAGTCCACACTGATCAATCTCGTGCAGCGGTTCTACGATGTCACCGGTGGGCAGATTCTGTTCGACGGACAGGACATCGCCAAAGTGACAAAGGAATCGCTTCGTCACTCCGTGGCCTATGTTTCGCAACAGCCTTACCTGTTTGAAGGAACGATTGCCGACAACATCCGCTATGGACGTCCGGATGCAACGCAGGAAGAAATCATCAAGGCGGCAGAGCTTGCCAACGCGCATGAATTCATTCTCCAGCAACCACAGGGCTACGATACACCTGTCGGTGAAAACGGTGTTACTCTCTCAGGCGGTCAGCGGCAGCGCCTTTCGATTGCCCGTGCAATTGTGCGTAATGCTCCCGTATTGCTGCTCGATGAAGCAACATCCGCACTCGACAATGAGTCAGAAAAACGCGTGCAGCAGGCGCTTGATCACATCATGCAGGAGCGCACGACCATCGTCATTGCGCACCGCCTTTCCACCGTCGTCAATGCCGACCGCATCGTTGTCATGGAAGCAGGTCATGTGGTTGAAGAAGGTCGTCATAACGATCTCATCACGATACCGAATGGTGTCTATGCCCGCTTCTACCAGCTTCAGAGCGGCAAGGGCGACATACTGATCGGGAACACCGTTACTGAGGAAAAATCCAATGGCTGATAGTGCAGAAATCGGGCTCGTTGTTGTGGGCGCAAATGGCCGAATGGGACAGGCTCTCATCCGCGCCATCCACGCAATTGACGGAGCACGTCTCACTGGCGCCATTGCGCGTCCTGGCTCGCCCTTTCTGGGCAAAGATGCGGGCGAAGTGGCAGGCGTGGGCAATCTCGGTGTCGCGATTACCGACGATCCACTGCCAGTTTTTGCAAAGGCGCGAGGCGTGCTCGACTTCACCACGCCGGCGACAACGCTCAACTATGCAGGCCTCGCAGCGCAGGCACGCATCGCGCATATTATTGGCACCACGGGCCTTTCGGTCGAAGACGAAGAAAAAATCCGCGCCGCAGCGCGCCATGCCACAATCGTCAAGTCCGGCAATATGAGCCTTGGCGTCAATTTGCTGTCCGGTCTCATTAAGAAAGCAGCGCAGGCGCTCGGCCCTGAAGATTTCGACATCGAAATCCTCGAAATGCACCACAAGCACAAGGTTGACGCGCCTTCCGGCACCGCCCTTCTGCTTGGTGAAGCCGCAGCGCAAGGTCGCGCGATCAATCTCGCAGAAAAGAGCGTGCGCGTGCGCAACGGTCACACCGGCCCGCGTGAGCAGGGCACAATCGGCTTTGCAACCCTGCGCGGCGGCTCGGTTATCGGTGACCATGAAGTGATTTTTGCTGGCGAAGGCGAGCGCATCACCCTCACCCATCATGCTCAGGACCGCACAATCTTTGCGCGCGGCGCGGTGAAAGCCGCTCTTTGGGCACATGGAAAGAAACCCGGCCTTTATTCCATGCTCGATGTTCTCGGACTTAACAACTAACTAACAATTATCCCAACGGAGTGCTGCGATGTCTCGTACCCTCGTCCTGGTCCGCCACGGCCAAAGCGAATGGAATCTGAAGAACCTTTTTACCGGCTGGCGCGATCCAGGCCTTACCGAACAGGGCCATGCCGAAGCCAAGGCTGCGGGTCAGCGTTTGAAGGCCGCTGGCCTCAAGTTTGACCTCGCATATACTTCGGGTCTGTCGCGCGCGCAGGTCACATGCCAGCACATTCTTGACGAGCTCGGCCAGTCCGATCTTGAAACGATCCGCGATCAGGCTTTGAACGAACGCGATTACGGCGATCTTTCCGGCCTTAATAAAGACGACGCACGCGAAAAGTGGGGCGAAGAGCAGGTTCACATCTGGCGCCGTTCTTACGACGTCCCTCCTCCAGGCGGCGAAAGCCTGAAGGATACCGGCGCGCGCGTCTGGCCTTATTACCTGCACACCATCCAGCCGCATGTGCTGCGTGGCGAAACCATCCTGGTTGCAGCCCACGGCAATTCGCTGCGCGCGCTCATCATGGCGCTCGATGGCCTGACACCGGAAGAGATTCTCAAGCAGGAACTCAATACCGGCGTGCCAATCATCTACAAGCTGAACGCCGATTCGACCGTCGCTTCCAAGGAAGTGCTTTCTGCATAATGATTTTTCGGGCGCGGGCGCAATGATGCACCGCGCCTGATCTCTGTTTTCATCTCGGTTCCCTGGCCTTTTTCAGCCTTCACGACAGGAATGTGAAAAAAAGCTGATTGAACTGCGAAATCGTGATTGACAGAGACAGGCCGACCCCTTAGATCGGTCCTCGTCGCCCAGATGGCGGAATTGGTAGACGCACCAGCTTCAGGTGCTGGCGCTCGCAAGGGCGTGGAGGTTCGAGTCCTCTTCTGGGCACCATTTCCAAGTCTTCAGACCACTACCAAGGTCCAGAAGCACCCCAAAAAGCCCGCGCAAGCGGGCTTTTTTGTTGCCTGTGTTTGACCATTGAGCCAAGCACCAAACGGTTCGGCAAAGACCGAAATCACATCTCATTGCGCAAACACATAAGCGTGATCTGAGCTACTCCAAACCAGAATGAAACTGAAAATCAACGGTTTCAAAATAGACCACGCATCGGGTGGGTTTGGATGAAATCCATGGCCGTATATGGCACATGAATGGAAGCGATTTGTTCTTCGATAGAGCATTTCGAAACCGCAGTCTTTTCACTTAACTGACGAGCTTTCCGGCGTCCCTCCCAACGGGTGGGTTTCCCGAACGCTTGAGTTCGAAAACCATAGGAAATGAAAATATGAAGAAGCAGACACTCTCCCTCATCGCTGTAATGCTTATTGCTGTGGCAGCAGCGGGATGTCAGTCGACGGACAACAAGACACGCGACTGGGGCAACAACAGGTCGGACGCACCTAGCCGCTCGGCAACTTCACAGTCCATGTAAGGAATTGGGGCTACGCCGCGCGCGTGGCTACAGTCATAAAATGAAAAAGGCCGGCAAATTGCCCGGCCTTTTTTACGCTGTCATCAGTGCTGGTACATCCGCAGTCACGACAACAGCTATAACGCCATAGTGAGCGTGATTGGTTAATAAATGGTTAACGAACAATGGCTTCGTAATCTCGCAATGCTTTGGGCCTTGCCACATGCGAGAACTCCGCGCATCCTTCATTCAAGAATTGCGATTTGAAGGACAAATCAGATGGAGCAACCTGCCTATGACCTTGAGTTTGGGGAGATGATCCGCTGGCTCCGCGAGCATGGGCTTATTCTGCAGTCCGATCTTGAAGGCAATGCCGAACTCTCTACGCGCGCAGAGCGGTTGGGGCGCAAACGTCGGCGTGAGGCAGAACAGACAAAACAATAGTGGGATTTACAGGCTCAAAAACAATAATCATATCAAGCCTGGGACGAAGCAAAAGGGGGAGAAGAATGCGCCATAAGGGCTTGCTGGATTTTGGCAGAAACGGCCTGTTTTATCGGTTGTTTCTAGTGAGCGCGATCTGCGCGATCCTGAGCAGCGTATTGAGCCAGAATGGGGAGATTCCGTTCTGGCGCTGGGTTCATTATCTAACCAAACCAACCGCGACACTGCTTCTGCTTTTCGCAATTCTGAACGCCCCTCGTCTCAACTCCAAAACATACGGATTTGCAATCGCGCTTGGGCTTGCATTTGCTGCCGCTGGCGACTTTTTCCTGATGCTTCCCGGTGAATATTTTCTCACTGGTCTGATTTGCTTTCTCATAACTCATTGCATTTACATCTATGCACTGTGCCGAAAGACGCGCTTTGCAGAAAGCAAACTCGCCTGCCTGATCTTTGCAGTGCTCGCAATTTCGATCATTGTGGGTCTGTGGGGCAAATTGCCGTCAGCCATGAAAATCCCCGTTGCCATTTATGCGTCAGCAATTGGCATTATGGCGGCTCAGGCCTTTAGCCGTGCGCTTTCGACAAGCCCCGACACCGCATTGCGCTATGCCGCATGGCTTGCCGCTGCGGGCGGCATTTTCTTCATGGTCAGTGATACGCTGCTCGCATTCAATCGTTTTCACACGCCTATTCCGCTCGCGGGCCTCTGGGTTCTCACCACCTATTATGTGGCGCAGTTCCTTTTCGCGCGCTCAACAGAGAGTTTTGCCTATGAGCGCTGATCAGCCTGCTTCGCCACAATACCAATTGCAGGCGACATTAAAGCGTTTGCGACAAAGCTGGCTGGATGATCGACCAGCTTATGAGCAACGCATAGATGATCTGCGTAATCTGCGTAGAACTCTCCATGAGCGTCTTGAGGAGATGGCACAAGCCATCAATGCCGACTTTGGCAATCGCTCGACACATGAAACCTTGTTGGGCGAAGCCAGCGTCGTTTTCGCCGAAATCGATCACGCGCTGCATCACCTGAAACGCTGGATGAAGCCACAACGCCGAACCGCAGGCTGGAAACTGTGGCCCGCCAAAGCCGAGCTTCGTTTTGTACCTCTTGGCGTGGTTGGTATTATTTCGCCGTGGAATTACCCGGTCAATCTTGCGCTGGCGCCGCTGGTGGCAGCGGTCGCCGCTGGCAACCATGTCTTTCTGAAACCGTCCGAGCATACACCACACACATCAGAATTTCTGCGCAAACTGATTGCCGACGTCTTTCCTGATGATCGGGCAACGGTGGTACTTGGCGATGCGCATCTTTCCGCTGAATTTTCATCGCTGCCTTTCGACCACCTGTTCTTCACTGGCTCGACTGCCGTTGGTCGCAAAATCATGAAAGCGGCAGCCGAAAACCTCACACCCGTAACTCTGGAGCTGGGTGGCAAATCGCCTGCCATTATCGGTGAAGGAGCCAGTCTCAAACGTGCGGCAAGCTCCATTGCTACAGGCAAATATTTCAACGCGGGTCAAACCTGTATCGCGCCGGACTATGTGCTGATCCACCAAAGCAAACGCGATGCCTTCGTAACCTTGCTGCGCGAAGAAACTCGCAAGCGATATGGCGAGGGATCAGCGCAAAGCGACCGCACGACGATCATCAATGATGCGCAATATGCGCGCCTGTCCTCGTTGTTGCACGATGCAGAGGATGACAGCGAAGCAATCGTTCCACTGATGGATGCACCGACTGCACAAAGCCACCCACGGCTGATGACGCCCGCAGCAATTCTGGAGCCCGGTCCGACCAGCGCGATCATGCGCGAAGAGATTTTCGGCCCCCTGCTTCCGATTATAAGCTATCGCTCAATTGATGAGGCAATCGCTTATGTTCTCAATCATGAGCGGCCACTGGCGCTTTATTGCTTCAACGACAACACAGCTGAAATCGAGACGGTGCTTTCTCAGGTCGTTGCAGGCGGTGTCTGCATCAATGACACGCTCTATCATTTTGCATGCGGAAATCTGCCGTTTGGTGGCGTTGGCCATAGCGGCATGGGGCATTACCACGGCAAAGATGGCTTCCTGACCTTCTCGAAAGCCATGCCAGTCCTGACCAAATATACGCCTGCAGCAACGGACCTGATCAAGCCACCCTATACTGGACTTGTTGACCGGGTAATCCGTTTCATCACGCGATGAGCTGAACTGAAAACAATCTTGTCAGCAATCTGTGATCCAACACTACTGTTCAAACCGCAAAATGACCTATTTAAAAGGATATCCAAAACGGCACGAGGTAGCGGCGGGTGAAGAAAAAGAAAACACCGGGTCGAATTTCTACAAAAATATTGACGGCTATCCGTAATCGGCCCGGCTTCCGACCACTGCATACCAATGTTGCAGACGGCGACATCGTGATCGCCTCCTACAATGTCCATAAATGCATTGGTGTGGACAAGATCTTCGACCCCCAGCGCACAGCCGACGTTATCAGCGAAATCGATGCCGATGTGATCGCTCTGCAGGAAGCAGACAAGCGTTTCGGCGAGCGATCCGGCCTGCTGGACTTAGGCCTGCTTGAGCGCCGCCACGGCCTTGTTCCCGTACCGATCACATCGACAATGCCCAAAGGCCATGGCTGGCACGGCAATGTTTTGCTGTTTCGCGAAGGTGTTGTGCGCAATGTGCGCCAGCTTGCTTTGCCAGGGGTAGAGCCGCGCGGCGCACTGGTTGCCGACCTGCAATTCGCATCCGGCCCTCTGCGCGTAATCGCAGCACATCTGGGGCTTTTGAAGCGCTCCCGCGAACAGCAAGCGGAAAGCATTCTTTCCGCATTGCAGGAAGCCGACACCCTGCCGACGCTGCTGATCGGCGACCTCAATGAATGGCGTATCGGCAAACGATCCTCACTCGCATCGCTCATGCCGGTGTTCAATCATGTATCAACTGCAGTACCCAGCTTTCCATCCCGCTTTCCGGTATTTGCGCTGGATCGCGTTCTTGGAACGCCGCATAATCTGGTAACGGCTGTCGAGGTTCACAACACACCGCTGGCGCGTATGGCTTCTGACCATCTTCCGATCAAGGCGCATCTCGATCTTAAAACCGCAGCGCAGGTCCTCGAAGAATTCAATCCTTCACTGCTGACCAGCAACTCAAGTTCAGGCAGCTAAAAAGCCTTAAAGATAAGGCGATCCGAGCCAGATGATACGGTCGATCAGTCGTTCGTAGAACGGGCGGTTTTTGAGACGGGTTAGGTTCACTTCCCGGCTGCTGTCGATCACCTTGCCGATACGTTCTTCGACTTTCAGCGCAATCTCGCGATCCAGAATTTCGAGATCGACCTCAAAATTTAACCGCAGCGAACGGGCGTCAAGATTGGATGAGCCGACATAGGACCACGCACCGTCAATCGTCATCAGCTTGGAGTGATTGAACGCGCCCCCTGCCCGCCAGATACGACAGCCACCTTTCAGCAACTGATCGAATTGCGCGCGCATGGCGCGATCCACCAGCTTGAGATTATTGACCCCCGGAACCACCACATCAACCGACACACCACGCCGGGCAGCAGTGACCAGCGCACTGATAAGTTCGCGGTCTGGCAGGAGATAAGGCGACATGATCAGGATGTGCTCCTGCGCAATCGAGAAGGCGCCCATCATCATGCGATGATTGGTTTCAATGTTCTTATCTGGCCCCGAGCCGACCACGCGGATGAGCTTGCCGGTTCCCGGCGGATCTTTGGGTGCTGCAATGCTCCAGGCGTCACCGGTCAGCAATTCGCCTGTTGCAAAACGCCAGTCTTCCGATGCGACATGGAAGAGATCGGCAATCGCCGGACCTTCGACGCGGAAATGCGTGTCAAACGCAACCGCATCGCCAGCGATAGCTTTTACAAAGCCTGCACGAATATTCATGCCGCCGGTAAAGGCCAGCTTGCCATCAACGATCAGGATTTTACGGTGGGTGCGCAGGTTTGCATAAGGCAGACGCAGACCCATAATGATATTGCCGTTGAACACATCAACAGCCACACCATTTTCCTTCAGCAGATTAACGATGCTGGGAATGGAATAGCGCGCGCCGACAGCATCCACCAATACACGAACTTCGACACCACGCTTGACGGCATCACCCAGCGCATCGGCAAATTGCTGGCCGATTGCATCACGGTCAAAAATATAGGTTTCAAGCATGATGCTGCGTTCAGCTTTGCCGATAGCATCCAGCATTGCCGCATAGGCTTCATCACCGGTTTCCAGCATTTCTATGCTGTTGCCGCTGGTAAAATCATAAAGGCTGACAGTGTCGCCAAGAATTTTCATCGCCCCGAACTGACGTCCGAAGGCCGCGCGCACGAGATCATTGGTCGTGTCGAAATGCGATAAATGATAAAGCGCAATATTGCCCATATTATCGCGCTGATGTCCGAGGGTGCTGCGCCGGATACGGTTCACACCTGCCAGCGCATAGACAACCGCACCGACGATTGGCGAAAGCACAATCACGCCAACCCAGCCGAGCGCGGTCCGCACCTCATCCTTGGTCATTGTCGCGTGGATAGCTGCAATCGCTCCCAGAACGATCGACAGAACAGCCAGGATATGCGGCCAATAGTGCGAAACCAGATCAAACATCAAACTGACTTTAAGCCAAAAAAAGTTTTTACTGCAAAGACATACCGTGTTCTGGCTCTTACACCAACAGGAGATTTTTGGGCGAGTTCAAGCCTCGGATCCATCTCTGGCCAAATCTTCAGTTTGGCTTATATTGCTGATCGGGAATGAAAATTGAGGGACATCTTATGGCAACAGCACAGAATGACTTTAATCGTCCTACCCTTCCAACCGAGGTCTCATCAAAATGGGGCTGGTTCGTCGCTCTCGGCGTCGCGCTGCTGATCCTCGGCGGTATTGCTTTCGGCAATCTGGTTCTCGCGACGGTCGTCTCCGTCTACTATGTCGGCATCATGATGCTGGTCGCAGGGATCATCGAAATCATTCATGCCTTCGGCGTGAAGACCTGGGGCAGCTTCTTCTTCTGGCTGCTGAGTGGTTTGCTCTATGCAGCCGCAGGCATTGTCGCCTTCGTCAATCCAATTCTCGCCGCCGGGGTGCTGACCTTCCTGCTTGCAGCCGCTCTTCTGGGCTCCGGCTTCTTCCGCATCTGGATGGGCTTCAAGTCAAAGCCGGCAGCAGGCTGGGGCTGGATTGTTGCAGCGGGCGTTATCACCGCTCTCGCAGGTCTCGTCATTGCAATGCAGTGGCCGGTCAACAGCCTGTTCATTCTGGGCCTGTTTTTGGCAATCGATCTGATCTTCCAGGGTTGGTCGTTCATTGCATTCGGCCTCGGCATCAAGCGCTAGAATCATAAACAGCAAATTTGCGAAGCGGCGTGCCTCACGCCGCTTTTTCATTTCAAACACCGGGCTTGTTGAGATTTTGGCCAATGACTGCTAGATGCAGCGCAACATCTTCGCAGCGCGCGTTTCGCGCAGCCATCACTTCGCCATTACGAGTTTCTTCATGCCCGCTGATCATCCTGTTTCAAAGCGCCGTACCTTCGCGATCATCGCGCACCCGGATGCTGGTAAAACCACGCTAACCGAAAAGCTTCTGCTGTTCGGTGGCGCCATCCAGCTTGCCGGTGAAGTGAAGGCCAAGAAGGATCGCATCCAGACCCGTTCGGACTGGATGAACATCGAACGCGACCGCGGTATCTCGGTTGTCACTTCCGTGATGACCTTTGAGTATAAGGACTGCATCTTCAACCTGCTTGATACACCGGGGCACGAGGACTTCGCAGACGACACCTATCGCACGCTGACCGCTGTGGATTCCGCCGTCATGGTCATCGACGCCGCAAAAGGTATCGAGCCACGGACGCTGAAGCTGTTTGAAGTCTGCCGTATGCGCGATATTCCAATCGTGACCTTCGTCAACAAGATGGACCGCGAAGCACGCGATCCACTCGAAATTCTTGACGAGATCGAAGAAAAGCTGGCGCTTGATACAGCACCGATCACCTGGCCAATCGGTTCGGGCAAAAGCTTTGCCGGCACTTATGATCTGCACAGCAACACTGTGCGCCAGAAGGATGCCGAAGAGCAGCCCACCAAGGTCAGCGGACCGGAAGAAGCAGCGAAGCTTCTGCCTGAAAACGAACGCGAAGCATGGATTGAAAGCGTCGAACTTGCGCGCGGCGTCTGCCGCCCGTTTGACCTCGCATCCTTCCGCGAAGGCCATATGACACCGGTTTATTTCGGTTCAGCACTCAAAAACTATGGCGTGCGCGATCTGATCGAAGCCTTCTGCGACTTCGGCCCTAGCCCACGCGACCAGCAGGCAGATAGCCGCATGGTTGGCGCGACCGAAGACAAAATGACCGGCTTCGTGTTCAAGATTCAGGCCAATATGGACCCGAACCACCGCGACCGTATTGCCTTCCTGCGCGTCTGCTCCGGCAAGCTTTCACGCGGCATGAAGGCCAAGCTGGTACGTACCGGCAAACCGATGAGCCTGTCTGCGCCCCAGTTCTTCTTTGCACGCTCCCGCCAGATCGCAGACGAAGCATTCGCGGGCGATGTTGTCGGCATCCCGAACCATGGCACATTGCGCATCGGTGACACGCTGACCGAGGGTGAAGACATTCTGTTCCGTGGCGTGCCTAACTTCGCTCCGGAAATTCTGCGCCGCGTCCGTCTTGATGATGCGATGAAGGCGAAGAAGCTGCGTGAAGCGCTTCAGCAGATGGCAGAAGAAGGCGTCGTACAGCTCTTCGTGCCGGATGATGGTTCACCGGCGATTGTCGGGGTGGTTGGCGCGCTGCAGATCGACGTTCTGACCGAACGTCTCAAGATCGAATATTCTCTGCCTGTCGGCTTTGAAATGTCGCGCTTCTCGATTTGCCGCTGGATCACAGCGGATGAACCTGCAGAACTCGACCGCTTCATTGCCTCGCATCGCGCTGATATCGCACACGATCTTGACAATGATCCGGTATTTCTCGCGCAGAATGGCTTCTCGCTCAACTACGAAGCCGAGCGTTGGAAGGCGATCCGCTTTGCCACGATCAAGGACTATCAGGTCCGCGACAAGGCCTGATTTCACGGAGAAACAATGGACGACCCTGTTCTGGCTGCTCTCAATCTGCCCGATGCACTTGCGCATTCTCTGGCAGGCTATCGCAGTCAGCAGGATGGCATTGGCCGATCCACGGCCAATGTTCTTCTTCTGGAGCACCCGGAAAAAGCCCCGCTCGTTTTAAAGATTGAGCCCGCAAGCCCTGTCGGCGAGCTTGCCGATGAAGCGGCCCGGTTGACCTGGCTCAGTCAGCAAAACATAGCCTGCCCTGCTATCATGAGCTTTGTTCAGGAGCCTGATCAAAGCTATCTGCTCATGACACGGCTGGAAGGCCACGACCTCGCATCTGCTGCAGATTGTCTTGCACCCCAGCGCATCATCGAAATTCTCGCAGCAGCGCTGAAATCGTTGCATGATATTGATCCCAGATCATGCCCGTTTGATCATCGGGTCGATATTCGCATTGAAGACGCCCGCAAACGTGTTTTGGCAGGTGCGGTTGATGAAGATGATTTCGATGACGAACGTGCAGGACAAACGGCTGAAGATCTGTTCGCGGAACTCTGCAGCCTTAAACCGGCAAGCGAAGATGTCGTCATCACCCACGGCGATGCTTGCCTACCCAATTTCATGGCCGCTAATGGCAATTTCACGGGCTTCATCGACTGTGGAAGGCTGGGTCTTGCCGACCGTCATCAGGACTTGGCGCTGGCTTGCTGGAGTGTTGAATATAATCTCGGCAAAGAATGGGTAATGCCATTCCTCGCTCTCTATAACGGGCCTGTAATAGACGAAAAGAAGATCGCTTTTTATCGCCTCTTGGATGAATTCTTTTAGAGCGCATCCCGAAAACCGTTTCACACTTTTCGGGATGCGCTCTAAAACATTCTCCGCAAATGGCTGAGCTTGTCAGGATTGCGGATGAGATAGACCCCCCGGATCAATCCGTCTTCGATCTCCACCGCAGCCACTTGCGGCAGGCCATCCGCCTCAAGGCTCATATGGCCGGGTAAGCCATCAAACAGCGCAAAATGATTGATGGCAGGCACGAGCCCATCGTTCTTACGCGCAATACCGTCATAAAAGCGCATGATCTTTTCACGCCCATATATCGGGTTGAGCGCTGCATTGCGGATACCACCACCGTCGGAATACATCACAGCATCTTCAGCCAGCAGACCTTTCAGCGCCGTCATGTCACCACTGCGGGACGCCTGAAAGAAAGCCTCCGCAATCGTGCGTCCGCGATCCTCAGGCATCGAAAGCCGCGACTTCTCCTGTCGAACATGGCTGCGCGCGCGGCTCGCCAGCTGGCGACAGGCCACAGCATCGCGATCAAGCACACGCCCGACCTCCTCAAAGCCCATATCGAACACGTCATGCAAAAGAAAAGCTGCCCGCTCCCGCGGCGACAGTCGGTCAAGCGCCAGCATCAATGTCAGTGTGATATCGTCGCTGCGGTCTTCTTCATCCTCGACAAGTGGCTCAGGCAGCCATGTTCCGGGATAGGTTTCACGTCGTACGCGTGCAGATTTCAGATGATCGAGCGCAAGACGGCTGACCACACGCGTGAGCCAGCCCTGCGGCTCACGGATGGTTGCACGATCCGCAGCACTCCAGCGCAGCCATGCATCCTGCACAATGTCTTCGGCTTCGGCATGGGTGCCCACCATACGATAGGCAATGCGGGTGAGCCGAGGCCGCAAGGTCTCGAACACACCCGCATCATTGATATTTGGCTCAAGCGGCAGCTGCATCGGCTTTAACCGGATGAACGAGACGCAGGCCCACTGCAATGCGGTTCCACGCATTGATGGTGGTAATCAGCATAGTCAGATTGACGATCTCTTCGTCTGAGAAATGCGCTTTCAAAGCATCAAAATCCTTATCCGGTGCGCCCGTCTGTGCCAACAGGGTCAGCGCCTCGGTCCAGCCAAGTGCCGCCCGCTCCCGCGCAGTATAAAGCGGTGATTCACGCCATGCAGCAACCAGATAGAGGCGCTCTTCAGTTTCGCCAGCCTTCCGCGCGTCAGCCGTATGCATATAGATGCAATAGGCGCAGCCATTGATCTGCGAAGCGCGGATTTTCACCAGCTCATAAAGGCTATATTCAAGTCCGGATGCCGCAACGCGCTTTTCCAGCTCCACCATTGCCTGCATGATCTGCGGTGCGAAAGTGTAAGGGGCAAGTCTTAGTTCCATGATCTCTTCTCCTGGATGTTGACCCGTATGGGTCGTTCATCATCAAGACGAGATAGCTGCATCGGAATGTGACATGCCCCGCATAAAAAAAATCAGCTTTTTATTTCGAGAAGTGCGGCTGCAATTTTTTCTGCAAGCTTTTCAGCAACTTGCTCCTTGCTCATTTCCGGCCATTCTTCGATGCCTGCGCGGCTCAAAACACGCACACGGTTGCGATCGCCGCCCATCACATCGCCAGACACATCATTGGCAACGATCCAGTCGGCACCTTTCTTGTCGAGCTTGCGGCTGGCATTGGCGAGCACGTCCTGCGTTTCCGCAGCAAAGCCCACCACAAGACCGGGACGCTTCTCACTATGACCAACACCGGCCAGAATATCCGGGTTCTCAACCATGCTGAGCGTTGGTGCGCCCTCGCCCGGCTGTTTCTTGATCTTCTGATCGGCTGCATTAGCTGTCCGCCAGTCGGCAACGGCTGCAACCATCACAGCCGCATCAGCGGGAAGATGGCTTTCGACCGCCGCCTGCATTTCCCGCGCGGTTTCAACATGGGTGACGTTGACACCCTGCGGATCAGCGATCGTGACAGGACCGGAGACCAGATGCACCGTGGCGCCCAGATGTGCTAGGGCCGCAGCGATGGCATGGCCCTGCTTGCCCGAGGAACGGTTGGCAATATAGCGCACCGGATCAATCGGTTCATGCGTCGGGCCGGATGTCATGACGATCACTTTACCTGAAAGCGGCCTTGCCTGTGGCGCAAGCAGGTTTTCAATTGCCGCGACAATTGTCAGCGGTTCGCTCATGCGACCTGTGCCCGCCTCTCCACTTTCCGCCATCTCGCCCTTTTCAGGCCCAATGAAATGAACGCCATCCTTTTCCAATGTCAGGCGGTTACGCCGGGTCGCGGCATTGTCCCACATGGCAGGGTTCATGGCAGGTGCAATCAGCAACGGAACCTTGCGGGCGAGAAGCACGGCACTGGCCAGATCATCGGTAATGCCAGTGGCCATCTTGGCCATAAGCCCGGCCGTTGCAGGTGCCACAACAATCAGATCGGCGTCACGCGCAAGGCGGATATGGCCGACATCCTGTTCGTCCTCGCGGGAAAAAAGATCCGTAAACACATGATCGGCGGACACAGTGCCGATGGTCAGCGGCGTCACAAATTGCTGGGCTCCAGCAGTCAGGACCGTGCGAACACGCGCGCCACGTTCTTTCAAACGCCGAATGAGGTCCGGTGTTTTATAAGCTGCAATCCCGCCGCTGATGATGAGAAGAATACGCTTATCGCGCAATGAACCGGCAATCGGCGACAAAGCAGCGGCTACCGGCTTCGTCTCTTCAAAACCGCCAAGCAGAAGCCTTGCTTCTTCCTCCATGGAGCGCCCGTTTTGAGCGGCTCTTACGCGAAGCCGCTCTTTTGCGGCGTCATCAAGATTGCGGATTGTAATACTGGCCATTTGATTGCACCGGTCTAATACTGATGCAATCAATGAAATCACTATTTTGTTGAATAATCAACAAACAGATGAATTATGGTGAAGCTAAAGCTCGATATAGAGCTTAATCGCTATCGCAGCCAATGAAATTGCAATCACTATCTGCGCAATGCGTCCCCAGCGCGAGTGCCGCGCCTCGGCTCTACCAATGGCTTCTGCAGTCGCGTCGTCAAAGCGCAGACCATTTGCAGCCATCTCGTCAAGCGCCACGGAAGCGCGATCCATTCTTGCTACCAGCTCAGGCGTCTTGCGGGTGAAATGGAGCAGCGCATAGGCGCTGTCCTTGGCATCCAGCAACATGCCCTGCGGTCCGAGATTCTTGCGAATCCATGCACCCACAACCGGCTCGGCAGCTTTCCACATGTTGAAATGCGGATCGAGCGTGCGCGAAACACCTTCCACCACCACCATCGTCTTCTGAAGCATCAGAAGCTCAGGCCGTGTTTCCATGTCGAACAGCTCAGTCACCTCAAACAGAAGCGTGAGCAGCTTTGCCATTGAAATGGTTTCGGCTGGCTGTCCATGGATAGGCTCACCAATCGCGCGGATTGCCTGCGCAAAACTCGCCACATCGTGCTTGTGCGGAACATAACCGGCTTCAAAATGCACTTCCGCAACGCGCAGATAATCGCGTGTGATGAAGCCATAAAGAATTTCTGCGAGAAAGCGCCGCTGATCCTTGTTGAGCCGTCCGGTAATGCCGAAATCAACGGCGACTATAGTACCTTTCGGATCGACGAACAGATTACCCGGATGCATGTCGGCATGGAAAAAACCGTCGCGCAGTGTATGACGCAGGAAAGACTGGATCAGCGTTTCAGCGAGCTTCTTGAGGTCGAAGCCTGCTGCATTCAACGCCCCTATATCCGACATCTTGATGCCATCGATCCATTCGAGCGTCAGGACATCGCGGCCCGTCCGCTCCCAGTCAACATCGGGAACGCGGAAACCTTCATCATCCTTGATGTTCTCGGCGATCTCGGAAAGTGCCGCCGCTTCAAGCCGCAGATCCATTTCGATGCGCGTTGTCTGCTGAAGCGTTTCAACCATCTCAACAGGCCGCAAGCGGCGCGTGAAAGGCACATGCCGCTCCTGCATACGGGCGACCATGAAAAAGCTTTCAAGATCGCGCGCAAAACGCTGGCGGACACCCGGACGGATAACCTTGACGGCAACCTTGTGCGGTGCGCCATCCTTCATCACATAGGCGGGATGGACCTGCGCCATAGATGCAGCCGCAATCGGCGCATCAAAACTCACATAAAGATCATCAATCTTGCGACCGAGAGAATTCTCGACTGCCGAAACAGCCTCCGCCTGCGGGAAGAAGTCGAGCCGGTCCTGCAACAGCTCCAGATCAGCGGCAACATCCTTGCCGACAATATCCGGGCGCGTGGCAAGAAACTGGCCGAGCTTCACATAGGAAGGGCCAAGCTTGTTCATCGCACGCGAAATGCGTTCAGAGCGAGGCGCATCTTTCGCACGCTTGCGCGCAAGCACTTTGGCAAACTTGTGCCCCAGCGCAGGCAGGCCTGCAGCATCATCAACAGGCAGTGAACTCAACACGCCTTCGCGCGCCATGATCCAGCCAGCACGCATCAACCGTATGGCAGCAGAAATATTGCTCATATCAGACTCAGAGCTTCCAGCCTGAATGAAGCGCTGCAATTCCACCCGTGAAATTGCGATAGCTCACACGCTCAAAACCCGCTTCGCGGATCATGCGCGCAAAGTCTTCCTGCTTTGGGAACTTGCGGATCGATTCAACCAGATAGCTGTAGGAATCAGCATCACCCGTGATCATCTTGCCAATCTGGGGAATGGCGTTGAAAGACCACTGGTCATAAATCTTATCAAGCAGCGGCAGTTCAACTTCCGAGAACTCGAGGCACATGAAACGACCGCCCGGCTTCAGCACGCGATAGGCTTCAGACAGCGCCTTGTCGATATGCGGGACGTTACGGATGCCGAATGAAATCGTGTAGGCATCGAAGCTTTCATCTTCAAACGGCAGCTCTTCCGCACTGGCTTCAACAAATTCGAGGTTCTCAGCAAGACCCTTCTTGATCGCGCGCTCGCGACCGACACCGAGCATCGAGCCGTTGATATCGAGAATGGTTACATGGGCCTGACGCCCGGACGCTTCAACAATGCGGAATGCAATATCGCCCGTACCACCTGCAACATCGAGCGAAGTCCAGCCCGGACGCTTGGATGGAGCCAGCCAGCTGATCATCGCATCTTTCCAGACGCGGTGCATACCAGCCGACATGAGATCGTTCATCACATCGTAACGCTTGGCAACCTTATGGAAAACGTCATTGACCAGCCCCTGCTTTTCGCTTTCGTCCACTGCCTTGAAGCCGAACGAATGCTCCATGCCACCATGTGCGCCCACGCGGTCTGCATTGCCTGTCTGCTGGCCCATAACTCACCTGCCGGTTCATGTGCGAAACGAAGCCGATCTCCGTTTTCCGTTTGCCTGATGCATATAAAGCTTGTGCCGGACGATACAAGCACAGACCGCAGGCCGATACCCCTTTTGTGATCTGGTGATTAATTTCCGGCAGTTAGCGCGCATAAGCTGGTGGTCAGCCAAGATTCACACGGCAAATTCAAACCACCAGACTTGCGCAAGTGCTGAAAATGGTCAAAGACAGATAAAACTGTGCGTGTGCGCCTGCCACGCGTTTTCTCCGGCATCATTCGCCGTTAAAGTGAAAAACGATAACAAGAAAAGTGGAAAAATCATGGGCGTTAATGTCGTCAGCCATCCGCTTGTCCAGCACAAGCTCACCATCATGCGCAAGCGCGAAACTTCAACCGCCAGCTTCCGGCGTTTGCTGAAAGAGATTTCGCTGCTGCTTTGCTATGAAGTGACCCGCGATCTCGAACTGACCACCATGCAGATCGAAACACCGATGATGCCAATGGAAGCACCAACGCTTGAAGGCAAGAAGCTGGTCTTCGCCTCCATCCTGCGCGCCGGTAACGGCCTGCTGGAAGGTATGCTGGATCTGGTTCCGGCCGCTCGCGTGGCGCATATAGGTCTTTATCGCGATCACGATACGCTGCAGCCAATCGAATATTACTTCAAAGCTCCGGAAGATATCGTCAACCGCCTCATCATCGTGGTCGATCCAATGCTTGCAACCGGCCACTCCGCCATTGCAGCCATCGACAAGCTGAAGGAACGCGGCGCAACCAACATCAAGTTCCTCTGCCTGCTGGCAGCACCGGAAGGCATTGAACGCTTCACTGCGGCTCACCCTGATGTTGACGTCTTCACCGCCTCTATCGATGATAGCCTTGATGAAAAGGGCTATATCATCCCTGGCCTCGGCGATGCCGGTGACCGCATGTATGGTACGAAGTAAGTTTCAAACCATACGATAAGAGACAGATTGATCCGCGTTCTGACTGCTCGATAATTGTTATTGAGCCGTCAGCGCGGATTTTTTATCATCTGATGATCAGCAAAAACGGAACAGCGCTCATGTCCACCGACGCTCGCCTGACAGAACTCGAAATTCGGGTCGCCGAACAGGAAAAGACCATTGAAGAGCTATCATCTGTCTTGGCCGAACAATGGAAAACCGTTGATCAACTGAACAAGAAACTGACAGCTCTCACCGATCGTTTTCTTCTGCTGGAAGAACAGACGGCACCTGACGTGCCCGTCACCAAACCTCCACACTGGTAATATCATGATTGAAATCATCAAACTGGACGACCACAACGATCTCGCCGCCACCTGCGCCAAATGGAACCACAAAGAGTGGGGCTATCTTTCAGGCGCAACTGAAGACCAGATCATTGACGGAATGCACGAACTTGTCCATGCAACCGATGGTCAGGCCGTTCGTGCAGCCTTGTGGAATGGCGAACTCGCGGGTTTTGTCCTGTTGATCCATAACGATCTCGACAGCCACCCTCACCTCAAGCCGTGGGTTGCAAGCCTGCTTGTTGCACCAGAATTCCGCGGGCGGGGTGTTGCGAAGGCACTCATGGCTTCAATTGAAGCGGCAGCCCAGGAGCTCGGCTATAGTGAAGCCTATCTCTATACCGACAAGCCTGACCTTTATCGTAAAATCGCCTGGAATGATTTTGAAGAGCTGACCGGTGACGATGAAGGTATGTTGATCCTGAATAAGAAAATCGCGCGGAGTTAACCGCGCGATTTTTTGCTTTTATGATGCTGCTGGTATCGGGCAACTAACGCCCGTTCCGCGCAAGCCGCAATAGCCATTCGGGTTCTTGGCCAGATACTGCTGATGATAATCCTCCGCATAATAGAATACCGGAGCATCAGCGATTTCCGTTGTAATCGGGCCGAGACCACGCCCAGACAGCGCAGACTGATATGCATCTCGGCTCTTCTCAACCGCTTCGCGATCCGCCTCGTCAAAGGTGTAGATCACCGAGCGATATGTTGTGCCGATATCATTGCCCTGTCGCATACCCTGCGTCGGATCATGCTCTTCCCAGAACAGCGTCAGCAGTTCATCAAGGCTCACAACCTTTGGATCGTAAACCACAAGAACAACCTCGGCATGGCCTGTAAGACCCGTGCAGGTTTCCTCATAGGTTGGATTGGGTGTGATTCCGCCCGCATAGCCAACGGCTGTCACATAGACACCCGGCACCTGCCAGAAAAGCCGCTCTGCGCCCCAGAAACACCCCATGCCGAACATGACTTGTTTCAGACCTTCCGGCCATGGCCCCTTCAGCGAATGCCCTGAAACAAAATGCGCTTGAGCGGTCGGAATTGGCGCTGCCCTGCCCGGCAAGGCATCCGATTGGGAAGGCATTTCAATTTTCTTGCGATAGCTGTCCAGAAAACCCATCTAACACCTCCTTATGCATGTCATGAAAGGCGGGAAACCTTACACAACACGAACAAACAAATTCATAGAGCGTAGAAGCCGAAGCTAAACCGTTTACCGCGCGGTGAATTGTAAAAAACGTTTCTCGCGGCGATGGCCAGCGACGTAAAACAGTAGCGCCAACACACCGAACAAGACCCAGCCCGGCTGTTCGAGGACAGGAACGAAGATCCCGTTCCACACTCCTGACGATATATAGTGCGTCACATAAGCTTCTGCATCCCCCAGGCTTTCAGGGGCTGCTCTCGCCCATATATCCAAAAGCGGCTTGGTGACAAAAGCTGAGGCCCCCACCGAGCGCGCTCCGTCCAGAATCGCAAATATGACGCCAAGCGCCAAAGAAATGACCGCGAAACCACGCAAAACAAAACGGATCACGATTCTTGTCCTGTTTCTTCAGATGCAGCGCCATGGAAATCTGCCCGACACTTTATCCTGACTATATCTTTGCAGCACCTTAATTATAGCATGGCACCGGGTTAAGCCCAAAGTGCAGAAATTACCCACCAATCACGCAAAAATTATCCATTTAATAACAATGAGTTACAGGGGTTACAAAAAGCTTCTCACAGGCTGGAAGATTTTAATGCGGAAAAGCCAAATAAGAGTTGAACATCAGCCCATTCTGGCTATATTGCGCGCCGCAGGGGCTTTTTTGGTAGTCAACCAATACCTGATTTGAAAGCCCTTCCTTGCTTGCGTTAGTTCTGATCATCAGACGATATCACAATAGCAATAGACGGAGAGGTGGCCGAGTGGTTGAAGGCGCACGCCTGGAAAGTGTGTATACGGGGAACCGTATCGCGGGTTCGAATCCCGCTCTCTCCGCCATAAGCCGCTCTTAAGCGCTTGTTTTTCTTAAAATCAATGACTTAGCATGTACTTTTGGTACACAAGCCGGTACGCATGTGCTTATGAAAAAAGCTCTGATTCCTGGATTTGAAGCTCAGTACCTGTTTGAAAGAGGCAAAGGCAATTACCTCTACAGAAGGCGAATCCCTGCTCAGTATAAAGAACTGGCGGGTGGCCTTTCTGAATTCAAGGCCTCATTGAAGTGCAAGAACCACAATCAGGTCATAGAAAAATATGGCCAGCTCCATGCTCACTATGAAAAATTGCTGGACCGCCTCAAGGCAGGCAAAAGCATCACCAGCACTGAAATCGAGCCTTTGGAAAACCTTAAATCAATCAGTGCAAATCTGGGTATTCAATACAGGTCGAAGGAGCAGTTGATCCAGGAGAGCGATTTGGCCGCCTTTGCCGAAAGGCTGATCATTGCAAGCAAGCAGCAAAACCCGGATCCAATTTCCATCCAAGCCCTATTTGGAATGGCACCTGATCAGCCAACGCTGGATGATGTTCTGGATTTCTATAATGAGCACACCAGAGATAAATTGATTGGCTTAAACCCTAGAGAGGTTTCAAAGAAAAAAGCTCCTGTGCTCCTTGCAGTCAACAGAGCCAATGACTTCTTTGGCAAAAGTATACCATTCACACAGGTTTCAAGACAACTTGCCCTTGCCTACAGATCACATCTGGTTGGCTGGGTTGAGGCCGAGGAGATGGAGGCTGGTACTGCCAACAAGCAGATTATGCATGTGAGAAAGATCATCACTTTCTATCTGGAACAAAATGGCCTCAAGCAAGACAACCCTTTCTACAAAATACATCTAAAGGAGGAAAAGGCAGCCCGCCCAGCCTACTCTATCGAGTTCCTCAAAGAAAAGTGGCTCAAAAACTCTCCATTCTCATCCCTCAATGATGAATCCTTACATATTCTCTATGCCATTATGGATACAGGAGGCGGCCTAAAGGAAATTTGTGGGCTGGCTCCTGAAGACATTTGTTTGGACCATGGCGTTCCTCATATAAAGATCAGGCCAAACAAGTTCAGGAAGCTTAAAACGGGCCACAGAGGTCGAGAAATTCCGCTGGTTGGCCAAAGCCTTATTGCCTTCAAAAAATATCCACAAGGCTTCCCCTCTCACACTCATCCGACAGGTGCAGACAATTTTTCAGCCAATGTGAACAAATACCTCAAGCTGCATAACCTGAGTGAAACAGAAGCTCATGGCATCTACAGCCTGAGGCACACATTCAAGGATAGAATGAGAAAACATAGGCTTCCACCTGAGCTGCAAAACTACCTGATGGGGCATAAAGACGGGTCAATGGGCGCGCATTATGGCAGCGGATACCCATTAAATGACATTCTGGACTACATGAAGCTTTTAGAAGCTGATTGGAAAAACTAAGCCTTTACAATAACTTAAACAAAATAGAGCCTATCAAATGCACCCGGTCAATAGCCAAAATGCATTTGATAGGCTTTTTCATGCAAATGATAGTATATTCGGCAAAATAAATATTGTAGGAGTACAGCAACTGCCCAACCTGAAGGAACCTTTGGCAAGTTAACTGTATTGAATGAAATATAATGAATCTGAACTTGAATATTATGGTAATTTACTGAAAAAAACTGGTGATATTATAGTTAAATTAGGCTATAATGAACTAATTCCGCTATTCAATCATTACGATGCTCTGATCAAAACTTTCAAAAATCAGTCAACCCCTCAATGGGGTTGACTAGGACTATTTTCCTATAAGTGAATTTATATAATTTATTTTGTTGATTGCGGCGGCCGGCGGCCGCGACCTAAATGATGTTTGGGTGAATTCCCCCTGGATTATGAATATAAAATAAAACCCGATCGGGCCTGAAACTCTGGGTAGCCATTCCCAGGGTAATTGTAAAACTTAACTAAAAACATGAAAGTACTATTATAATGAACATACAGAATCCATCCATTTATGGATATCTGCCGACAGGCAGATCACTAATTAACTCTAGTCATGATCAATGGCTTGATGATCTCTTTATGGAAAAATTCAGATTTGATTTTAATGATCCAAATCTAAAATACCAACAGGCTCATTTTGAGAAAAATCTATATTTCATAACAATGCAATTCAGAACCGGATTGTTTGCAGCTAAAGATGCAAAGTCAATTTATAACTCCAGACCAATATTTGAATCCTTCAGGCTCTGGTATCTGGATGCTGTCAGAACCGTTATGGGGCCAAGGGCAGGAAATAAACTCAAATATCAACCTTTTGCTGTGGCCTGTCTGGATGTTGAAGGCACCGCTCAAGGTGCTGCTGCAACAGTGTTTCAGACACCACATATTCATGCCTGTCTTCTGGTCCATCCAAACAATCAGGATGAATTTGAAAATCATCTTCTGTCTTTGAAAGCCAAACAATTCAGGGACCAGATCATATCCAAGATCGACATTAACCAGTTTAAGGATGATAGCAGAGGAATTGAGCCAATGCTGACCTACGCATCCAAATATGCCAGAGAACAGCAATCAAGCCCAAGGCATACCGTTTTGCTGGAAGCCTATCCTACTGTGGATGCTAAAAATTATCCATTTTACTCGCAATAGCCATACTAAAGAAAACCAATCAAAACGTTATAAACTACTGCACTCTATACCTTGTAAGCAAAAGGCCAAAAATAAGAGCAATGAAGATTACGCCTCAGTTAGAAAACAAGCGTTTACGTGAATTTGCGCTCCTGAACAGATCACTATTCATACCCGATACACGAAACTGAATGCTATTGGCGCGTCTATAGACATTAAGTCTCATGTGAAAAACGTGTTTCATCTCTGGTTCTTGCTTCAGAACGCAGTTAATGTGTAAAAAATTCAAGGGATCAGTATATGCCTGATAAGCTAGATGACGAAATCGAGATTGAAATCGAATTGGACGAAGAACTTGATACGCATGTAGAATTCGACATAGCAACTTACCCATCGGATCTCACACTGTCCCTCATCCATCAGATGTGGCATGATAAAGATATCACAATACCTTCATTTCAAAGAAATTTTGTATGGAATATTAAGCAATCGAGCCTACTTATAGAATCTTTTTTACTTGGACTTCCTGTCCCACAACTCTTTTTCTATATAGATCAAGAAAACAAAAATCTTGTGATTGATGGCCAGCAGCGCATCCTGAGTGTAATTTTCTTCTTTGAAGGGTACTTCGGCACTGAGAACCTTCAAGGGCGCCGAGCTGTATTTCGCTTAACGGGGCTTTCCAAGGGCAGCCCATATAATGGAAAGAGGTTCCAGGATCTGTCCAATCAGGATCAACGTAGACTGAAGGGTGCGGTTCTGAGAGCGGTAAACATCAGACAATTAGCGCCATTTAATCAGTCTACTAGCATGTACCATATTTTTGAGCGCCTGAATACGGGTGGCACTCCGCTTCGACCTCAGGAAATTCGCAACTGCGTTTTCCACGGAAAACTTGTGGATGACCTCCACCAGCTTAATGAGGACCGGGACTGGCGCATTATCTTAGGCAAAAAACAGCTAGACAAACACCAGCGTGATGTGGAGATGATATTACGTGTATTCGCGATGGCAGAACGTGGCAACGATTACGAAAAGCCTATGAAAGAGTTCCTCAATGCGCAAATGAAGAACCACATTAAAGGTAATGGACAGTCAAAAGTTGCTACTTTTATCGAGCGTTTTGAGCAAGTAACCGAATTAATAGTCAAGGAATTAGGCGAAAAACCTTTCCATGTTCGCGGTCCCTTGAATCTCGCGGCGTTGGACTCTGTGTTAGCTGTATTAATCCGTAATCCAAACAAAATTCAAAACAACTTGCAAAAGCGTTTTACAGACCTATTGAAAGACGAAGAATATCGGTCTGCCATTTTCTTTAACACCAGTGACCCGAAAGAAGTTTCTACGAGATTAACACTCGCGCACAGGTATCTGATATCTTAATGTCATACACTGAACGCTTTTTACAGGTCGAAGACTATCTTGCTCATCTGGATCCAATGATGGCCGGTATAGCCGACCCCTTCGTTCAGGGGCGATATATTGGCTTCATTGCAACTTCAGCAGTAACAGCCTACGAACTTGCTATCAAAGACATATTCTACGGCTTCGCAGATAAAAAACACAGCGTTCTGGGTAACGTAACACGTGCTCGCTTTTTCCGTTTAAATGGAAAAATAAAATTAGAAGATTTACGCAAAGAGCATGTAAAATCATTTGGGGACAAATATTTAATTCGTTTTAAAAAGAACCTCGATGCGGCTGATGACGCATATGTGCGCACTCATGGAAATAGCCCGAAATCCGCTTATAATAATGTTATTACTTGGAGGCATACATTTGTACACGAGGGTCACCCTCCAAACACTACAAACTATCAAGAAATTAAGCTCAATTATCTCGCCGGTAAGGAAGTTATTCACTGCCTATCACGGACTATGATAAGATAATTAGATAAAATATCAATAGCCAAGACAACCTGTAATAATTGCTATTAATTCACTTATCGTTGTATCCACTTAAACTATTAAAATAATGTAAGATTATTTGATTTTCTAAACTAAACTGTTTGCGCACTTAAACGCATAGAAAACTATGAATTTTGAGCTGAATGCCTTTGAAACAGAATATACAATTCTGTTTCGTTTTTTCGCTTGTATCACATCTTTTTGGGCTCGCAACCCCTGATTTTGCAAGGTTTTTGAAACACTTCCTAGAAGAATTGTTTAAACAAAAAGCGGACGATTTCTTTTTCATTTTTCTTTGAATGCTCAATCCCAGGCTCAAGCCCGAGACCGAATTGTATATTCGGTTTCAGGGGGCCTAAATGGAACGAACAGCACATCCCTTTATAACAGCGTGTCGGCTACTGCCGCCGTGTGAGAGGCTGCTTTTTCATGCGGCTTCAAAACTGCTCATTTCAGCACATTCTTGCCAGCCGCAGTCATATCTGCCGCGTACGCACTCATCACCACTCGATAAAGTGTTTCAAAACCAAGTGGAGACGCTTTGCCATGATCAATGATCCAAGCGGAAAGAGGCTTTATCTGACTGCCTCGGAACGTCAGGCTTTCCTTAAATCAGCAGCCAAGGCACCCGGCGCTGTCCGATCCTTCTGCGAAACACTGCATTATACCGGATGCAGAATTTCGGAAGCCCTCAACCTGACGGTTGACCGGGTTGATCTCGAAAATGAGACGGTCGTGTTCGAGACGCTTAAGAAAAGACGATCCGGCGTTTATCGGTCAGTGCCGGTTCCGGCACAGCTCATCAACACACTTGAGCTGGTTCATCATATCCGCAGACCGGGAAAGCTGGATCGCAAGCTCTGGCCCTGGTCGCGTGCGACCGGCTGGCGTTACATCAAATCTGTCATGCAGGATGCCGGAATTTCGGAAGGCCCACACACCTCCCCCAAGGGCTTAAGGCATGGATATGGAGTCAATGCCATTTCATCCGGTGTGCCTCTCAACCTTCTTTCAAGATGGATGGGACATTCAGCAATCGAAATCACATCCATTTATGCCAACGCCATCGGAAACGAGCAGAAAATGATCTCGGCTCGCATGTGGGAGGACCTGAATTGAAAATACATAGAAATCGCAAGCTGAGTTGCGCATTCGCACTCCTCCTCACCAGCTCGTTTTTTGCTCAAGGGCCGATTTCTCCAGCAGCGGCTCAAGATGGTCAGGCCGATTATAAGGATTTCATCATCACCGCCTATGAGACAGCGCTGCTGCTGCGTTCGATGAAAAATCCGAAAGGCAATCCCGACTATGACCGGCTGATTTCTGAATGCAGATATAATCTGTACCACTCTATGAAATCTGCCGCTGCATCAGGAAACTGGTCAGAAGCCAAAGACCTAATCCCGGTTGCCGAGACCTGCTCATTCACTGGCAAAGTGCTGCCAGCAACCACACAGGAATATCGCGAACACTGGCTTCAAGCGGCACAATCCACAACGAGCTCCAACTCAAACTCCGCATCTTCCTTAATGCCTGCACCAGAAAAACCGCAACCGGCACAAAAACAACAGGCGACAGCTGAAACCAAACAGAATGGCGGCTTCGTGTGCCGTTCATTCCCATGCCATATCCCTCAATGGTATATAAAGCAGCTCAGAGAACGCCATCAGGATGGCGTCCAGAACGGCCAGAGCAGCCCACAGGCGGGCGAGACGCCACCTGCTGCCAGCAACCCAGCCGAGAACGAATTTAATTCGAGCTTTAAAGAGCTGACAGCCAAACTGTCTGAGATGGAAAGCCACTCACCTTTCATCAAGAAGCCTTTTGAAATGTGTGAGCAGACAATGATCGCCCTTAATCAGGAAGATCTGCGCGATCGAAGAGTTGACCTATCCAGCAACGAAATGCGCGTTCTGGATGACAAGTTTCGGCATCATGCGCGCGACACCTGTGTATGCGCCCTCGCCAAAGTTGAAAGCTCACTGGAGAGTGAAGATGCAGAAAAGTATTTCGCCTTCACCTTTGAGAATTTGCTCAAGCCCGATTCCGAAATCGAAGTCAGGTCAAAAGTGAATGGCATCGATTACAGAAGGTACAAGGCAACCGAGCAAACCGTTGCTCAAGCACTGAGACAGTGTAGCTAGCCAGCCCAAAATCAACATCACTCAAATCATCAGATCAGCTTGAGAAAGCTGACAGGGAACAAGTGCGACCTAGGCCACCACCTCGGGTTCCACACAAAAGAAGATCGACAACCTAACCAACGCCAATCAGGAAGACAGACATGAGCGACTTTTCAGTATCAGGCAAAATCCAGACAGATCAGATCGATACAGCAGCAGAATTTGAAAAGGTATTTATCAAAGAGCTATCCAGCACATTCAACAAAATCAAAACGAAACCAAGCCCAACAGGATTGCTAATCTCGGGCCGGGTCAAAACATCAGTGTTCAACCCAATCGCATCTTTCAAAGGCAAGCTTGATGTCAACATCAAGGGCGATCAGGTCAGATACATCTATGATGGAAAGATTGGCACCAACTTTCTGTTCTGGCTAACCCTGCTGATTTTTGCTCTGCTGTTTCTGCCACTCGTTCTTGTGGTAGCCATCATGTACAGCAAACAGAAAAAACAAGTCGTGGAAGAAATGAAGATACTTGATCAAAGAATACAATTTTCAATAGAATAGAAATTTAAAAGAAGCAGTCGGGAATCCTTTATCGACTGCTTCTAAAATAAAATTTATATCGACCTCAAAACCTACGTCTTTGGCTCCAACCTCTTTGCTTGTCTGAACCATTCTTTCTCTTCAGTATATGATCGCTAACTGACTGGAATGAATAACGTTCCGTGGCAAATACTGGAATCAAGTCATAATAATTCTGTTGGAAATTTGCAATGTGCCACTGACTTTCAAGATACTGCTTGAAACTATCCGCGCGTTTGTATCGATCACTGATACTGAACGAATTAGAGTTATCGAAAATAATATTCCTAACGTCTTCGTCAAAGACCGGCGTATCAATGGATGTCGCATCCAAAAACGCAAATGAACCCGCCCACTGACGGATATGATAAAGCCCAATAGACGTTGCTCGGAACTGAAATTTGTCAGGAATCTCATCATCAGGTACAGACAATTCTCTGTAATGCCCGTGCGGAGTTTCAATAAGCCGCTTCTTTGCTAAGCGCCTGAGTGCAAATCGAATTTGTTCATCAACAAAATTCTGACGAACCATCTCAATAAGGATTTCTTCGCCTGTAACAAATCCGTCATTATCCTTTCTACCCATTGGTGAACTGATGTACGCCACAATCAAAGTGGACAAGAAGTGCTCTCTTGGATCTGGAAGGCTAACATCATATAAGTTAAAACCAACTAGAGACGAAACAGGATTAAAATGCGCATACTCTCCTAACAGAGCATGCTTGGTAAACTCATGCAATGGTACTTGATAATTTCCCTGTTCTCGTTCAATAGAAACAATTCTTTCCGATTCTACGTTTGGACTGCCGCAAAATCCCGTGAATAATTCTATAATTAACCTTGTATTTCCACCTGTTATATTACTAAGAAACATCTGTATTCGAGGATTTGACTTTATTGAACGAAGAGATGCTGTCAGGAATAGAACAATACTTTGTATATTCAAATGCACGCCCGATAGAACAGGAGCTGCAGTTTTTCCTTCAGCAATTCTTACTGCAAATGTAACGCGCTTCCTTATAACTTCATCCGCAGGTGGTGGCGAAATCGTCAGAACACGGTTCTTGTATCCCGACAACGCACCTGTGAGCTTCGACTGATAGAAAGTGCTCGGCCTTAAAGCAACAAACACCAGAGCACTTTGCTCGGACGATAGTTCTTGCGCGATCAGGAAAGCTTCCTGCTGCACTTCAAATGATCTTTGATCTGCATTATCAATTACAATTATTATCTGCTTATTCTGCCTCTTTGATAAAAAAGAAAACGAAAGCTGAATATGGCGGCCTCGATCTGCCATTTTCTCTTGTAAAAATTTTATCTTTTCTCTCTCGTATTCAACTATGCTTACATCCTTTAATGCGCCTGAGACGCTTCTATCGAAATCGTCAAGCTCATCCTTGTATATCTTTTTGACGAGGCCCAAATCATCAATATTAACTCCATAATGAGATTTTAGGATATCTGGCAAACGAGATAGAATAAACGTCTTGACGTCCTTTGAGAGAGTTGCCTGTTCCCCGAGATTTATGTGCAAGTAATAAGTTAGTTTCTTTTGCTTCTCATCGAGCTGTTCAAAAAGATTTTCAAAAAAAGATGTTTTACCAACTCCCACATCACCAATCACTACTATCGGTTTACGGCCAAACGAGCCAGTCACCAATGCATCATCAACTGAGACTTTTCCTTCTATAACTTTAGTATTTAACTTGGCCGGTGATATTCCATTATCACTTACGCGCCTATATCGAGCATCAATTATATTCTTGCTCAAGAGAAGATGTCTGTTGTTTGCATCCATCGGAACATAGCACTCTCGATAGAAATCAGACTTCACTTCGTTATTATCTTCAACACTGTCCAACAGTACCGAGGCCAGTGCGCGAAGATTCTCCTGAAAGTCACTTCGGTAACGATATGCCATTGGATCGCCAATGGATGTAATCGCTTTGGGAGGAACCCGAGGATTTCTGATATTGGTTAGATCGCGGTAGGCTCTATTTTCAGCAACGCCTTCTGGAGAGAGTAATTTCCACAGTAAAGAAAAATTATCTCTATACTGATGTAGTCCGTTGAAAATAAATGCTTCTCCGTCAAGGGGCGACATCCCGTGAATTTGAGATTGAAATATTACCATTTGTGGGCCGTTGCATACTACTGCAACTTGGGCACCATTCATCGCACAATACGGAACGACCTGTTTCACCGCGCTATCAAGTATCGGACATCCCTCTACGAGTGGGCGAAGTTTTCTGGCTTGTCCGGGCTTCACCCCGGGTAAAAAATCAAATGTTCGTGCTTCGCGTTTTGCTTCTAGAACAGCTCGTATCGGCTGTCCAAGGTGGTAATCTGACCTGCCACCAGCATCATCTATAACTTCAACTTTAATATTATTCTGATCCCATCCGAGGCATTCGATCAGCAGTCGATCGATAAACTGGAATCTGTTCTGTGCTTCATTCCAATAAACACTGTCTAAGGGAAAATCAGCTAGAATTGAGCTTAAAGTTTCCCGTCCTACAGTCATCTCGAAACGAGCTTGCATTTAAAATCCCCCAACAAGAACGCCGAATCACAATACCACACAACTTAGAAACAGATATCGTCAGGCGGTTTGCATTCACAGCTTTGGAAAGTCCTGTTTAAATCCAAAGTTTAGTGTACCTCAAAATTGGTACACAAAATGATACGCAGTTTGGCGTTCGAGTAATTATTCGAACTTATTTTTCAATGGCTTAACTCAATTCTACTTGCACGTAAGAGGCCGCTCTCTCCGCCAGAAATATCTTCAACTCGATATTCAAACATTCTTATTTCAGGCGTAACAACCTTATCTAAGGTTCGTATTCCCCCTCATACTCGGTCCATATTTTCTAGCGAGTTCTAACCGCAACATAGCTTCCAACCGATACTATCGATCTCGGGGTATCAACGCTGAAGACCTACATATCCGATAGCCCCAATCTTGCCTGGGAATTTCCCTTTTCCGCAGAGCTATTTGAATGTGGCTAATCACCAATGGATGGTGTGATCTTTCTCCATGAAGCTCATCACGAGCAATACCGCGCCATCTCTGTCTTGCTATTGATCCATGTTGCTGAAATTTCCGGGTTAGCATCTCGAGCCATTTGCCCAAATCAATGATCTCTCGGGCTTTTATAATAACGGCTCGATGCTTATCTGCTTTGATGCAGATAGCGATGCGATCGCACCGTCCGTTCGCATTTATGATTACGCCACGCCGAAAACCTCACCAACGCAGAACCGCTCATACGAAAGTTGCCAAGCGTAGGTCTCATCAGCTCTAAAGGCATTATTCGATGCATAAGGCGGTGCTTGCCGAACGGGAAAACTAAACGAACGAAGGGCTAGCTACCTTCATAACCAGCAGCGCGCATGCTCTCCGATCTTAAACTGCATAGATCACTTCCGCTTCTTCTTCGTCTGCAGATGGCAGACTTTCACGCGCTCGCCATTCTTGCCTTTTCGCCAGACACAACCTTCGTTGCGGGGCTTACCTTCGTAGAGATAAACCTTGCCCCGCCGTTTGCTGTTAAAGGTCTGATTGGAGAAATCATGACCACCGACGCGCACATTCTTGCCAAAGCGCACTTCGGCATATGCTGGAAACCCAAGCGAGACAGCGAGCATAATGGCTAACCCAATAGATAGAAGCTTCATCGGCTATTTTCCTGTTACGAGCTTACTAGTTGGCTTAGTATAGAGTTTCAAAGCCACTTTTTCAAAAGCGCCGCGTTGTGTTTATGGACGGTTGAGTTTGCCTTGTTCTGTGAGGCCAGCCGGTGCCCCAGCATGTAAGCAGCATGGCTGACTTATGTTGGCCTGCCCTTTAGCCTTCTTCATCATCTATCAGAAACGGCAAAAGCCCGGCTGCTTATGCACCGGGCTTTTTGATTTTATTTGGGTATTAGAGATTTGGTTGGGTGTGATGCTTTTTGCCGTTTGTCGGGTCATCGATAGCGGATGGATTACTATGCTCCTCACGGTTCAGGTTATAATGTTGAAGAGTTGAGAGCGCTCAAAAATCGATTGATTATCGATTTTAGCTCAAACGGGCTGCTCCATGGAGCTTGCACAAGCCGTACAGCTACCA